>CALAML010000077.1 GCA_937925845.1 uncultured Acidimicrobiales bacterium | reverse complement strand
CAAGATCGTCTTTATGATCGCTCCGTTCCTCTCCCTGGTCCCGGCGTTCCTCACCTTCTCCGTGGTGCCGATCGCCGGTAACTGGACCGGTGACAAACAGGGCGAGGTCACCATTTTTGGCCACGAGACCCTGCTGCAACTCGCCGATCCACCGGTGGGAATTCTGCTGGTTTTGGCCATGTCATCGATCGCGGTCTACGGCATCATGCTCGCCGGTTGGTCGTCGGGATCGAAGTACCCGCTGCTCGGCTCGGTGCGAGCCTCGGCGCAAATGATCTCCTACGAAGCGGCCCTCGGCCTTTCCGTAGCTTCGGTGGTGCTGATCACCGGCACGCTCAGCACCAACCAGATCGTCACCTTCCAGGCCGGCGACGGCTTCGGCGGGGTTGTGCCCAACTGGAACCTGATCCTGACCGGCTTCGTGCCCTTTGTGATCTTCCTGATTGCGGGCACCGCCGAGCTCAACCGGCCCCCGTTCGACCTGGTTGAGGCCGAACAGGAAATCGTCGGTGGCTACCACACCGAATACAGCTCGATCCGGTTCGCCCTCTTCTTCCTGGCCGAGTTCATGAACACGGTCACCATGTCGGCCATCATCGTTACCTTGTTCTTTGGTGGCCCGGCCGGCCCGGTGCTGATCGGCCCGGCCTGGATCTGGTCGCTGTTCTGGTTCCTGCTCAAGCTGTTTGTCTTCCTCTTCCTCTTTGTGCAGTTCCGGGCCACCCTGCCCCGCCTGCGCTACGACCAACTGATGGACCTCGGCTGGAAGCTGCTGATCCCCCTCGCCCTCGGCTGGTTCCTGCTCCTGGCCGCCATCCAAGTCGGCGACGACCAGAACTGGAACGTGGGCCTCACCTTCGCCGGTATCTTTGCCGGACTGGCGCTGGGCACCATGCTGTTGCTCGGGGCCCTGCGAGCGGCCGACATCAAGGCCGCCGAACAACACGAACAAGACGAACTCACAAAGGCCGGTGTCTGATGGGATACCTCGACGGCTTCGGCCTCACCTTCATGAAACTCTTCGAGGAGACGGTCACTACCTCGTATCCCGATGAGAAGCGGCCCAAGCCTGAACGGATGCACGGCCGCCACGTCCTCAACCGGTATGAGGACGGCATGGAGAAATGCATCGGCTGCGAGCTGTGCGCTGGCGTATGTCCGGCCAAGTGCATCTATGTTCGCGGTGAAGACAACCCGCCCGAGGCCCCGGTCTCGCCCGGCGAACGTTTCGGGTTCATCTACGAAATCAACTACCTGCGCTGCATTCACTGCGACCTCTGCGTAGAGGCCTGCCCCACCCAGGCCATCACCGAAACCAAGATGTTCGAGTTCTCCTTCACCAGCCGCGAAGACGCGATCTACACCAAGGATGAACTCGTGGTTGGCGACGACGGCCAACCGAAGCACCTGCCGTGGGAAGACTGGCGCCCCGGCGACGACGAACACACGTCGGCCTGGATGCGCGCCACTTCGCCCTCCGGAGATGTCCGTTATGTCGGACGGGTCGGCTGGGCCGGTGAACTCGGCTACGGCGTGCGGGCCCCGGAACTGGGCCAGACCGCACCGAGCGCCGAAGAACTGGCCGCAGCAGCCAAAGCCGCCGCCCACGACGATCACGGTCACGGCGGCCACGGCCACGACGACCATCATGATCATGGCGACCACAGCCACGACGATCACGACCATGGTGATCACGACCATGGTGATCACGACCACGAGGCCGCCCATGGTTGACATCATCGTCTTTGTTGTCTCCGCGGCCATCATCCTCACCGGAGCCATCGGAGTGATTGCGGCCCGCAACCCGGTCCACTCGGCGCTGATGCTGGTGATGACCCTCTTCGGCGTCGCCGTGCAGTTCGTGGCTCAAGAAGCCCACTTCCTCGCCGCGGTCCAGGTGATCGTGTACGCCGGCGCCATCGTGATCCTCTTCCTGTTTGTGATCATGCTGCTCGGTGTAGACAAGGCCGAAGAACTCGACGTGGGCCGCCTCACCGCGCAACGACCGATGGCCTTCCTCGCCGGCGCAGGCGTGTTGGCATCGGTGCTGGTGAGCCTGCTGGCCGGCGACGAATCAATCACCGGAGCCCGCGAAGTTGGACGGGCCATCATCGGCGGCGAAGACGAAGCTGACTTCCGCCAGATCGGCCGACTCCTCTTCACCGACTACGTCCTCGCCTTTGAACTCACCGCCATCCTGCTCACCATCGCCGTCGTCGGCGCGGTGATGCTGGCCCGCCGGGTGCGGGGAGAAGCGGTCGACGCCGACACCTATCTTCCGGAACAGGCCCGCCGCCGCCGAATTCGCGAAACGCCGGTGCTACTTCGCACGCCGGTCGTCGAAACTTCCGACGACATGGCCGAAGCCAATAGCGGAGGTGGCGAGTAGTGGAGATCACCGCCAACTGGTACCTCATCCTGTCCGCCGTGCTGTTCAGCATCGGCGTGGTCGGCCTGCTGATTCGCCGCAACCCACTGGTGATGTTCATGTGCGTCGAGCTCATGCTCAACGCCGTCAACCTCTCGTTTGTCACCTTCAGCAACGCGCTCAACGACGTCGGTGGCCAAGTTGCAGTGTTCTTTGTTCTTGTGGTCGCCGCCGCGGAAGTAGTGGTGGGTCTGGCCGTCATCGTCGCCATCATGCGACGCCGCCCAACGGCAACCGCCGACGACCTGTCGGTGCTGGCGGGATAGGCGCCACGATCATGTCTTTGACTTCACTCCTCGCCTTCACTGAGGCGCCAGCCGAAATCGTCACCAGCCCGGTAGACGACCTCGTTTTCCTGATCCCGCTGTTTCCCCTGCTCGGGTTTGTGGCGCTGCTGATCGGCGGCCGCAAGCTGGGCGAACCGATGGCCGGCTGGCTGGCGACGGCAGCCTGCGGTGGCGCCTTCGCCATGACGCTGGTGGTTTTCGCCGAACTGGTCAGCCGGGACTACACCCAACGCAGCATCAACCAAACCCTCTTCGAGTGGGTTCCCGCCGGAGAGTTCTCGGTCGACATCGGCTTCCTAGCCGATCCGCTCTCGATCGCCATGGCCCTCTTTATCACCGGGGTCGGAACCCTGATCCACCTTTACTCCATCGGGTACATGCACGGGGATGTGAACTTTTCGAAGTTCTTCCTGTACCTGAACCTGTTTGTCGCCGCCATGTTGTTGCTGATCCTCGGCGACAACCTGCTGCTCACCTTCCTCGGCTGGGAAGGTGTGGGCGCCTGTTCGTACTTCCTGATCTCGTTCTGGTTCACCAAGGACGCCAACGCCACCGCCGGCAAGAAGGCCTTTGTTACCAACCGCATCGGTGACTGGGGCTTCATGGTGGGCATCTTCGCCACCTTCTTCACCTTCGGCACCATCAACTACGTCGACCTCACCGACGGAGCGATGGAAGGGGTGGCCCAAAGCACCATCACCGCCATTTCGGTGCTGTTCTTTATCGGCGCCATCGGCAAGTCGGCCCAGCTTCCGCTCTACGTTTGGCTGCCCGACGCCATGGCTGGCCCCACCCCGGTTTCGGCCCTGATCCACGCGGCCACGATGGTCACCTCCGGTGTGTACCTGATGACCCGCCTCAACCCGTTCCTGGCCGCGTCGGCCGACTGGGTGCCGTCGATGATCGCCTGGGTCGGTGTGGGCACCGCGCTGTTTGCGGCCACTATCGCGGTGGCGCAGAACGACATCAAGAAGGTGCTCGCCTACTCGACCGTGAGCCAGTTGGGCTACATGTTCCTGGCCGTCGGTGTGGGTGCCTACACCGGCGCCATCTTCCACATGATCACCCACGCCTTCTTCAAGGCCCTGCTGTTCCTCGGCTCCGGTTCGGTCATCCACGGCATGCACGACGAACAGGACATGCGAAAGATGGGTGGGCTGAAGAAGTTCATGCCCATCACCGCGGCCACCTTCATCGTCGGCTGGCTGGCCATTGCTGGCGTGCCGCCGTTCTCCGGCTTCTGGTCGAAGGACGAGATTCTCGTGTTTGCGTGGAACGAGAACCCGGGGCTGTATGTGGTTGGCCTGATCACCGCGCTGCTCACCGCGTTCTACATGAGCCGCCAAGTCTTTATGACCTTCTTCGGCGAACCCCGCTTCGCCCACTCCGGCTCCGAAGCAGCCCATGGCGTCGAAGGCCACGGTGAGGCGGGCGAGATGGCTGAAGTCGGTGCTGGTGGCGCGGCCGGCGAGTTGGCTGAGTCCTCCGCCGGTGGAGCCGGCACGGCACTGGCCACCACCTCGGCCGCAGTAGCCACCATGGACGCCGACCCCGGCGACGGGGACCACGCCGATCATCATGGCGATGACCACGCCCATGCCGGTGACCCCCACGAGAGCCCGTGGACAATGTTTGTACCGCTGATCGTGCTCTCGATCGCGGCCATCGTGGCTGGAGGCCTCAACCTGCCCTTCACCAAGGACCTCCACTTCCTTGAGCACTGGCTCGAACCGGTCATCCACGAAAACGAAGCCAAGCTCGGCTTCAAGGGCGGCACCAAATGGGTGCTGGCCCTCATCGCCATCGCGGCTGGTGCCATCGGCATGATGGCCGCCGCCGCCGTTTACCTGAAGGGTCGGGTCGATCCGGCCAAGATCGAACTACCCGTGCTGGCCAAGGGTTGGGGCCTCGACGCCGCCTTCTCCAGCTTCATGGGTGGCCCCGGTCGCTGGCTCTTCGCCTTCCTCGCCTGGTTTGACGCCAACGTGATCGACGGCATCGTCAACGGCACCGCAGCCCTCACCAGCGGCGGCGGCAGCCTGCTACGCCGCTTCCAAACCGGCTACCTCCGCAACTACGCCTTCGGGCTGTCGATCGGTGCCATCGCCACCGTGGCCTACTTCATCTCGAGGACAGCACTGTGACCCCGGCCCTGCTGAACCTCGCCATCGCCGTACCCGCCATCGGCGCGCTGATTGTGGCTTTTGTGCCGGGAGGGCGCGGCGACAGCGCCCGTATGGTGGCGCTTATGGCATCGGCCATCACCGGTGTGATCACCGTGTCGATGCTGCTCGACTTCGATACGTCCAACGCCGGCTTCCAGTTCGTAACCAACCGGACCTGGATCTCGGACTTCGGCATCAGCTGGCACGTCGGCATCGACGGCATCTCGCTGTTCCTGGTGGTACTCACCGGGTTGTTGTTCCCGCTCACCATCGTGGCCATCACGCCCGAACACGACCCGAAGCCGTACTACGCCTGGCTCCTGGTGCTTCAGGCGGGCTCGATCGGTGTGTTTGCCGCTCTCGACTTGTTTGTGTTCTTTGTGTTCTTCGAGATCGTCCTGGTCCCGATGTACATGTTGATCGGCGGCTGGGGCCACGGCCGACGGGTGTACGCCGCGGTCAAGTTTTTCCTCTACACCATGGTCGGTTCGGCCCTGATGCTGGTCGGCATCCTGGCCCTGGTGTCGCTGCAGGCCAAGGCCACCGGTGACCCGATCACCTTCGACCTGGTGACGATCGCCGAGAACTTCCAGGTCAGCGAAAATGCCGCCCGCTGGATCTTCCTCTCGTTCGCCGCGGCCTTTGCCGTAAAGGTGCCGCTGTTCCCGGTGCACACCTGGCTGCCCGACGCCCATACCGAAGCACCTACCGCCGGTTCAGTCATTCTGGCCGGCGTGATGCTGAAGCTCGGCACCTACGGTTTTGTGCGCTTCGGTCTCTACCTCTTCCCCGAGGCCTCACACTATTTCGCTCCGCTCTTCCTCACCCTCGGTGTGATCGGCATCCTCTACGGCGCGGCTGTGGCCACCATGCAGAAGGATCTGAAGCGGCTCGTGGCATACTCGTCGATCGCCCACCTCGGGTTCATCATCCTTGGCATCTTCGCTTTCACGGTGCAGAGCCTCGAGGGCGCCATCTTCCAAATGGTGAACCACGGCATCTCCACTGGTGCCCTCTTCATGCTGGTCGGCATGATCTACGAACGCCGCCACACCCGGATGATCTCCGAACTCGGTGGCCTGCAGAAGTCGGCGCCGATAATGGCTGGCGTCTTCACCGTCGTGATGCTGTCATCGATCGGTCTGCCCGGCCTCAACGGTTTCGTCGGCGAATTCCTGATCCTGCTAGGTGCCTTCGGTACCGCCCGCTGGTGGGCCGTGGTGGCCGCGGCTGGTGTGATCCTCGCCGCCCTCTACCTGCTGTGGGCCTACCAACGGGTGTTCCACGGTGAAGCCGAAGGCGACAACGCCACTATGGCCGACCTTCGCTTCAGCGAAGGCCTGGCTCTGCTGCCGCTGCTAGCCCTGATTGTGTTCCTTGGCATCTACCCCAAGCCGATGCTGGAACGGATGGAACCGGCAGTGATGAACCTGGTGGCCCACATCGAAGAAGAGGTTCCCGACTTCAACCCACCCGACGACTTCACCCCGCCCGACGACTTTGAGCGCGTAGTGCCGACCGTCGCCGGTGAGACCGCCGAAGGGGAGGGGGAGTGACCATGAACAACCTTCTGCACCTCAGCCAGAGTGTTCTCGCTCAGAACGAAGCCATCCCGCAACTCCCGACACCAGAGATCGCCTGGTCGGCGTTTATCCCGCTGTTGATCCTGGCCGTGGGCGGGTTGCTGCTGCTCACCTTCACCTCGTTGATGCCAGCCTTTGCCAAATCGTCATGGGCCCTCACCGGTTACACCGTTGCCGTTGCCATCGGCACCATCGTGGCGTGTATCCCGCTGTGGAACCGGGTGCAGCGGGTATGCGAGGCCGGAGAGGTTTGTCAGGCCGGGGCGTTCAGCACCGCAGCTGGGGCCTGGGGTGTGGACGGGTTCTCGATCTTTCTCACCATCTTGATGGCGGCCTCGGTGGCTCTGGCCGCGCTGGTGATGCACGACTACCTCGAAACCGAGGGCCTTACGGGCCCCGAGCCCTACGTGCTACTGATGCTGTCGGCTTCCGGTGGCGTCATCATGGCTTCGGCCAACGACCTGATCGTGGTCTTTATCGGCCTCGAGATCCTCTCGATTGCCGTCTACGTGCTCGCCGGCATGCACCTGCTGCGCCTCGCATCCCAGGAAGCGGCGGTGAAGTACCTGGTACTCGGCGCCTTCGCCTCAGCCTTCTTCCTCTACGGCATCTCGATGGTGTACGGCGCCACCGGCTCCACCAGCCTGATCGACATCCAGGGCTTCCTGGCCACCAACGTCCTCACCTCCAACGGCACTCTGTTGGCCGGTATCGCCATGTTGTTGATCGGCTTCGGCTTCAAGATCGCCGCGGTGCCGTTCCACGCCTGGACCCCCGACGTCTACCAGGGCGCCCCCAGCCCCGTGGTGGCCTACATGGCTTCCGGCGTGAAGGTGGCCGGCTTCGCCGGGCTGATGCGGGTGTTCCTGTTGGCCTTCACCGACTACGCCGCCGACGACTGGCGGCCGGTGATGCTGGTACTGGCCATCGCCACCATGGCCGTTGGAGCGGTTCTGGCCATCGTGCAAACCGACGTGAAGCGCACCCTCGCCTACTCCTCGATCAGCCACGCCGGGTTCATCATGGTTGGCGTTCACGCCGCCAGCGACGTCGGCGTCTCCGCCGCACTGTTCTACCTGGCCGCCTACACCTTCATCGTGGCCGGCAGCTTTGGCGTGATCACCCTGGTTGGGCGCAAAGGCGACAACCTGCACGCGCTCTCCGACTATCACGGGCTGTCCCGACGCCGCCCGATGCTGGCCGTGGTGTTCACTATCTTCCTGCTGGCCCAGGCCGGCGTACCGCTCACCTCCGGCTTCTTCGCCAAGTTCTATGTGATCCGGGCCGCAGTTGAGGGCGAGAGCTACGTGCTGGCCATCGCGGCCATGATCACCGCAGTGATCGGCGCCTTCCTGTACCTGCGCATCATCGTCGCCATGTTTATGTCGGACCCTCTCGACGACCACGGCGAAATCGATGCCAACCTGTCCGATGAAGAAGCCGCGGCAGCACGAATCGAGCTCCGCGACAAGGTGACCGCAGCCGAAGGGCCGCCGATCCGGATCCCAACTCTCGCCGCCGTTTCGATCGGGCTGGCGCTTTTGGTTACCGTGGCAGTTGGTTTCCTGCCGGGCCTGGTTTCTGGCTTCGCCAACGACGCATTGCCGCAGCTGGTCGCGGCCGGGAGCTAAGTATGTGTGTTTACAACTGGGAAAGTAGGCTAAACCCCCGTGTCTGACTTCCTTCGCGACTACCTGACGGTCGGGCTCTTCGCGGCGGCCCCGTTCGTCCTCGTTGGGCTGATGTTGGGCCTCGGCGCGCTGCTGCGTCCGAATCGTCGACAGGCACAGAAATACATTCCCTACGAGAGCGGTGTGGACCCGGTCGGCTTCGAGTGGAGCCAGAGCCAGGTGCGCTATTACATCTTCGCCGTGCTCTTTGTGATGTTTGATGTGGAAGCGGTGTTCATCTTCCCGTGGGCCACCCGGCTCGAGGCCTACGGCCTCTTTGGCCTCATCGAAATGCTGATCTTTGTGTTCATCCTGCTGCTCGGGCTGATCTACGCCTGGCGCAAGGGAGTCCTCCGATGGGTGTAAGGGAAGGTAAGTAATGGGTCTTGTTGAATCTGGAAAAATCCCCAAACCGCTCACGTACCTGTTGAACCTGAGCCGCCGCTACTCACTGTGGATGTACCAGTGGGGCCTGGCGTGCTGCGCCCTCGAAATGGCCTCGGCCATGGTTTCGCCCCGCTACGACATCATGCGCCTCGGCGTTATCCCCTTCCCGGCCAGCCCCCGCCAAGCCGACCTGGTCTGCATCTCGGGCACGGTCACCGACAAAATGGCCCCGGCGGTACTGCGGCTCTGGGAACAGATGCCCGACCCGAAATACGTCATCTCGATGGGCTCGTGCGCCAACTGTGGCGGCCCCTATTGGGACTCGTACTCGGTCACCAAGGGCGTCGACCAGATCATCCCTGTGGACGTCTACGTGCCCGGCTGCCCGCCGCGGCCCGAAGCACTGCTTGAAGGCATCGTTCTGCTGCAAGAGAAGATCCAGAACGAAGACATGGCCACCCGTTGGACGGGAGATCCCATTGTCGTCAGCTGAGAACGAGACCCCGCAAGCAGACGGCGCTGAAGAGGCGGCGGCTGGAGCCGAAGAAGCCGAAGAGGTTGAAGAAGCCCCGGTCGACGAGGCCCGCGAAGCCCTGGTGGAGCGGTTCCGCTCCGAAATGGGCGAAGGCGTTATCGAACACCACATCGAAGTTGGCCGCGACACCTGGGTACGGGTGGAAAACGGCAGCTGGCGTCATGCCGCCGAAGTGGCCAAAGGGGCCATGGGCATGGACTACTTCGACTTCCTGTCGGCCATGGACTGGATGGAATCGCCCTACGGCCGCAGCGAAGACTCCTCGGTCGATCTGGCTCTGGGCCGGGCCGAAGCGGCCGAAGTCAGCGACGAAATCGTCACTGGCTACGCCGGAGGCGACAGCCGCTTCCAGGTGTTTGCCCGGCTCTCGAACCTGGTCAACCACACCTCGCTCACCCTCAAGGTGGACCTGCCCGACCTCACCGTGGCCTCCTGGGTTGAGGTGTTTGCCGGTGCCGCCTGGCACGAGCGCGAAGCCTGGGAGATGTTCGGGCTCAACTTCGAAGGTCACCCGTCGCTGCGGGCCCTCTACCTGCCCACCGACTTCGAAGGCCATCCCCTTCGCAAGGACTTCCCTCTGCTGGCCCGGCACGTGAAACCGTGGCCCGGCATCGTCGACGTCGAGCCCATGCCCGGCGAAGACGAACCCAAAGAAGAAGCGACCGCGGAAGCCGGAGCCTGACATGGCCATCACCGAACGCGACCAGCTGAACTACATCGCCACCCAGGCCGCCGACGCCCGGGTGAACGTGGAGCTCGAAACCGAGGGGATGACGATCAACATCGGTCCCCAGCACCCCGCCACCCACGGGACGCTGCGTATCGTGGCCCGTCTCGACGGCGAACAGGTCATCTCGGCCGACCCGGTCATGGGCTACATGCACCGCGGCTACGAAAAGCTGACCGAAGTTCGTTCCTACCCCCAGGTCACCACCCTGATCAACCGCATCGACTGGGTCGGCAGCTTCGCCAACGAAGTGCCCTTCATCCTCGCGGCCGAACAGCTGATGGACATCGAGGCCCCGGAGCGGGCCCGCTACATCCGCACCGTGTTGTTCGAGCTCAGCCGTATCGCCAACATCATCCTGTTCCTCGGCGATATGGCGGTGCAGCTCGGCGCCATCACCCCGGCCTTCTTTGCCTTCCGTGACCGCGAGTTTGTGCTCAACCAGATCGAAGCGGTCACCGGTGGTCGCTTCCACCCCAACTTCGACCGCATCGGCGGCCTGAAGGACGACCTGCCCGCTGGCTGGATCAAAGAGACCAAGCAGGCCATGGACAAGGTCCGCACGTTCTGTGACCAGATGGACGACCTGGTGGTCGGCAACGAGATCTTCCTTCAGCGCTGTGTCGGCATCGGGGTAATCCCGCCGTCGGTCGCCCTCGAATACGGTCTGTCGGGCGCCAACCTTCGCTCCAGCGGAGTCGACTGGGACCTGCGCCGCGACGAGAATATCGGCCTGGCCTACGACGAGATCGACTGGAAAGTCTGGACCCACGACGACGGCGACTCCTTCGCCCGATACTGGGTGCGACTCCAGGAGACCCGCGAAGCAGCCAATATCGTCGACCAGCTCCTCGACAACATTCCGGGCGGGCCGATCATGGCTAAGGTGCCCCGCATCATCAAGGTGCCAGAGGGCGAAGCCTACGTGCGCACCGAAAACCCGCTCGGCGAGATGGGCTACTACATCGTGAGCCGCGGCGATACCGGACCGTTCCGGGTGAAGATTCGCTCGGCGTCGTTTTCGAACATGTCCATCACGTCGTGGATCCTGCGCGGCGTCTATGTTCCCGACATCATCACCATTCTCGCCAGCATGTACTTCATCCTTGGAGACCTTGATCGATGAGTACCGCGTCCATGACCGCGGCCGCGCTGGTCGACCCCGTCCTCGGCTTCGAGCTGGCCTATTGGCAGCAGACCACCATCAAGGTGGTGCTGGCGCTGGTCATCGTGCCCACCGCCACCGCCATCGTGGTCCAGACCTTCCTGTTCAAAATGATGGCCGGCATGCAGAGCCGCATGGGTCCGATGGAAGCCGGCCCCTACGGTGCCCTCCAGCTCATGGCCGATGGCCTCAAGTTCATTCAGAAGGAACTCCTGGCCCCGAGTGCGGCCGACCGCAGGGTCTACGCCCTGGCGCCGGTGGTGTCGCTGATCGCCACCTTCATGGTGTTCGTGGTGATCCCGGTGGGCCCCAACGGGTTTGCCGCCAACCTCCGGACCGGCATCTTCTATGCCCTCGCGGTGTCGTCGCTGTCGGTCGTTGGTGTGTTGATGGCCGGTTGGTCCAGCGCCAACAAGTACGCCCTGATCGGCGGTATCCGAGCCGGCGGCCAGCTGATCGCCTACGAACTCCCGCTGGTCCTTGCCGTTATCGGTGTGGTTATCCAGGCCGGTTCGCTCAACCTGCAAGACATCGTGGTGGCCCAGCACTCCGGCGAAATCTTCGGCTGGGGTGGCATCGGTAGCCCCTATATCATCACCCAGTTTGTCGGCTTCCTGCTGTTTATGATTTCGATCCAGGCCGAGCTCACCCAGCCGCCGTTCGATATGCCGGTGGCGGAATCCGAAGTGGTTGGTGGTTGGCAGGTGGAGTATTCCGGCCTGCAGTTCCTGTTCTTCTACATCGCCGAATTTGGTGCCGCCTTCGGCTTCTCGGCCATCGCCTCCACCCTCTTCCTCGGCGGTTGGGCCATCCCGTTTGTCGACCTCGACGCCGGCATCATGCACATCGTCGGCCCCCTGGTGTTGTTCGGAAAAACCATGGCGGTGGCCTTCCTTATCTTCTGGGTGCGCTTCAGCTACCCCCGATTCCGTGAAGATCAACTCCAGCAATTCGCCTGGAAGTTCCTCATTCCGCTCGCGCTGGCCAACATTGTGGTCACCGGCATCCTGAAGGTGGTTTTCTAAGATGCCAAAGCTTCCCGGTCTGGTCACTGGCCTCGGGGTCACCATGAAGACCCTCTTCACCACCGTCAAAGACGGCTCGGTGACGGTTGAGTACCCACGCGAGAAGGAAGAGCCACCGACGCGCGCCCGCGGCGTTATCGCGCTCAAGAGCGAGAACTGCACCGTATGCATGCTGTGCTCGCGCAGCTGCCCCGACTGGTGCATCTACATCGAAGGCCACAAGGAGAAGGCACCGCCGCGTCGCGAAGGTGGCAAGCCCCGCACCGTCGCCGCCCTCGACCGCTTCGACATCGACTACGCGCTGTGCATGTACTGCGGCATCTGCGTAGAGGTCTGCCCCTTCGACGCCCTCTTCTGGAGCCCGGAGTTTGAATACTCCGAGTTCCACATCGCCAACCTCTTGCACGACGAAGAGCGCCTCAACGAGTGGATGGACACCGTCCCCGACTACCTGCCCTATGAGGCCGGCTCGGAAGCCAAGGTGAAGAAGGTGCCCCGTTGAGCCAACTGGCATTTTCGACGCTGGCCCAACTCAGCGCCGAAGGCGGCGACACCCTCGTTGCCCAGAACATCTTCTTTTCGATCATCGCCATCATCATGGTGTTTTCGGCCATCCGGGTGGTCACCACCAAAAACGTGGTCCACGCCGCCCTTCACCTGGTGCTGGTACTGGCCGGCGTCGCCGCCATCTACATCCTGCTGACCGCCGAGTTCATCGCCGTTACCCAGGTGCTGGTGTACATCGGCGCCATCGTGGTGCTGTTGCTGTTCGGAATCATGCTCACCGAGGCCCGCCTCGGTGAAGACCAGAACCTCAACAACAACTACCGGCTTCCCGCAGTCATCACCGCGGTGGCGCTGCTGGCGGTCATGAGCTTTGCCCTGTGGGACCAGTTCGACGACCAGAAGCTGCCCGAACCGCTCTTTGACGGCGCCGATGACCCGGCCCTGGTGGAGTACGCCCTGGAGAACGAGCCCGGTCTGTTCGACGAGCTTGACCCGCAGGACGACAACTACGACGACCAGGTGGCCGAAATCATCGAAGCGCGGGCCAGCTTGTTTAACGGCGTCCAGGACACCGAAGAGGTCAGCGACACCATCTTCAGCACCTACATCATCCCCTTCGAGGCGATCTCGGTGTTGTTGCTGGCGGCGCTGATCGGGGCCATCGTGTTGGCCCGGAAAGAGTAGAGGGGAGTCGCGGCGTGCTTTTGAACCAATTCCTGCTGCTCGCAGCAATCCTGTTCTGTATTGGCGTCTACGGCGTGATCGCCCGCCGCAACGCGGTGATGGTGCTGATGTCGGTTGAGCTGATCCTCAACGCCGTCAACATCAACCTGGTGGCCTTCGGCCAACTTCACGACGTGACCTTTGGCCACGTCTTTGCCCTGTTTGTCATCGCCGTGGCCGCCGCCGAAGTCGGGGTAGGACTGGCCCTGGTGATCATGATTTATCGCAACAAGCGCAGCGTCGACCTTGACCAGGTCGACCTGATGAAGGGCTGACGTGATCGCAACCCTCCTTTCCCAGTTCAACATGTTGGCGGTCGAGTCCGGTGGTCCGGTGCTCGAGTCGTCGGGCTGGCTACTCGAAAACGTGTGGCTGATCCCGCTGATCCCGGCCATCTCGTTTGTGCTGATCATCCTCTTTGGCAAGAAAGCGCCCAAAGAGGGCGCAGAGATCGGCATGGTGTCGATCATCGCCGTGCTGGTGCTGTCGTTCCTCACCATGACCCAATGGATGAGCGCCCGTGACCAGGCGGTGCCCACGACCGACGGCGAAGCTGCGGTCGCCGTTCTCGACCAAGCGGTCGGTGGTTCCGGCGAACAGGCCGCCGCCGGCGACTCGGTCGACGACGGTGCCGGCGAAACGGCCCAGAGTTTTGAAGCGGCGGTAGACGCCGAAGGCGGCGAGAGCGGCCAGTACCTGCCGGTGGTTCGTGACACCGACTGGTGGAGCGTCGGAGCCCTCACCATCACCGTGGGCACCATGGTCGACGGCCTCACCGTGATGATGCTGGTCACCGTGGGCCTGGTCTCCACCCTGGTCCATCTGTTCTCGCTCGAATACGTCAAGGGCGACACGCGGTTCACCCACTACTACGCCTTCCTCAGCCTGTTCACCTCGGCCATGCTGCTGTATGTGGTGTCGTCCAGCCTGCTGCAGATGCTGGTGGCCTGGGAGTTGGTCGGCCTCTGCAGCTTTGTGCTGATCGGCCACTGGTGGGAAGAAAAGGCCAACACCGACGCGTCGATGAAGGCGTTCCTCACCAACCGTGTCGGCGATATCGGCCTGCTGGTGGGTGTGACCATCTTGATCGTCACCCTCGGCACCAGCGACGTGCTCGAGATCAACCGTCTGGCCCTCAACGGCGGCACCAGCCACCTGGTGTTGTTGGTGGCATCCTGTTGTTTGATGGCCGCAGTCGCGTCCAAGTCGGGGCAGTTCCCACTGCACACCTGGCTACCCGACGCCATGGCCGGTCCCACCCCCGTCTCAGCACTGATCCACGCCGCCACCATGGTGGTTGCCGGCGTCTTCCTGATTGCCCGCCTCTACCCGGTGTTCTGGGAAGGGTTGTCGATCGGCACCTCGTCGATCAACCTGATGGCGGTGATGGGCGGCTTCACCACGATCATGGCCGGCGCCCTGGCCTTTGTGCAGCGCGACATCAAGAAGGTGCTGGCCTACTCAACGGTGAGCCAGCTCGGCTACATGGTGATGGCCCTCGGTGTTGGCGCCTGGACTGCCGGCGTGTTCCACCTCTTCACCCACGCCTTCTTTAAGGCCTGCCTCTTCCTCGGTGCCGGAGCGCTCAGCCATGCCTGCCACCACAGCTTCGACATGAAGGCCGAGATGGGTGGTCTAAGAAAGAAGATGCCGCTCACCTTCTGGACCTTCATCCTCGGCACCGGTGCTCTCGCCGGTGTGCCGCCACTGGCTGGGTTCTGGTCAAAAGATGAGCTGTTGGCCGGCGCCTGGGCCGGACAGGAACAGGGCTACCCGATCATCTTCATCATGGGCTGCATCATCGCCTTCCTCACCGCTGCTTACATGACCCGGGTGATCTGGCTGGTGTTCTTCGGCGAGTACCGCGGCCACGACCACCCGCACGATCCGCCGCTGGTCATGGCGCTGCCACTGCTGGTGCTCTCCGCTCTGGCCGTGATCGCCGGCTTCTTTAACCTGCCCCATACCGGCCCGTTCAAGAACCTGCCCGACAACATCGCCGAACGCTTCCTGCACTACGTGGAGCCCACCTACTTCGAAGCCTTCCCGGTGGTGAAGCACTCCGGGTTCATCACCTGGATCGCCCTGTTGTCGATCGGCCTCGGGCTGCTCGCCATCTTCACTACATCGATGTACTACAAGAAGTGCGTTGCCCTCGGCGTAACCGAACTGCCCAACGGCCTCACCAAGCGCAACAAGCTTTTTGCTGCCGGCTACAAGTTCCTTGAGAACAAGTACTACCTCGACCACCTCTACACCGGCATCATCGCTGGCGGCACCAAGGGTGTGATCGCCCGAGCCACCAACTGGTTCAACTCCAACGTGCTCGACGGAATCGTCAACGGCGCCGGCCGCAGCGCTGTCGCCGGCGGACGCTGGACCTACAAGAACATCGATCAGGGTGTGGTGGACGCCGTCGTCAAGGGCAGCGGCACCGGATCCAGCGGCGTGGGACAGCTCCTGCGCGGCATACAAACCGGCAAGGTGCAGCAGTACGGAGCGCTGCTCTTCGCCGGAGTCACCGTGTTGGCCGCCGTCTTCATCGTGGTGGTGTGATGACAACGATCACGACAAACATGTTGACCACAAACCTCGCAGGCTTCTCTCGAGCTCTTCAAAGGAAAACTACGTAGCTATGGAGAACGAATTTCTTACTGACTGGGGCCTCACGCTCCTGGTGTTTGCGCCGCTGATCGGCGCGGCCATCATGGCCGCCATCCCCAGAGAGTCCGAGGGTTCCCACAAGATGGTGGCCCTGGCCACCACGCTGGTTACCGCGGCGATCGGCATCTGGCTGTTTGTGGACTTCGACTACGACCGAGCTGGCGACCTGCAGTTCGTTCAGGACCGCTCGTGGATCGACCTGATCGACAGCCGCTACATCGTGGGCCTTGACGGACTCAGCCTGCCGCTGATTGCCCTGACCCTCTTTATTGTGCCGCTGGTGATCATCTACTCGTGGAACCACATCCCCGAGCCGGGCAACCCCAAAGCCTTCCTGATGCTGATCCTCATCCTGCACACCGGGATGCTCGGCAGCTTCGTGGCCCAGGACCTGATCCTGTTCTTTGTGTTCTTCGAAGTGGTGCTGTTGCCGATGTACTTCATGATCGGCGTATGGGGCGGGCCCGAGCGCCAGTATGCCTCGATCAAGTTCTTCCTCTACACCCTGTTCGGCTCGGCGCTGATGATCATCAGCTTCCTGGCCCTCTACTTCCTCTCCGACACCGGGCTGGTGCCAGCGGCGCTCGCCGAGACCACCACGTTGGGCGAGCACACCTTCGACATGCGGGCCCTGCCCGCAGCCGTCAGCGGCATCGCCAGCGGAACGGCGCTGTGGATCTTCGGTGGCATGTTTATGGGCTTTGGCATCAAGGTGCCGATGTTCCCGTTCCACACCTGGCTGCCCGACGCCCACACCCAGGCCCCCACCCAGGGCTCGGTCATCCTGGCTGCGGTGTTGCTAAAGCTCGGCACCTACGGCTTTGTCCGTATCGCCATCCCGATCCTGCCCGGAGCGGCCATGAGCTGGGCCCCGTGGATCGGTGGCTTGGCGGTGATCGGCATCATCTACGGTGCCCTTGGCTGTCTGGCCCAGACCGACATGAAGCGTTTGATCGCCTTCTCGTCAGTAGCCCACATGGGTTATGTGATGCTCGGCATCGCCACCCTGACCGAACTCGGCATCAACGCCGCGGTGTTCGGCATGGTGGCCCACGGTCTGATCACCGGCATGTTGTTCTTTGTGGCCGGCTCGATCAAGGAGCGCTACCACACCCTCGAGATCCGCCGCCTCGGTGGCCTGCTGAAGCAGGCCCCCAAGATGGGCTGGATCCTCGGCATGTGCACCATGGCTTCGCTTGGACTTCCCGGCCTCGCCGGGTTCTGGGGCGAGTTCCCGGCCATCATGTCGGCCTACAACCCGGCCGAGGGTCTCAACGTTGAGCTCTTTCGCTTCTACATGGTGGTCGCCGCCCTCGGAACCGTGCTGGCTGCCGGCTACCTGCTGTGGCTCTATCAGCGAACCACCTTCGGCACCCCTTCAGAAGAGTTCGAAGACGACCCCAACATCCACGACTTGGGTGGCCCCGAGATGGTGGCTTGGGTCCCGATCCTCATCGCCATCGTGCTCTTTGGGGTGCTGCCTGGCTTGATCCTCGACGTGACCGACCCGGCAATCAGTGGCCTGCTGGCCGCAAGCCTCGGGGGCTAGATCGTGTCTTTTGTGTCCTCTGTGTTCTCCAGTGTCGGGGCGACCATCGCCCAGGCGGCACCCGACCAGTTCGGCGAGTTCGTCCGACCAAACATCGACTGGTTCGCCATCTCCCCGGAGCTGGTGCTGCTTGCCGTTGGCGCGCTGTTGACCATCGTCGACATCATGCTGCTGGAACGAGGCAAGGCGCTGGCCCCCTCGCTCGCCGGTCTGGGCCTTCTGGCCCCGCTGGTGCCGATCACCCTGTTGGCGCTCGATGATGCCGGCACCCGCACCTTCTTCAAGGGTGCGGCTGGCGGGGCCTACGTCGTCGACGACTACTCGTTGGTGCTCAAGGCCATGTTCCTGCTGGGCGCATACATCGTGGTGCTGATCAGCACTAACGACATCGCCGAAGGCGACTACTGGGAATCGGAGTACTACTCGATGCTGGTGGCATCGGTCCTCGGCATGGTGATGATGTCGTCGGCCCGGGATCTGATCTCGGTATTTGTGGCCCTCGAGCTGCTTTCGATTCCGGCCTACATGCTTGCGGCCTGGAAGAAGCGAGACGCCCGCAGCCACGAAGCGGGCATGAAGTACTACCTGATGGGCGTCTTCGCGTCCGCGATTTTGCTCTACGGCATGTCGATTCTGTTTGGGCTCACCGGCTCCACCGTGCTCACCGAGATCGCGGCGTCCGACGCGGTAGCCACCAACACGCCACTGATGACGCTGGCCGTGGTCTTCATCGTTGTCGGCTTCGGCTTCAAAGTCTCCGCAGTGCCGTTCCACACCTGGGCCCCCGATACTTACCAGGGCGCCCCGCTGCCCATCACCGCCTTCCTGGCGGTGTCGTCAAAAGCGGCGGGCTTTGTTGGCCTCATGACCATGATCTTTGTGGGCCTGCTCGGCCAGGCCGATGCCTGGGAGCCACTGCTGTGGGTTCTGGCGGCAGCCACCATGACGGTGGGCAACCTGATCGCCCTGCGCCAAACCAACGTGGTGCGACTCCTGGCCTACTCCGGTGTGGCCCAGGCCGGCTTCATGCTGGCTCCGTTCGCCGTTGGTGGTACCAACCCCGGCGATGCCGTCGAAGCCATCGTGGTCTACCTGTTGATCTACACCGCCATGAACCTGGGTGCGTTTGCGGTCGTGATCACCCTGGCCCGCAAGACCGGCTCGGCCGAACTCTCCAGTCTCGGTGGCGGCTTCCAGTACGCCCCCGGGCTCACCGTGGCCCTCACCATCTTTATGTTTGCCCTCGCCGGCATCCCGCCCCTCGGCGGTTGGTTCGCCAAGTTTGAGGTGTTCCGGGTGGTCGTGGCCGATCAATCGCTCGGCGCCATTGCCCTGGCTGTCATCATGGCCCTCAACTCGGTGATCGCGCTCTACTACTACGCTCGCATCGCCAGCCAGGCCTGGTTCAACGACGCCCCCGACGGCGACAACTCGCCGGTTCCGGTGCCACCGTCGCTGCGATCGGCGGTCTTTATCTGCGCCGTGCTCACCGTGCTCTTCGGCGTGCTACCCCAAACGGTAGGCCGCTTCGGTGAACTGGCCGGCAACATCGCTGGCATCTGACCTCTTCGCCAACCCTCCATTCCCGGCCCAAGGACCCGACCCACGTTGCCCAAATGGGCCAACGTGGGTCAAGAGCCGGGGTGGAGCTCAGATGGCGGAGCAGTTGCTCCAGTAGTTTCCGTCGTAGTCGAGCGACACCGTGGTGCTGGCGCCGAATTTGTCGGTGGCAACAACCGTTGCTGAGGTGACAACCGATCCGTCCAACCGACCGTGGCCGCGGCTCCAGTAAGCCTCGTCTCGAAATTGCTCCATCGTGTGGGTGCTGGAAACCCCGTCGCGCACGATGGTGAGCTGAACATCAAGCGTGCCATCTGCCTGGTGGTCGTCGAAGCCAACCCAGATGGCTCCGCGATAGCAACTGGCGTCGCTGAATACCGGAGCGGTGTTCAGCAATCGTTCCCAATCCGGCCAGTCCGGCCAGAAGTTGTGCTGGTGAATGAACGGGTTCTGAATCGACGAATCGAGCTGAATGGGCGCGTCATAGCCGGGCGCAGCATCGGCGGCAGTTGCGTTGCCAAACACTGCCAGCGAGCTGAGCAGGCTGACAACGATAAAGAGAGCGGCGCCGGTCGTTCGGCGACGGCGGGGCTTGGTCGAGTTGATCATGGACTGCTCCTCGTTTCTGGGCGAAGCCCGGTGCGTCGCCGGTGAATCCACCTTGGACGGGATTGGGTCGGGAGTCTGTCGGCGCACCGACATAACGCTGGTCCGACGAGCACCCAACACCTCGAGCCACGACTTCAAGGCCGGTCTGGGAGGCTGCGCGGCTTCATAGGCGCGGTAGCTTTGTTGAGGTGTCGGTTGATGAGGCGCTTCGGGTGGCGGGGCAGAACGGTCCGATTTCGGTGAGCGCCTTCATTGACCTTGCGCTGTATTCGGAGCCAGGTGGCTTTTACACCGATGAGGGTTCCGCGGGCCGTAGTGGGCGGGACTTCATCACCTCCCCGGAGGTGGGTCCGCTCTTTGGTCAGCTGATCGGCCGCTGGTTGGATCGGCAATGGGACGCTTTGGGCCGGCCGGTGGCCTTCAACGTGGTCGAGGTCGGAGCAGGACCGGGAACGCTGGCCCGAACGATCGCTGCGGGACAACCTGAATGCAGCAGAGCCATGCAGTATCACGCGGTGGAACGATCGGCGGCCCAACGTGGCCGCCACCCTGGCGGAATCGCTTCTTATTCTGAGCTCTCCGAGCTCGATCCGGCTGGTGGCCCATCGGTGCTGATCGCCAACGAACTGTTCGACAACGTGGCCTTCGACTTGTTGGAGCGAACGGCGACGGGCTGGGCCGAGGTTCGTATTGCCCCCGGTGAGGACTCGGGCTGGCGTGAGGTTCTGGCGCCAGCATCTGCAGAGACGGTTGCCTCGGCTGAACGGCTGGTGCCAGAGGCCAAGGTCGGGGCCCGAGTCCCCGACCAACGCCGGGCAGCCGCACTGTTGGGTTCGATGCGATCCCAACTCGAGCCTCAAGCCAGCCTCATCATCGACTACGCGGTAGCGACCACCGCGGAGCTGGCCTCCCGACCCCAGGAGCAATGGCTGCGGACCTACGCCCACCAGCAGCGGGGCGACCACTTCCTGCAGCGGCCCGGTGAACAGGACATCACCGTCGACGTCTGTCTCGATCAGCTCCTCGACGGCGCTCCCGCGTCGATTATCGCCACCCAGGCCGATTTCCTGAAGGACCTGGGCATCGACGAGTTAGTAGCTGAAGGCGATGCCATCTGGGCCGAACGAGCGGCTATCGGCGACCTGGCCGCGGTCAAAGCCCGCAGTCGTCGCCGCGAAGCCGAAGCCCTGTGCGAAAGCACCGGTCTCGGCCGGTTCACCGTGGTCGAATGGCCCGCTACACCGAGCTGAACCAAGCTCACGGCGCTGGTCGCGCTGCAACCCATGGTTCCGACTACCCCTTGCGCTCGTAGTCGTAGAAGCCCCGGCCGCTCTTGCGGCCGAGAAGACCAGCTTCACACATACGGGCCAGCAGCGGCGGCGGAGCGTACAGCTGCTCCTTGAACTCTTCGTAGAGGGATTCGGCCACCGCCTTGGTGGTGTCGAGTCCGATCAGATCGGCCAGAGCCAGCGGACCCATCGGGTGGGCACAGCCCGTGACCATGCCCTGGTCGATGTCCTCTTTGGAGGCGAACCCGGATTCGAACATGCGCACCGCAGAGAGGATGTAGGGGATCAGGAGCGCGTTCACGATAAACCCGGCCCGGTCCTTCGACAGGATGACCCGCTTGCCCAGCTGGCCGGCTGAGAAGGCATCAGCCCGAGACTGCGTCTCCTCGGAGGTGTAGAGCGAAGTAACCAGCTCGACCAGGTGCAGCACCGGCACCGGGTTGAAGAAGTGGATGCCGATCACGTTCTCGGGCCGCCCGGTGGCCATGGCCAGCTTCATGATGGGAATCGATGATGTGTTGGACGCCAGGATGGATTCCGGGTCGGTGACGATCTCATCGAGGCGACGAAACAGGTCGGTTTTGGCCTCTTCGTCCTCGATGATGGCCTCGACCACCAACTCTCGATCGGCCAGCGCCGCGAGATCGGAGCTGAAGGTGAGCCGATCAAGAATCGCCGCTTCCTCCGAAGCGGCAAGCTTGTCGGCCTTTACCGCTCGCCCGAGCGATTTCTCGATTCTGGCTCGTCCGGCGGTGGCCGCAGCTTCGCTGGCCTCAACGATGATCACGTCGATGCCGGCTTTGGCCCCAACCTCAGCGATGCCGGACCCCATCTGGCCGGCGCCAACAACGCCCATTCGAGCGATCGGGCTTTGGGCGGACAGGGTCTCAGCAGTGGAGCTCATAAGCGAAGTATCGCGAACTGCACAACGGCGTGCGAGCTCCTGACACGGGCCGGATCCAAAGCAGAGCCGCCTTTGCAGAGTGCGGGTTCGGCGAGCCTGGCCCGATCGAGACCGTCCGAGCCCTCAGGCCTTGGATTCGACCGGCGACAGGATTACTACCGGGGTGCCGTTGGTGCGGCGATCGGCGAACTTGTCGACGGAGTGATCGAGGCGGCGCCAGTTCTCCCACAGGCGGTCGTGCTCCTTACCCTCGGCGGCGGCTCGGCCCGTCACCTTTACTGTGCGGTCCGCCGACAGTGCCAACTCCGCCTCCGGGTTGGCCTGGAGGTTGAGCCACCAAGCGGGATCGGCTTTGTCCCAGCCGTTCATCGCCATGGTCACGAAATCATCGCCGTCTTCGAAGAAAGCGATCATGACGGCCCGGCGCTCACCGGACTTTCGGCCGATGGTGATGAGTTCGGCCAGGCCCTCCTGGTCCTCGCTCGCACTCCGGTAGCCAAACCGGCCACCGCTTACCCCAACCAGGGCCTTGTGGGCCTTCCAGGCCAGACGAATGATCGGTCGAGGAGGTAAAGCAGCCATGGTTCAACTCTACGGGGCTGGGACTGTCCGGTCTTCCCCCGACGGGGTGAGCGCCCTCACTCGAAAGCGGGAACCTCGTCTCCGTTCAACGATCGGAGTCCGGGACACTAGGGAGCGGGCTGGAGACAGTTGGGGTTGAGCTCATCGGTGGTGGTGGCGCCGATAAGAATCATGGCCCGACGGACCTCGGCGGCAAGAATGTCGAGGGCCTTATCGACACCCCGTTCGCCGCCGGCGCCCAGACCGTAAAGGTAGGCCCGGCCGGTCATGGCCGCAGTGGCGCCCATGGCCACCGCCTTAACCACGTCGGCACCACGACGGATTCCGCCGTCACACAACAGGGCCATGTCGTCGCCGATGGCCTCACGAACCCGTGGGATCAGGTCGAACGGAGCCGGGCTCGAATCGAGCTGACGGCCGCCATGGTTCGACAGCGCAATGGCATCGATCGACAAGTCCGACGCGATCCGGGCATCGTCGACGTCCTGAACACCCTTGATCAAAATCGGGCCATCCCAGATCGAACGAAACCACTCGACGTCATCCCACGACAGGCTGGGGTCGAGTTGTTCCTCGGTGAACTGGGCCAGAGCCACGGCCTCGGTCCCATCAGCCGAACCATCCGAGCCGTCGGCCCGAGACGAGACATTGGCAAAGAGGATCGGATCGGCCCGAACGAAGTCGGCGGTCCACCCGGGATGCACCAGACCATCGATGATGGTGCCCGGACCGATTTTGGGCGGCAGGGTGAAACCCCGGCGAACATCGCGCTCCCGCTTGCCGAGAGTCGCCAGGTCGACGGTGATGCAGATGGCCTCGTAGCCGGAATCGGCAGCCCGCTCCACCATCTCGCGCACCAAACCCCGGTCCTTCCACACATACACCTGGAACCAGAGCCGGCCATCGGAAACAGCGGCCACCTCCTCGATCGAGCGGGTGCCCAGCGTGGACAGCGAATAGGGGAGTCCGGCCCGAGCCGCGGCCTGGGCCACGGCCAGCTCGCCCTGAGAATCGGCGATCCGGGTGAAACCGGTGGGGCTCAACACCAACGGCACCGGCAGCGATCGACCAAACAGATCAACCGAAGTGTCGACCTGGGAGACATCACGAAGGATCCGAGGTCGGAAATCGAACTCGTTGAAGGCTTCGACGCTTCGAGCCAGCGCCCGCTCGTCTTCCGCCCCTCCGTCGATGTAGTCGAATACGCCGCCCGGCAATCGGCGTTTGGCGATCCGACGCAGGTCCTCGATATTGGCGACGCGGTCGAGACGACGCGCCACCGGGTCGAGCGTGAGCTCCTGAAACCGGACGGTGCTTCGGAGGTTTTCGATCAGGCCCACCCTGCATTATCGCCACGGCAGACGCCCTCGGATCAAGCCGAGGGGTCGTTGTTGCGGCACCGCTGCCTACTACTGCAGGGGGATTCCGCTGGTGTCGCCTTCTTCACGCGGGCCGAAGAGTCGCTTCTCTGACTCGGTGATGGCCACATCGTTGATCGAGGCTTCGCGACGGCGCATCAGGCCCTGATCGTCGAACTCCCAGTTCTCGTTGCCATAGGAACGCCACCACTGACCGTTCTCGTCGAGCGACTCATACTGAAACCGCACCGCGATGCGGTTCCCCTGGAAAGCCCAGAGATCCTTACGCAGCGCATAGTCGAGTTCTCGGGCCCACTTCTGGGTCAGAAAGGCCTGAATCTGATCCCGGCCCTTCAGGAACACATGCCGGTTTCGCCACTCGCTGTCGAGCGAGTAGGCCCCGGCAACCTTCTCCGGGTCACGGGTGTTCCAGGCCGCCTCGGCGCCCAACACCTTCTTCCACGCCGCGGCTTCATCAAAGGGCGGAAACGGTGGGCGGGAGTCAGACATCAGATCTCTCCAGTGAGTGCGGTGGCCATCAGTCTGCCCCGAAACCCCCGCTCCCTGCCCACCATTCCGATGCCGGGCCAATGTTGGACTCTCGCACCAACCACTGACACCAACCACTGACACCAACCACCGACGCCAACCAAAAAGCCGACCACGGTGTCCTGGAGGGGATCCGGACACCGTGGCCAACTTGGGGCTTGGTTTGGATTGTGGTGACTGAGAGATGACCTCAGGCCGGGTGGGAAGGGTTATCCCGGCTGGCTCAGGCGCACTGATCCCAGTTGGTGTGGTCGTAGTTGCTGGTGATGGTCTCGGACCACGCTCCGTTGGCATCCTGGGCCCGCAGCGAGATGCTGTCGATCAGGTGCGGCGGAGTGCTGTGGGTGAGGGCCATGTTCTTCCACCAGAACACGCCGTGGTAGCCGTCGGACATGTCCATCATGTAGGTGTAGGTGAGGCTGCCACGGTGGACCTTCAGCTCGACGGTCATTTCGTTGTCTTCACCGTCGGGGTCGACGAAGTCGGCGTAGATGTGGCCGTTGAAGCAAACGAGATAGTCGTTGAACTCCGGCGCCTCGTTGAGAATCCATGTCCAATCGAAGTCGGCGCGGTCCCACCAGTTGTAGCTGGGGATGTACTGGAAGTCGCCGGGAGCGGCGTCGGCGGCCTGGGTGGTTGAGGTGAGCATGCCGAGCGAGGCGAGCGCAGTGAGAAACGCCAGCAGCAGCGAAAGAGTCTTGGTGCGGAGCTTGGGTCGTGAGGTGGTGTTGGTAGCCATGGTTGTTGTCCCTTCCCTGGGGGATCAACCGTGTTGTTGATCCGATAACGACATCCTGAGGCGTCTCGCTCGATCCGTCTGTCGGGGGGCCGACAGATGCCAGAATTTCTCTGGCTACAACTGGCTCAGCGGTTTCTGACCCGTGGAGTTCTGGCCATCTGGCACTCCACGTCTGGTGCTCATAAGCGTCACTGCTCGAGCCGCCGCAGCCAAGATCAGAAGGACAACGCCATAGGCCCCGACCATTCGGCGATCGGTACTCAGCAGCCGGCCGACGTAGCTGGAGCAGAAGATGGCAAAGATCAGCCAAGGTCCGATTCGATCGACGCCGAGTTGGCGGGCTCGACCGGGGTTCAACGCCAGCACATACAGCGCGGCGTAGCCCAGACCACCCACCGCGACCGTGAGCGGGCCCCGGCTCTCGTCGGAGAACGTCAAGTACAAGGCGAGCGCTCCGAGATGCAGCGTATGGGTGACGGCGAAGGCAAGAAGCCAGGGCGAGGTTCGACGGGTCACAAAGAAGATGAGGAACAGCGGGAGACCCAAACGTGCCGTCCATCGCGTGAGCAGAAGCCAGTCGGCCGTGCTCACGGCCACGGTCCCCCAGGTCATCAGCGCCGAGCCGACTCAGTCGTCGGCATGTTTGAGGATGCGATAGTCGAGCTTCCAGGCGGCAAAGCCGAACAGCACCACGGCGATGCCGAGCAGTGCGGCCCCGCTTACCAGCGTGGTGGACCACGTGGAGCCACCAGCAGCGGGGCTGTTGAGTTCATCCAGCGCCCGCATCGACCAGAAATGAGGAGTGGCCACACCCATAGCCCCCGACCAACCCGGCAGCTCGTCGGTAGCCACGATGGCTCCACCGAGCGCGCCAAAGGCGATCAGCACCAGATAGGTGAGGGAGAAGAAGGCCTCGGCTCGACGAACCAACGTGAACATGGCCGCCCCGACGGCCACCCCGGTGGCGGCGTGTAACACGAAGATCACCAGCATCTGGAGGATCTTGCTCGGAGTGTTGATCCGCAGATCCAGCAGGGCCACCGCCACCACCGCAAAGACGCACAGTTGACCCAGGCTGATGGTGAAAACGGCGAAGCACTTGCCGAGCAGGTACGACCACCGGGGCGGATCGACGATGGCGGTCCGACGCCACGTGTGGTTGTGGTACTCCCGAAACATGGCCCGGCCGACATAGTTCACCGACATAAAGGCGAACATCACCGCAAACCCCACCGTGGCCCGTCCCGAAGCGGCCTCGTCCGACAAGCCGGTGACCGACGGCCCGAGAATCGCGCTCATGATTGCGGGGAGGCCGAAGAAGAACACCATGGAAATCGGCGACCGCAGCAGAGCCCGGTATTCAGTCATGGCGAAGCTACGGGAGATAGCGATCATGTGAGTGCTCCATCCGAACGGTCGGGCCGTTCATCCAGATCGATGGCGGTGGCGAGTTCGAGGTGGCCATCGGCGGACGCGCCACTTTCGGCATCGGCGACCGCGCTGCGCAACGTTGGATCCCGTCGCAGTACCTCCCGGAGCGTTGGCGGGCTCATGCGTAGCTCGCGCACCGGCTCATCGGAGGCGAGACCGGCGGATCTCGCCGCGTGAGCCAGGGCGTTGAGGGTCGGCGGGGAAACGGCCAGGTCGCGTTGAGCGGAGGCGGTGGTGACCGAGGCGGTGGTTCCGAGGCTGGCGAGGTGGTCCTGGATCGAGCCGAGGGCGCGGGTTCGGCCATCGACCAGCACCACGAGTTCGCTACACAGCTCCTCAATGTCTTCCGGGTAGTGGGCGGTCACCAGGATGGCCTTGCCATCCCGGCGCCAGCCATGCACCAACTCCACAAGAAGCTGTCGGGTCTCGAAGTCGAGGGCGGTGGTGGGCTCGTCGAGCAACCGGATCGTCGGCTGATGGATAAACGAACAGGCGAGGTGGGCGATACGGGTCTGGCCGCCCGACAGGTGCCTGGCGGTTACCGGCAGTATCGGCGCCAGCTGGTACTCATCGACCGCGGTTTCGACGAGGTTGCCTACCCGCCACCGACCCGTTGCCAGGCGGGCCGCATGTTCCAGGTTCTCCCGCACCGACAGGTGGTGGTAGAGCGCCGGGTTTTGGGTGGCAAAACCGATCGGGCCGACGGCTTCGTCGCCGATACCGATCGTGCCGGTCTGATCACCGGAGATCGAGTTGGTGATAGCGCCCAGCATGGTCGATTTACCGGAACCGTTGGGCCCCAGCAAGCCGATGGCCAGCCCGGCCCGCAGCTGCAGGTTGGCCCCGCTGAGAACCACGACCGGATCGCCGCCGGTATCGCGAGCGGGGTAGGAGAACCGGAGATCAGAAACGGTGAGCACTCAACCGACCATATTCACAGACCGTTGGTCGGTCAACCGAATATTTCACAGAACCGGTCAGGTAGCGGCAGACTGAAGCGGAGGAGGGTCTGTGGTCGCCAAGCCAGTGTCATCCACCGCTTCCGCAGATGCTGCGGACGAGGGGACAAAGATCTCGAGGAAAGAACAGGCGGCAAACACCCGCGCCAAGCTTGTTGATGTGGGCCGCCGCATGTTCACCGAACACGGCTACGACGGCACCTCGGTCAGTGCCATCCTGGCGGAAGCCAACATGGCCAAGGGGGCGCTCTACCACCACTTTCCCGAGGGAAAGCGAGGCCTGTTTCGGGCCGTGGTCGATGTGGTCGACGAGCAGCTGCACGACGGATTCGAACACATCCTGGCCACAGTGCAGTCGCCCCGTGAGAGAATTCTGGCCGGCTTTACGATTCTGCTCGACCTGGCCGTCGATCGCGAGTTTGCCCGGATCATCCTCGTGGAGGCCTCGGTGGTATTTCCCGGTGAATGGGTTGAGGGGGGCGAGTATCACCTGTTGCGGGCCACGCTGGCCGAAGCGATGGAGGTCGGGGAGTTGCGACCGCTGCCGCTTGATGCCACCAGTACCGTGCTTTACGGCGCGGCGCGGCGGGCGGCCGACCACGTGGCGGTTGCGCCAAAGCCAAAGGCTGCGGCCCGCGACAACCTCGTGGCCCTCAGCGCTGTCCTCGACGGCCTCAAGCCCTAACCCTGAGGCCACCCAACGACAGTTTGGAAGTCGAGCTAGAAGACCGGGAACACCGGGGTATCACCGATCCGCTCGCGGCGGCCGAGCGCATGGATGACGGCCCAGTCGCCGTGCCGCTCGCGGGCGATGTTCATCAAGACGTCGATGATCTCCGCGGTCACGCCGGGAATCTCGGGCATCGGCACCCCGACGCTGAAGGCGAGGTCGTCGGTGTGCATCACGGTTTCAATCAGGCGGGTTCGACAAAAGTCGTCGAGCCGCAGCGGTCGACCCTCGAGGGCCTCGATCAACCGGTCGGCTGGCTCCTCCGGCAGCCGGCCAGCGATGGCTTGGGCCACCGATCTGGCCTTGTCGGCCAAGGCTGCGGGCCCCGGCTCCGACTCGGCTGTGCTTACTTCGATGATCCGATCGTGGATCGGCGCTTCCAACGCAGCCCGAAAATACTGTGGTGCCGTGAGGACCTCGCCGCTCTGTCCGGCAGGATCGCTCCGCTCCAGATAGGCGATAACTGCACCAGTGGCCCGAATCAGGTGGGCGGCCAGTGCGCCGACGGTCATGCCTTCGAGTGAACTCGGGTCCTCCCACTTTTGGGCCACCTCGGGCCGAGCCACCAGCTCGGCGGCCTTCTCTGCCGCCTCAGCTACCAGGACCCGAATCCTCATCGACTCGCCGCCGACTGGAGGTGCGTTCATCGATCCTCCTCCGGTGCCCGCTAGTTCCGCATCAGCGCGGCGCGAGTGGCGGCGATCTCGTCGGGGTTTCCGCCCATCGGCACCGCGGTGAAATCACTGGCACCGGCGGCAGCAATGGCAGCCAGACCCTCGGCCACTTCGTCTTCGCTGCCGACCAACGAAAGATCGCCCAGACCATGGAGGCCCTCGATGTCGAGCACCCGGCGGTAGCTGGGAAGCTCGGCATAGATCGACAGGATCTCGGCGAGGAACTCACGAGCCGGCTTCGGATTGTCGGTAACCCAGACCGGGATTGAACACACGATGGCCGGTTGAGGCCGACCGGCCTTCTCGGCGGCCGCGTTCATGGTGGGAGCGATGTGTTCGGCGATGGTCTTTGGCCCGACACACCAAAGAATGGTTCCGTCGGTGCGAGAACCAGCCAACCGAAGCATCTGCTCGCCGAGTGCGGCGATCATCACCTTCGGTGGATCCTCGCTCAACCGGGGCATGTCGCCCTCGTAGCTCCAGAAGTAGCCCTCGTGCTTTACCCGACCCTCGGTGAGGAGCGGCTGCAGGATGTCGAGATAGTCCAGCATCTGGCGGATGGGCCGTTCCCACTTCATCTTCCAATAGCCGGTCACCGACGGCTCGTGAGCCAAACCGATGCCGAGAATCAACCGGCCGCCTACCGCGGCCTGAGTGGTAAGGGCTTGACCCGCCAACACTTGGGGATGGGTGACCCAGGTGGGGATCACCGCGGTGCCGAGCTCGAGGGCCGATCCGGACTCGCCGTGGGCAGCAAAGACGCTCAGAGCATCCACGCCGCCGGTCTGGGCCAGCCAGTAGGAACTGAAGCCGTCGGCCTCGGCCGAGTCGATGTCGGCGGTTATTGTCCCCAGCTGAGGGTTGGCGAGCAGTCCGGATCCATTGATTCCAATACGCATGGTCGCAACCTAGCGCAGGGCGGGGCGTCCTAGTCCTGGTCTCATGGTGAAGGCCTCGACTTCGGTCCAGATGCCGACGTTGGCAAAGCTGGACCGGACCTGATCGATGGCGATCCGCAGCGTCCGTTCGGAGTAGGGGTTGGCGGCATCAGCGGGCCCGGTCTCGCCATGGCCGGTCACCTGGACCACCCGGCCCGACTCGAAATCGATGGTGAGGAACCCGATGCGATTGTCGAGCAGCAGGTTGCCCAGGGTTTGGAACATGCCGTTGCCGGCGTAGTCGGGGAGTTCGAGGGTTGTGTTGTCCACCACGGTGACAAACCCGGCTGGTCCGCCTCGATGGGTGGCATCAGCACCATTCATCTCACTGTGACTAGCCAGGAAGGCGGTATCGGTTTGTGTCAGTTGCCTGCGGTCGGCCTCACCAAGCTGGCTGGCGACCCGGGGGGAAGGGTCGCCAGGCTGATCGGTTGGGGTCTCCGCATCGTGGTCGCGCTTGAAGATGTACTTGGGGCAGATGCCGAAGTTGCGGTGCATCTGGTAGCTGATGGTGCCGTCGCTCTCTATGGTGCCCCGTCCGAGCGACTTGGCTCGGCGTCGACGCGACGGATCGAAGTACAACACCCCCATCTTGGCAGTAGCGGCGACGTTGTCGAACAACGGGTCACCGTCGATCCGGTTTGGCGCAATGCGCACGTTGGTTTCGTCGACGACCCGGAACAGCTCGCCGGATCGGCCAACGAGTGGTGAAGCCCACGGTCGGCGATCGGCATCGATCGAAGCGGCAACCGAAAAGGTGCGGTCACCCACAAATTCCACCTCGGATGCGCTGAACGCAGGCTGGAACGCCTCGTCTACCGCCTGGTCGTAGGCCGCGGTGTCAACACCAGCCGACGCCTGCACCTGAGCCTCACCCTCGTGAAAGTGGCGAAACCGGCTCATGATGCACGCTCGGCGATGGCGAGGGTGGGGCGGACTGTATCGATGGGCACGGAATCTCCCGAATGTTGATGCGGCTCCCAAAGTGTCGATGGGTAGCTGCTGTATCCAACTTGGTTGGTTGGGTCGACATTCCGGGGAGCCGAGATTGTGGCCGGGCCTGTGGTTTGGCTCGGCCTCTCAGTTCAGACAGACAGCGCCCTTCCTCGGATTGTCGCTGGCTGTATAGGAGTGGCCCGGGCCGTGGGGCTGGCACAGCTCAGCGAAGAGGGTGGCCAGAGGGACCTTGTAGCTCGCAGGGTCGCCGACGGTGTCGTACTGGGGGCGGTACTTGAGCGTACGACCCGGCAACGGGTTCTCCTGATCGGGTCCGCCGTTGGTCAGGTAGCCGAATCCACACCCCGAGTTGGCATTCGGATCGAGGAAGTTCACGCAGTTGTCGAGGAACTCCTGGTTGATGGTTGGATGCCACGCGCCCCACCAATCGGCGTGATGGGTCGAACCCCTGGTACCAAGCAAATTCGGTGTGGGGCGCTCAACCGTCGATCCGTCGACGTCGGAGGAAAGGAACCAGTCGGAGGTGTCGTCGCCCGGCTCCACCACGTAGTTCACGTAGTAGACGAGGTTCGGAAAAGTCTCCTTGTCGAGCAGCGGCGGCGAGCCGGGAGACTGACCGCCCTCACCGGTGCAGTTCGAGAAGAACCAGACGCCACGGGTCTTGCCGGCCGGGGCCCACTGGGTTAGGTCGGTCGGATCGGCGTCGGTGGGGAAGCAGTTCCAGAACTTGATCTCCATCTCGAGCACGGTGCGGGTGTTCGGGTAGTTGTTGTAGAAGTCGCCGGAGCAGTTTGGGATCTGGTCGACACCTTCATCAAAGCGGGGGCCGGAGAAATTGTTGGAGCACTTGTAGTTCACCTCTCCTGGCGCACCGCCATCGAAGTTGTCGACTTCGGGAACACTGAGACCGTCAGCGGAGGCAATGTTGGCCATTCCCGGTTTGTAGGGGAGGGAACCGGTGGTGGCGTTGGGATTGGCCCCGTTGGCCAGACCCTCACCCTTGTAATAGACGACGACCCGCTCGGGGATTCGCACCTGGCCATCGCCGTCGATCATCGCCGGTGCCCAGTAGCCGGTTCGGTTTGCTTCGCCGCCATTGCAGGTGGATGAACCGGTGTCCCGCAAGGTCTCGTAGGTAGAGAAGGCGTTGACGTCGGTATTGCCGAAGAACATGTGCAGGTGGGCCCGACCGGGCTGGTTGGGATGTACCAGCGGATCGTCGTAGGCGAAGTGAGAGAACTCGCAGGAGATACGGAACTGCCCGCCGCCGGCGAGTGGGAACGCGTTCTCCGGGTTGCCCTGTGGTTGGCCCAGGTAGGCGGCCCGATCGGTGTCGATCAGCGGCCCGCCGGTGCTGATATCGAGCTGGGCCTGCGGGATACTTCGGCTCGGGCTGTTGTCGTGGTTGGTATTGCGGGCCGTGTGAGCCTGAATCAAGGCCAGGTTGTCGTCGTAGTTGGTAACTGGGGAACACGACACCAAAACGAGAACAAACCCGGCGGCAGCGGCCACCAGCGCAGTCAGCAGCGGTGCTCGCCGAAGTCGGTCCGCTGGGGGTGGCTCGTGCGGTGCCGACGAAGGTGAGTTCGCGGCAAGCGGTTGGGGACGGGGTTGGTGGGCCATATCGGTGCTCCCGGTGGTGTTGACCTGTTGCGAGGTAGAGAGCTGCTCCGGCCTGGACTGCATGAGCAGGCCCCACCAGCTTGGTCGGTTGCCGACGGCATCGGCACACCGGAGAGAGGAGTCTCAATATGGTTCAAGTCTTGTTGCCGTGCGAAAGCTGTGTAGGTGGTGGAAATGGGCCCAAAAACTCTGAATACCATTCGTGTGGTAATTCGATCTCTTTGCGTTAATCTGCTTCCAGGTTCCCACTGCCGAGGAACCGTCCAGAAGCACAAGCCTTAGCCGGATTGGCAAAGGCCCTACGGGAAAGCCGGCTCAACGGGAGCTTGCGAAACCCTGAGTTTCGCGGCGCGCGTTTTGCGACCTCTGTAAGACGCGACTCGATGCGCACCTTTCCCAAATCATGCACAGCGGGTTGTTGTGCTGGGAAGGAAGAAATGAGTACGGAGTATGAAAGGCGACAGGTGTTGGCGAGAGGCGCCGTTGCGGCCGGAATCGGTGCTGCGGGATTTGCCGCGCCGTCGGTTCGCAGCTTCGGAATCGCCCCGGCGCATGGACAGCAGTGTTCCGCAGTGGTGGAGCCGCAACTGCTCTTTAGCACCGGCGACAACCTCACCAGCGTGAACTGTGGTGGGTGCATGGTCAATATCAACCTGACCGGCGAACAACTCAATGCCGTTGCCGCCGCCGGGGCCACTATTTCTGTTGTCGAGGCCTGCACGGAGTCCGGGTTTGCCGGTTCGCTGGTGGTGCCGGGCATGATCACCCTCATCACCATCTCGTTCTACAGCCGCAACAACGCGGATCCGAACAATCTGCTTCAGCAGGCCACCGGTCTTGGTCCCAATTTCGCGATTGCCCCGTTTTCCGCGCAGTGCAACAGCTTCTGGGGCTTCACCCTCACCGCGATCCCCGACGACACCCCGATGGACTGCCGACCGCCGGAGTTCATGTAGTCAGAGGTTCTTGTCGGGTTTTGGGCTGGCCAGGTCGATTCTGCGCTCAAAGACAAACTCATGACGCAGGTAGGTGTTGGTGTGGTTGCCGGCATCGACCTCTTCGGTCCGACTCGACTGGATCAACATCCACCCAGCCTCCAAAGCGGCGAGGCCGGAACGGTACGGCGGGTCCTCTGCGGGCAGGGCGTAGTCCGGGTGACCGGATGTGCCGTCGTAGAAAGCCCAACCGACTACCGCCGAGTCGAGACTGGAATCGATCAGCCAGAGGTACAGCACTTGTTGCCGCTCTCTCGTGAGTGATTCGCCTGTCACCGCCCGACTCCGCTCTGCCCGGCTCCGCTCTGCCCGGCTCCGCTCTGGTCTACGCCGATGGCGCGGGCCCGACCCTCGAGGCGACCGAGATAGAAGTCGACGTCGTAACTGGGATCGTCGGTGAGATACCGCCACAACCGGGCCCGGTTGGTCTGTTCATGGCGGGACTCGGCAACGCCGTGCCATGGATGCATGGTCCGGAAGATATGGGCCACGCTGTCCTCAGCCATGGTGGCAAAGACGTGGTCGGTAGGGGAGTTGTGGAGCTCAGCCAAATCGTCGGTGTTCCACAGCAACACCTGGGGCTGGGTCGGGTTGAGCCGCACCTTGTGCATCCAGCGGTCGGACTCGCCCCGGTGGGGTTGGCCGGCATGCCAAAGCGCATGGTGAAACACCAGCACCGTGCCTGCCGGTCCAACGAAGTGTTCTTCGCCGACGATGTGCTGATACCGCGCCAGCGAGTCGGAGCGGACCCGGCGCAGATGACTGCCAGGGACAAATCTGGTGCCCCCTTCTCCGGCGGCCACCTCGTGAGGAAACCAGTAGAGCTGAATGTCGAAGCCGGGATCGTCCGAATCGACGACGGCGTCCACGTGCAGGGGTTGTCCACGGCGATCGCCGGCGACGATGTGGTGGGACCAGTCGTGGTCGAAGGTGGGTTCTGAGCCGACCAGCGAGGTGATGACGCCGGCTACCTCGGGCAGCCTGAGGAACTCGCCGATGGCCGATGGAGGGGGATAACACTGCGACAGGGGGGTGCCGGTCTCCGGCGGCTTGGGCCCATCGCTGGTGAATCGCCCGAACTCCAGCTCCGCCATCTCGGCGAGAGCCCGCTGGTTGATCTCGTCGGGCACGATGGCGTCGAAGCGAAGGCATCCGTTGGTAACGAACTCCGCCATCTGTCGGGTCGTGAGTCGATGATCGGTCTCGGCTGTCATGGCAACCCCAGACCTTACTGCCGGGTCCAGAACGGTTCCCGTCCGCCCTTCTCAAGATGTGTGATGCCCAGCGCGCTGTTTTTTGCAGCGCGAGGCGTCACAGATCTTGGTTGGACGCGGGTGAGGCGGATGCTTTTGCACCCGCCCCACCGGTCCTGTGTTTGCCCCGCTGGTTGGTGGGGCGTTCGAGAGCTAGTTCTCGCAGCTCGTCTTGGTGTCGGCACCGGCACCGGGGATGCAGGTGTCGACCTGGGGGCCGCCGTGGTGGGCGTCGTTGCCGTTGCCGCCGATCAACCGGTCGTTCCCTCGGCGGCCAAGCAGGATGTCGTTGCCGTTGCCGCCCTCCAGACGGTCGAAGCCGGCGCCGCCATCGAGGCGGTCGTTGCCACCGTGGCCCCGGACCACATCGTTGCCCTTGCCACCGACAACAATGTCGTTGCCGTTGCCGCCGTTGGCGAAGTCGTTGCCGGTGCCGCCGTCGACCAGGTCATCGCCGCTGTGTCCAGAGACGATGTCGCGATCGCCGTTGCCGCGCACCTTGTCGTTGCCTTCCCGACCAAAGACCTTGTCGTTGCCGGGACCGCCGCGCAGGTTGTCGTCGCCCGGACCGCCAATGATTTCGTCGGCTCCAGCTCCGCCAAAGATGACATCGTTGCCAAGGGCGCCAGTGATGGTGTCGTTGCCGCCGGCGCCACAGATGGTGTCGTTGCCGCCCAGGCCGTTGATGGTGTCATCGCCGTTGGTGCCGAGGATGACGTCGTCGCCAGCGGTCGGTGCGCCAAATTGGCCCACGACATGGCTCGCCAACTTCCCGCCACAGCGGAAAGCAGTGGAAGTGAAGACGTCCCAGGTGGCGTTGGTATCGCCGGGGACAAGGTTCGAGGCTCCCGACGGGAAGGCCACGACGGCCCCGTTCCCCGAGATCGCCAACGGGCGTGAGAAGAAGGGGAAGCTGGCGCCGTTGGCCGGCCCGTTCGCGCCACGGCTCATCAACTGGGTGGCCCCGGTTTCCAGGCTTCTCAGATAGACGTGGTTGAGTCCCGCTGCTGGCTCGTTGGGCAACAGGCCCAGTAGTCGGACCCAAACCACCGCAGTGCCGTTGGCGTTGATGGTGGGGTAGAGGTTGGGGACATTAGGCACCGGCGAGTCTGGCGTCGGGGCGCTCACCAATTCCGTCACCCCGTCATCCAACCGTCGGATGAAGATGTCGGAGTTCGGATTGTTGTCGTTGTCCACCAGCGAGCTTGAAGTCGACTGAAACGCCACGATCGAGCCATCACCACTCAGGCTGGGGCGGATGGAGCTGTTGGTCACCTGGGTGCCATCGGAGCGGACGCTGGCCCGGATCGTCTGGCCGGTATCGATTCGACGCACAAAGATATCTGCGGCGCCGTTGGTGTCGTTGGCCACGAGATTGGTGGCCGAGCTTGCGAACGCCACTGTGGAGCCATCTCGGCTCAGGCGGGTCTGCGAAGAAGAACCGTTGGACTCAAGCCCGGCGGAGTCGACGCTTACCCGGGTAGTGGTGGATGAGGTGAGGTCGTGCACCACGGCGTCGTTGGAGGCGTTGGTGTCATTCGGCACCAGGTTGGTGGCCGAGGTAATAAATGCCACCTTGGTCCCATCACCGCTAATGCTGGGCTCCCAGCTTGCGCTGTTGCCTTCATCGCCATTGGATCGCACGCTGACCCGAACCGTGGTCGATGTGGACCGGTCGTGCACAAACACGTCGGGACTTCCGTTGGTGTCGTCATCGACAAGGTTGTTGGCGTGGGACCCAAACGCTACAAATCGGCCGTCAGCGCTGATCGATGGCGAAAAGCTAAAAGCGCTGGCGTTGGAACCATCACTATGGCGGCTGACGATTGTGGTGGTCCCGGTCTGGCGGTCGCGAACAAAGATGTCCGTGGTCGCATTGGTGTCGCCGCTGACCAGGTTGGTCGCCGCAGATCGGAAGGCCACGAATCGACCGTCGGCGCTGATCGTTGGCGATCCGCTGATGTTGTCGCCAATCACTCCCGCGCTGTTCCTCGACACCAGGCCGTCAGGCTTTACGAGGCCGTCGGCGCCGGTGGTGGTCAGCATCGGTGCGGCCAAGGTGGCGCACATGGCGGCTCCCAGCAGGAGGCGACTTCGTTGTCGACCCCGCTTTGGCCACTTGCGTGAATTGCTCATGGTGCGGTCCGTTTCGGTTGGACCGGTGCTGCTGATGGGTTCAGTGTTTTTGAACATGTCAGATTCCTTCCCTGAATCGTCTCCTCAGGGTCGCTGGATCCACGGTCGCGATCTGTCGGCGAACCGACATTCAACCCTGGGCAAAATTGCCTCCCTGCCGGTTGAACCGCAGGCAAATCTTTTGCGAGTGGAACTGGCATAAGGTTGGGCTCTACGGTGTTGAGCCTGGGCCTGGGCCGAAGCGGGCTTCACCCGAGCGACCCCGATCCAGTCACGCCGACCAAAGCAGCAGGAGAAAAGCCGATGCAGTCACTGCGCACCCCCGATGAACGTTTCGCCGATCTCGACGGTTACCCCTTCGCCCCCAACTACGTCGAGATCGACGACCTCGACGGCGGAACGCTGCGGGTGCACTATCTCGACGAAGGTCCAGCCGACGGCCCGGTGGTGCTGGCCATGCACGGCGAGCCGTCCTGGAGCTACCTGTATCGCAAGATCATTCCATTGCTGACCGAGGCGGGACTGCGGGTGATCGCCCCCGACCTGGTGGGTTTTGGCAAAAGCGACAAGCCGAGCGAGAAGGCGGACTACACATACGCCCGCCATGTCGCCTGGATGCAGGCCGCCATCATCGACCACCTCGACCTGACCGAGGCCACGTTCTTTGGTCAGGACTGGGGTGGCTTGGTTGGTCTGCGCCTCGTTGCCGAGAACCCGGACCGTTTCGCCCGTGTAGTGATCGGCAACACCGGCTTGCCCGAGGGTTCGGTCCCGCCCAATCAGGCGTTTATGGCCTGGCAGAAGTTCAGCCAGGAATCACCGGTGTTCCCGATCGGCGACCTCATACAGGGCGCCACCAACACCGAGCTCACTCCCGCCGAGGTGGCGGCCTACGATGCTCCCTTCCCTGATGAAAGCTTCAAGGAGGGCGCCCGCATCTTCCCCTCGCTTGTGCCCACCGGCCACGATGACCCAGCGGCGGCCGCCAACCAAGCGGCCTGGGAAGTGTTCAAGGCCTGGGACAAACCGTTCATCTGCTGTTTCAGCGACAGCGACCCGATCACCAATGGTGGTGAAAGGCCCTTCCTCAAACTGGTGCCGGGAGCGCAGGGGCAGCCCCACACCACGATCACCGACGCCCATCACTTCTTCCAGGAGGACGCCGCCGACCAGATCTCCCAGGTCCTGATCGGGGCCATCACTGGCGAGGGCGCCTGATGGTTCGACTCAGCGATCTCCATGAGGCCGAAGCCGCCCACCTCAAGGCGCGAGCCGACGACATGGAGCTCATCGAGCCCGGGGAGTGGGTTCACCCAAAGCCACTGGCTGAGTCGACTGTGGCCATCGTGTCGACCGCCGGGCTGCATCTACGCAGCGACGCTCCCTTCACCGTTGGCGCCCTTGACTACCGGGTCGTGCCGGGCGACACCGATTGGGCCGACGTGGTGCTGTCACACATCAGCACCAACTTTGATCGCAGCGCCTTCCAGCAGGACCCAAACATCTCGTTCCCGATGGATCGGCTGCGGGAAATGGCCGAGGCCGGCGAGATCGGCGGCGTCAGCCCCCGGCACTACTCCTTCATGGGGGCCATGCCGGTGCCGGCGCTGTTTGAGGAGACGGGTACAGAGGTGGGGCAAATGCTGGCCGCCGACGACGTTGATGTGGCGTTGCTGATACCGGTCTGACCGCTGTGCACGGGCGCAGTTGGCGCCCTTACCAACTTCATCGAGCGGGCCGGCGTGGCCTGCACGTCGATCAGCCTGGTTCGCGAACAAAGCGAAGCGGTGGGGCCGACCCGCGCCCTGTGGGTGCCCTTCGCCCTCGGTCGACCGCTCGGCTCGGCCGAGGATGGCGAGTTCCAGAAACAGGTGATGCGTCAGGCCTTCGACCTGCTGGCCACCGCCACCGAACCGACGATCGCCGACTATGAAGGCGACCTGCCCGAAGAAGCGGGGCCCGGCGAATGGGCCTGTCCGCTCAACCTCGGTCCAACTGACGACGACACGCTTACGGGTCGACTCTTGGCCGAGGTGGGACGGCTCAAGACCTGGTCGTCACAAACCCGAGCCGCCCGCGGCCGCACCCTCTTCGGGGTGAGCGGGGCCGGAGCCGATCAGGTGGATGCGGTGGCCACCGCCCTGGCCTCGATCGTCGAAGCGGAGTCGATCACCGAACCGCCGACTGGCGACGTGGAATGGGCGTTTGAGATGCCGCTGCTGGTGCGCCACCTGGCCGATGACCTCCGCACCTTCTATCACGAAGCCATCGCGGCCCAGCCGGGCTCGACCACCCCCAACCACGATGCGCTCAACGACTGGATCTTTGGCGGCACTGCGCTGGGAGAAACCCTGATGGCGGTTGCCGACCGGTTGACCGAAGCCGACGATCCGATGGGAAACCTGGTGCGGGGTCTGTTGATCCCCGAAGGTCGATACCGCGGCGGTAGCGCCTTCTAGTGGTGTGTCGCCCAAATACTGATGCTCCTCTGTTCGTGCCCCGACGCCGCTGGCTGCGTCCTCGACGCCCCCCTACCGGACGAGGTAAGTCGGGGATCTGCGTCCTTGCCAGACGACGCCGGATGCCGCCAACCCTGCGGGTTGGGCCCAGACCGCGACACTATTTCAGCGACACACCACTAGCGGTGTGCCCTGGGTGGGAATCTTGGGGCTGGCTGGCATGTTTGATGCGCTGTGAAGTTGGTATTTCTCCATGGTCGAGCTCAAGAGGACAAAGATCCCCTCGTGCTGCGCCACCGCTGGATTTCGGCCCTTGAAGAAGGCATGGTCGCCGCCGGTCTTGAGCTGCCGATCGACGAGAGCGACATCGTGTTTCCCTACTTCGGTGATGCGCTGAGAGACGCCACCACCGAAGACCCGCTGGATGTGGCCATGGTGCGCTACCCCCGCCGCGAGCACGAGGACCACTTCCACTGCGCCGTTCTGCGGGAATGTCTTGAGCACGTCGGTATTACCGATGAGATGGTGGCATCCGAGCCCGAACTGAGCGACACAAGCCCGCCATCAGAGCGCGATGACTTGGCCAGTCGGCTGTCGGCTTCATTGTCGAACGAGTGGGTCCAACGCGGCCTGCGAGTGCTTGATCACTTTGTGCCTGGAGCCAGTGCCCGCAGTCTCGAGGCGACCGCGGCCGACGTCACCCGCTATCTGGCCGACGAACAGGTCCAGGCCCACATCGAAAACGGCGTGACCGAGGCTTTCGCCACCTGTGGCTCCGAGGAGACGGTGGTGGTCGGCCACTCGCTCGGCTCCATCGTGGCGTACCGGATGCTGAGAGACGGCGGCCGTGTGACGTGCCCGGTCAAGACCCTCATTACCCTCGGCTCACCACTCGGGATCAGCGTTGTTCGCCAAGCGTTGGAACCGATTGGACACCCGCCAGGGGTCGGCACCTGGTTTAACGCCTACGACGACCGCGACGTCGTGGCGCTCAACGCTCTCGATGATCGTTTCTTTCCGGTCGACCCCTCGATCGAGAACTTCGATGGGATCCGCAACGAGTCAGAAAACCACCACCACGTCCAGGGCTATCTGAGCGACCCGGTAGTGGCCAGACGAATTGCAGAAGCCCTGACGACGTAGCACCCACGCCCACCCGCGGCTCGCGGACATGCTTTGACCGGCTACCGTTGACGAATGGTGCGCAACGGGAAGTTTGGTGCCTGCGTTGCTGGGATAGCGGCGGCGTTGGCGATGGTGGCGGTCAGCTGCACCGTGGTCGAGCCGGGGGTGGTGTACACCAACGACTTCTCGTCGCCCACCGATGCTGACCGGATCGACAGCTTTGTGAGCTACCGCGACCCGTTCGTGGTGAACCATGTAACCGGTAGCTCCGACCACGCCTCCACCGGCGGAGTGAACTGCACCGCACCGGAACAAACGCGGATGCAGGCCCGCACCGACCCGTGGAGCCACATCTACCAGTGCCATCCCGGCGGCGACGCCACGCTGGGTCACATGATGGCCTTCGCCATGGACACCTCCGGCTACGGGTTCGCCGGGGGACTACCCGATCAGGTTTTCGAAGGCATCAGTGAAGTGTCGGTCGACGCCAACACCACCCAGGCCGGCGGCCGCAACTTCCTGGAGATCAAAGTGCTCCCGGCCGATCAGACGTTTGTGAACGGGCTGCCCTGTGGGCCCGCACTTCCCTGCAACGACGGCTGGGACTACGACGATGTCAGCGGGGTGGGCGCCTCCACCGATGCCCAGGAAGGGACCGGGCTCTACATCCACACGCCGGCTCAGCCCGACGGCTTCCGCTTCGACCGCTTCAACTCGACCGTCGATGCCGAAGGGGATGTGACCTATGCCGAGTGCGGCCCGGGCCCCGAATTCTGCTTCATCCCCTACACCCACGAAAACAACCGCAGCATCCGGGACCGGTATCGGCACGTGTTTCGTGACAACGCCGATGGCACCCTGAGCTTCGGTGTTGAGGAGGCCGACGGGACCATGCACTGGGTGACGGCACCGGGCGCGTTCCCCGAGGGGCCGGTGCGGGTCGTGGTGGCGTTCCACAACTACACCGGCACCAAGGACGGCAGCGGACCTGGTCCTAACAACGACTCACCGTCAACCGGCGGGTTTACCTGGCACTGGGACAACCTTGAAGTAAAGGCCGACTCAGCCACTCCAGCCACCAACCACTTTGGCGGCAACTCGGCCGATCGGATGGTGACGCCCGACGGCTGCATCGCCTTCTCACAGGGTCAGCGGACCCTCACCGGCAACACCGACATCGCACCCCAGTTTCTGTGTGAGGGTGACACCATCGCGCCGATGAGCTGATTCGGATTTGGCGAGACCGATCAACTGACCGGTTGTTGGTGCCATGTGACTTCGCGCTGGTGTATGGAAGTCGTGTTTCGGTCTGGTGGTAGCTTGTGGGCTTGGCTGCGGAGAAGGTTCGACTGCGGATTGGCAACCTGGGGCGGGCGGTGCTGGTCACCGGCCAGGCCTACCAGGACCCGAAGGATGCCCTGAACGAGTTCGTCTCCAACGCGGCCGACGAATACGTCCAGGCAGGGGTGAGCGGCGGTCGGATCCGGATTCTGATGCGACGTCGCGGCCGATACCCGGCGATCGTGATCGACGATGACGGTCGGGGCATGGATCAAGACCGGCTGCGGGAAGTGGCCCGCAACCTCTTTAACTCCCAGAAGGCCGGTGACGACGCAACGCTTGGCGAAAAGGCGATCGGCATGCTCGCCTTCCAGCAACTCGGCGGGAGACTCGACATCGTCTCTCGCACTGCGGACTCGCACGAGAGCTGGGTACTCAAACTCGAACGAGGCAAAGTGAACGCGTCGCTCGACCTGGAGAAACGCCGGGCTCGGGATCGGCCGGGAACCACGGTGTACCTCGGCAACCTCGACCGTGAAGTGCTGCGCATGCTCACCCAGCGCAAGGTGGTCGACTACCTGCGTCGACGTCGGGCCGCGGCGCTGGCTTCCGGTGCCTACGAGATCGAAGTGGTGGAAGGCCGCTCGGTCGAACTGGTCACCCCCGAAGAGCCCGACGGCATGAAGGTGCCGTTGGCGGCCCGCAACACGTTGTGGGGGCGGGTGGAGTTCGCCATTTATGTGGCGCCGCCGGACTCGGCCGCTGAGCGAGCGGTAAGCGTGGTTGGCAGGGCCGGCACCACCATCGTCGACAGCCTGACCGAACTCGACGAGTTCGACCGACCGCCATGGAACAACCAGCAGGTGTCGGGCCGGGTGCTCTTCGACAGCCTGCAGCAATCGGCCGGCCGACGGGCGATTCTTCGAGACGACGAAGTGTGGCCGGCCTTCGTGGAGAGCGTGCGCTCGATTGAGCCGATGGTGTCGACTGCGGCCGAACGGGTACGCGTGGAGATGGATCGTGACACCACCGACCGGATGAACGACCGCATCCGGAAGGTCTTCGGCCGGGTGCTCAAGGAACTCGAAGACCTTGACAACCCGATGAGAACCCCAGTCGGCGACCTGTTAGGCGATGGGGGAATCCTGGCCGAAGGAGCGACGCCGGGAACCGAAGATGGCAGCGACAGCGACGGCTCGGGCGCCGACAACAGCGATACCAACACTGATGATCTGCCGACGGTGGCCGACCTCACCCCAGAGCCGCCGGTCGAGGAGCCACCAGCGCTGACCGAATCAGCCAAGCCAGGCGGGCGCCGATCAAAACGGCTGCCAACCCTAACGCCGGACCCGGAGCCCACCGAAAGCCGAAGCCGTTTCGACCCGGAGGCAGCAGTGGTGTTCTACAACGAATCGCACCCCGACTACCTACTGGTCAAGGACGATGAAGCCGGCATGATCGACTACCTCGCGACCCTCGTGGCCAAAGAGTACGTGGTGTACAACAACCCGATGGCGGCACCAGACGAACTCTCCGAAGAAATGGTGCGAATGCTGATCCGGGTCCGTCGCCAACTCCAGCGCTGAGCCGCAGGGTTCAGCGCACCCCACAACCATCGAAACCGCTCAGCGCGGTGTTCGTCAGGTGGTGCTCACAGTGGGTGAGAATGGCGCCTCCGCGGACGCGGCTTGGCTCTGGTGGTGGGAGGAGGTGGAGCGCTTTCGTGCGGAAGTCGAGATCGTCGATGGAAACCCGTTGGGTCTTCGAAGGTTTGTCGCTCTGGATTCTGCGTCACCGGCGGGTCGAGGTTTGGGCGGGGTTGTAGGGGATTGGCTACGATCGGGCCTTCACGAGACAGGGGGCGTCACATGTCGGAACCAACGATCGAGGACTACTACGTCGAGGACCGGACCTTTGCCCCGCCCGCCGACTTCGCGGCCTCGGCACTGTGTTGTGACCAGAGCCTTTGGGACGAAGCCAACGCCGACTTTGAAGCGTTCTGGGCCCGCCAGGCCCGCGAGCTGGTCACCTGGAGCAAGGACTTCCACACCACCCTCGAATGGGATCTGCCCAACGCCAAATGGTTCGTGGGCGGCCAACTCAACATCAGCGAAAACTGCCTCGACCGCCATATCGCCGCTGGCAAGGGCGACAGGGTGGCCTACCACTGGGAAGGCGAACCCGGCGACACCCGCACCATCACCTACGCCGAACTGCATGAAGAGGTCTGCAAGTTCGCCAACGTGTTGAAGGGGCTGGGGCTCAAGAAAGGCGACCGCATCGCCATCTACATGCCGATGATCCCGGAGCTGGCCATCACCATGCTGGCCTGCACCCGCATCGGCGTAGCCCACTCGGTGATCTTCGGCGGCTTCTCGCCCGACGCCATCGTCGACCGCTGCGTCGACGCCGAAGCCCGCGCCATCGTGACCGCCGATGCCGGCTTCCGTCGTGGCGCCCCATCGGCGCTCAAGGTGAACGTCGACACCGCTCTTGACGACAACAAAGCACCGAGCGTGGAACACGTGGTGGTGGTGAACCGCTGCGACACCGATGTGACCATGGCCGAAGGCCGAGACATCTGGTGGCACGAGGCCATGGCCGAAGCCAGCGCCGACTGCGCCCCTGAACCGATGGACTCCGAGGACCTGCTGTACCTCCTCTACACCTCTGGCACCACGGCCAAGCCCAAGGGCATCATGCACACCACCGGCGGGTACCTCACCCAGGTGGCCTTCACCCACAAGTACGTCTTCGATCTTCAACCCGACACCGACGTCTACTGGTGTGCCGCCGACATCGGCTGGGTCACCGGCCACAGCTACATCGTTTACGGGCCGCTCACCAACGGTTGCACCTCGGTGATGTACGAAGGCACGCCCGATACCCCGGCTCGCGACCGGCTGTGGGATATCGCCGAACGCTACGGGGTAACCCAGCTCTACACCGCACCCACCGCGATCCGAACGTTCATGAAGTGGGGCCACGAAGAAGTGGCCAAACACGACCTGTCGAAACTGCGGGTGCTCGGCACCGTCGGCGAACCAATCAACCCTGAAGCCTGGATGTGGTATCACGAGCACATCGGCGGCGGAAACACCCCGATCGTTGACACTTGGTGGCAGACCGAAACCGGTGGCCATATGATCTCGCCCCTGCCCGGGGCCAGCACCACCAAACCGGGCTCGGCCAACGGCGCCATTCCCGGTGTGTTCGCCGAACTGGTCGACGACAACGGCAACGTGGTGACCGAAGGCGGCGGCTACCTCACCATCGCCAAGCCCTGGCCCTCCATGCTTCGAGGTATCTGGGGCGACCCGGAGCGCTTCCACGAGACCTACTGGTCCCGATTCCCGGGCCGCTACTTCGCCGGAGACGGTGCCAAGATCGACAACGGCGGCTACCTCTGGGTGCTGGGCCGCGTCGACGACGTGATGAACATCTCCGGCCACCGCATCTCCACCGCCGAAGTGGAGTCGGCCCTGGTCGACCACCAGGCGGTAGCGGAAGCGGCCGTGGTGGGCGCCACCGACGACACCACCGGTCAGGCCATCGTGGGCTATGTGATCCTGCGAGGCACCCACGAAGCCAGCGACGAACTTGGGGAAGAAATTCGCCAACACGTCGCCACCAAGCTTGGCGCCATCGCCCGGCCACGCGCTGTAGTGCTGGTTCCGGACCTGCCCAAAACCCGAAGTGGCAAGATCATGCGCCGCCTCCTCCGCGACGTGGCCGAAGGCCGAGTGCTCGGCGACACCACCACCCTCGCCGACGAGTCGGTAGTGGAAGAGATCAAAACCAGAGCCGCGGCCAGCGACGAAGACTGAGCCGGTCCGGACGGTAACGGTGAGCACTGGATCGGCGCCGTCAATCCTGACAACCGAGCCCTGGTCGGTGCGGGCGTTGAACCTGCCCGAACACCGCAACAACATCATCCACACCGACGCAGGAGCGCAAGCCGCGGGTTATCCCCGCGCTCTGGTGGCCGGGGTGACGGTGTATGCCTACCTCACCCATCTGCCGGTGATGGTCTGGGGTGAGGCCTGGCTCACCGCGGGCGCGGCCGAAGTGCGATTTCGCAACCCGGTCTTCGACGATGACCTGGTGGAGTGTGTGGCCGTTGCTGACGGCACCGGACGTTTCGACGCCATCATCGAGGCGTGGGTGGGAGACGAAGTGAAGGCGACACTGGCGCTGCGGCATCAGGCAAGCAACCAGGGCGGGGCAGCTATGGCCGGAGAAGTTGCCAGCCAGCCTGAGGAATTGCCACCGATGGCGATCACCTTCGATGGTGAATTTGGTGACTACAGCACCCGGGCCGGCGACACCCAGACAGTGAGCACCGGCCTTGGCCTCGTACACCCGGTGGCCTGGCCGGTGCTGGGGAACCGGGTGACCATGGCCAACCTGGTCACCGGCCCTTGGATTCACGTTCGCAGTGCCGTCGCTCACCTCGGAGCGGCTCGAGTCGGAACCGAAGCGGTGCTGGCCTCGGCAGTGATCCGGCGCTTCGAAAGCCGGGCCGGCCATCGAGCGGTGCTCGACATCACTGTGGCCAGCGAAGGCCAAGCGATCGCACGAATCGAACACGAGTCGATCATCGATCTCAAGCCGTAGCCCCGGCCCGGTCGCATCGGTCGATGCCCGGGCCATAGTCTGACGGCGTGGGCGAACTGGTTTCGATTACTGACCCGAGCGATCCCCGGGTCGACGAGTACCGGAACCTGAACAACCAGACCGTTCGCAACTCGATGGAGCGCGACAACTATTTCCTCGCCGAAGGGTTCGTGACCATCGACCGGGTGCTCGACTCCGGCCATGCGGTGCGCTCGGCGCTCCTTTCTCCAGTTCGGGTGAAACGGTTCCGCCCCTACCTCGAACTCGACGAGTTGGCCGACGTCACCGTCTTCACCGCGACTGACGAGGTGATCGAACAGATCGTGGGACTTCGACTCGGACGGTGCATCCTGATGGCCGCCGACCGGCAACCTCTCCGTCAGGTCGCCGACATCGCTACAACATCCAGCTGTGTGGCGGTGCTCGAAGGCCTCAACGACAACGAGAACGTCGGCACCATCGCCCGGGCCGCTCGAGCCTTTGGCGTCGACGCTCTGTTGCTTAGCCCCAACTGCACCGACCCCTACTATCGGCGCACAGTCCGGACCAGCATGGGCGAGAGCCTGCACCTGCCGATCGCCCGCTTCGGAGCGGGGGAGTGGCCGAACCAGCTCGACCTGTTGCACACCCACGGCTTCGAGACCTGGGCTCTGACCCCCTCGGTCGAAGCCGAGAACTTGTGGGATCGGCCGGTTCCCCCCAAGCTGGCCATCTTGGTTGGCGCCGAAGGACCCGGCCTCACCGACGCTGCCCTCGAAGCGGCCACGGCAAAGGTGCGAATCCCCATCAGCGACGCCGTCGATTCCCTGAACGTCGCCCACGCCGCGGCCATCGCCTTCGCCGCCGTCCGACGGCCCTAGTGGTGTGTCGCCAAAATACTGATGGGGTCTGGGCGGGCCCCGACGCCGCTGGCTGCGTCCTCGACCCCTCCCTACCGGACGAGGTAACTCGGGGTTCTGCGTCCTTGCCAGACGACCCCGGATGCCTCGCCCAGACCCCGACACTATTTCAGCGACACACCACTAGCACCCCTACAGATTGGGGCGGTGGTCGGCCCAGGGTTGGTGGGCTTCCAACTGGGCCGCGAGCTGTAGGAGCATGGCCTCGCTGTGGGCGGGACCGGCTAGTTGGACCGATACCGGCAGCCCGAGTTCGCTGAAGCCCGCAGGCACCGACACCGCGGGTTGGCCGATGGCATTCCAAGGTGCGAAGTGGGGGATCTTGCGACCCGAGGCGTAGAGGGTTCTCACCGCGTCACGACCCTCGAGCGAACCAACCTTCACCGGATCCTCCACCGCACCTGGCGTAAGCACTACATCAAAGTCGTCAAAGATGCGGTTGACCTTGGCCGCCAGCTTGGCTTCGCCCTCCACCATCGACCGCACCACCATTGGCGACACCCGCCGACCGAGGGCAGCCATCTGAGCGGTCGGCTTCGACAGCTTTTCCGGCTGCTCCATGGCGGCCACGTCCTGAGCCACCCCGGCGAAATAGCGCAGCACATAGTTGGTGGAGAGGGCCTGAGGGAAGCCCACCTCACACTCGGAAACGGTGTGGCCGAGCGAGCGAAGGACCTCGGCGGTGGACTCCACCGCCCGACGCTGACTCGATCCAAGGCGGGCGGCCAACGGGTAGTAGGCCGCCGACTTCCACGCCAGGGCGATGCGTCGCGGCTCGGGCGGCGCAGCAAGCGCGGCAACGAATGAGCCGTAAGTTGTTCCGGTACTGGAGTCCAGGCTCGCAACATCCAAGAACAGGGCGGCGTCGGCGACCGACGGGCAGAGCGGACCGTTCACCGACAGGCGATTCCAATCGCGCGAGCTGTGCCACACCCGATCGCGTTGAGGCTTCACGCCAAAGGTGCCGTTGAAGCTCGACGGCACCCGAATCGAGCCCAAACCATCAGACCCCACCGCCAACCCACACAGCCCCGCGGCAACTGCGGCACCCGAACCACCACTCGATCCGCCCGGGCTGAAGTCCAGGTGCCACGGGTTGCGGCTAGCACCCCAGGCCGCGGTCTCGGTGAAGGGCCACGTGGCCAGCTCCGACAGGGTGGTCTTGCCCACGATGACGGCGCCAGCGGCCCGCAACGTCGTCACCAAGGGCGAATCGGTGGTGGCAGGCACGGTGAAGCCATCGGTTCCGAAGGATGTGACGTGACCGGCCACGTCGAGGTTGTCCTTCAATGCGATCGGCACCCCCAAGAGCGAGAGGTTCTCACCAGCAGCGACCCGAGAGTCGGCATCGCCGGCAGCAGCGAGCGCATCCTCGGCGAAGACTTCAGTGAAAGCGTTGATCTTCGGATTCACCCGCTCGATCCGCTGCAGAGTGGCCCGAACCAGTTCGGTGGCCGACACCTGGGAAGAACGAATCAGCCTGGCCTGCTCCGCAGCGCCGGCGAAGCAAAGATCCTCAGCATCCATGCTCTGTGTCTATCGGCTCTCGAACGGGTCAGGAAGTCGGAGGTGGCGAGGCCGTCCCAAATAGGCAGGTGACCTGCTAGTTGCGACAGCCCTGCTCGGGTCCGTTCTCGACAAATCGGAACACACCGAACTTCTGGGCCAGGAACCCGGGCCGTTCGCCGATGATCGGATCGTCACCGGCTCGCTCGATGAACACCTCTTCGCCGTTGCGAAGAATCGTGAGGGACATGTCCGGATCCCGCGCCGCCACCGTTCGAAGGCCGAGCAGCGGGTAGGCACTGTTCGGACTACGGCCGTCAGCCTCCTCAAGGCTGGTCGAATCCGAATCAAGCACCACCACCATCTCATCCAGACCATCAAAGATGGCGATGTCGGGGATGAAGAGGTGGTTGCTTTCCCCGGCCTCGGTGCTGAGGTTGCTGAACATCGTGAAGCTGCTCACTGCCTTGAGCCCTAGATAGGGCGCCAGGCCGTTGAGGGCAATCAGCCCAACCACCGCGGCCGAGACCGGGCTGAACCGTTCCGGTTTGAGGCGAACCCAGTCGTCGTGACGCGCACCCCGGCCCGCGACCCAGACCGTGGTGATGATCACCAAGGCATAGGCGTTGTAGACGAAGTAGCGGGACAATCCGAACTTCTCGCCAGCCAGTGAGGTGAGCGCGGCAGTGACAACAAACAGCAACGGGAAGAGGGTTCCGAGCATGATTCCCAGCTTTCCGAAGACTGGGTAGCGCTCCCCGAATTGGGCCACCAACTCGAGCATGCGCTGCGGGGTGGAGTCGGAAGTGAAGAGGAAAATGAACAGAGCAAAAACCGTGGCGGTGAAATCAAACACGTTGATGACGCCGGTCGCTGACAGCGAGAAGTGGAAGACCAACGACACGATGATCCCGAGCCGGCGGGTCTTCTTCCACAACAACAGAATTGGGACCGACGTCTCGATAACGATCGGTCCCAGAAGGAAGAGGAACGGCCAGGCATCGTCCGCCGGCAGGAAGGGGAGGAACTGGCGGGCAATCCCACCAAGGAAGACCACACAGCCAGAGACATCGTCGAGGAAGGAGTTGTTGTACTTCGCCAGCGCAGCAAACGAGTAGGCCACCAACAGCGCGGCAGCCATCCAGGGGGAGGCGATCCGGATCAGCCGAGGGGCCAGGATCGCCCCATCGAGTCGGTAGGCCCGCAACCCGGAAACAACGATGATGGCGTTCACCGCGGCGACCAGCATCCAATGGTCCGGCACCAGCGGCACCGTCACCATCCACTCAACCAGCTGCACTCCGGCAACCAACACCAGCGCCTCCGGCTGGCGCCGGGCCCAAATGGCAAAGCCGATCGCCCCCAGCAGGACCCACGCGGCGACATCGGCCAGAGATCGGGGCAGCCGGAGCGGGATCTGCTCCCACAGATGCACCCCCATGGCGATGGCCCACATCACGGTGAAGACCTGCAGTCGAGCGTCTTCGGTGGAGTCTTGTGGCGCGGCCGAGGCCTCTACGGGAAGGGTCGCGGATTGCACTCCTTTTAGGGTAGCCAGGCCCGAGCGAGGTCCCTTACCACAAATCCGCTGACGTTTCCAGGTATCCCTGCGACGGGGAGCAGGGATTACCTGTCGCAAACGGAGCAATCAGGACCAGACTGGCCATCATGTGTTTACCCCCATCACCACGCGGCCGGCGACGATGAACGGCTCCAACACCACGCCAGGCCACTGGTACTGGCGAAGCGATGAGACCGAAACCGATCCTGAGACCGACGTCGACACCGTCATTGTCGACACCGTCATTTTCGATATTGACGGCGTGATCTCCGACGCTTCACAGCGTCAGCACTTCCTCGATGGGGAGCCGCAGGACTGGAAAGGCTTCTTTGCCGCCTGCGAACACGACGACGTGCTTGTCGACAATGCCAAGATCCTCGACCTGGTCGATCCCAGCTACCAGGTGGTGCTGCTCACCGCCCGCCCGCTCTGGGTGCAGGACAAAACGTTGGCCTGGCTCGACAAGCACGGCTTTCGTTGGGATCTGCTGATCATGCGTGACCACAAGAACCCGGAGGCGTCAGCGCCATTCAAAGTGGCCAACGCCAGAATGCTTCAACAACGCGGCCACAAGATCCACCTCGTGTTCGAGGATGACCGCCGCAACGTGGCCGCCTACCAAGCGGCCAACATTCCCTGCGTGTATCTCCACTCCGGCTACTACGACTAGTTTTGGCTCATGATTACCGCAGTGCACACGCTTGTTTATTCTGACGATGCTCCGGCCACCCGAGCATTCTTTCGGGATGTGCTTCAGCTCCCGTTTGTCGAAGATGAGAACTCACCTCCGGGCTGGCTCATCTTTGGCACCGGTCCTAGCGAGATGGGGGTTCACCCAACCTCCGGTGAACACGAAGGTCACTCGTTTGAAGCACCGCGCCACCACGAGATCTCCTTTGTGTGCGACGACATCGAGGCCACCCGCGCCGAACTGGCCGAACGCGGTGCCACCTTTACGGGCCCGACTCAAGATCACGGCTACGGCCTAGTGGCAATGCTTGAGGTGCCCGGCGCCGACCCGATCCAGCTTTACGAGCCCCGGCACTCCACCGCCTTCGCCCTCTGACGCGAGCGGTAGCCGCAAGCCGACAAAACGACAGATGAGCGGCCACTCAGGCCGCCCATCCATCTACTTTCCTATTTACTTGCTGCGGCTACGACCGATCAGTCGTTGGCCTGGCAGGGACCGGGCTTGTGGCCACCTGGGCGGGGCACCAGCACGTTGAGGAATCCGGTGTCCCAACGCTTGGAGTTGCAGAGACCAAACGAGGCCTCGTACTCCCAGTAGCCGAACGAAATGGGCTGACCGGCCTGCTTGGTGTTGACCGTGTTGTCAACCACGGCCTGGGTCCACGCCAAGCGCTCACGGCGGGGAGCGCGGAACCGGTTGCCACGGTACGACGGGTCGTTGGTGCCGAACTCGCCGATGTACACCGGGGCGTTCTTCGCCGCGGCAAACTTCACCGCGTTGTTAAACGCATCGGTCATCCAGGCTTCCTTGCCCTTTTCCTGAGCCTGGGTGGCAAAGGGATCGTCGGCGAAGGCGCTTTGCCAGGTCACGTTGGTGGTCTGGCAGCTCGCCTTGTAGGCGGGCAGCGTTCCGGCGAGCCAGTCAGCACCCTGATGGGTGAAGCACAGCGGATCGTAGAAGTGAACGTCGATGATCACCCGGTTGTCACGCACGCCCTGGCGCACCGTGGGCATCCGGAGACGGGGAATCTCGAAGAGGTTGTTGTAGAAGATGGGGCTGATCAGGATCGGCTGGTTGGCGCCGGCGGCCCGGATGGCTCGAGTGGCCTGGGTGTAATAGCGGTTGACCGCACCCGAGTAGGTGTTGGTGGTCTTGAGGTTGCGGGCCCGCTGAGCGGCGTTACGAGCGACCGGCAGGGATGGGCCGATCGGTTCGTTCATCAGCTGGAAGTAGACGTTGCGCTCAGCCTTGAAGGCGGTGGCGATGCTTGACCACAGGCCGACAAAGCGGGGCCGGGCCCGGGCCGGTGTCTTGTGGAAGCCGTTGTTGCCCTTGCCGTGCATATCGAGAATCACGAGGAGGTCGCGGTTGTTGGCCTGGCGGACCGCAGCGCGGAGGCCACGAAGGAAGGCGGGGCGGACCTGCCATTTGCCCTGCACCCGGCGCGAGTGACGGTTGAAGTCGACCGCAAGGCGGATGTGGTCGAAGCCCCGCCTGGAGATGTCGTCGAGGATGGCGTTGAACGCTGCGGGACGACGAACCCTAAAGCTCTGCCCATTGGGGCGTTCGTAGGCCACATTGACGCCCCGACCAAGGTTGGCGGCGTCGGTAAAGGCCTGCGTGTTCTGAGCAGCAGCGGGGCTGGTGGGGGCCAATGTGAGTACTGATAAGGCCATCATCAGCACCAGCGCGATGGCCAGGCTCCTCTTTGGCTTGCGTGTTGACATAGTCATTCCTTGTTGATCCGGGGGTGGGGAAGCTTGATCCGGCGGGCGGCAGCGGCAGGGGAGATGCTATTCCCGCAAATCCAGCCGTACAAGTTCGTTGAGTAGATTTCGATGTCTTCCACCCCTTTCGGTGCCGGGCAAGCCATTCGGTGCCAAACTCCCAAATGTCGGTGCTGAGCGTGAAATATCCCCGCCCAGCGCCGATATTTCGGAACTTTTTGGTTGCTGGCGAGCGCTACGGTGAAGGCGATGTTTGAGATCCGAAGCGCGGGGCCGAGCGACGCCGAGGCCATCCGCCAGATCTACAACCACGAGGTGACCACCTCTACTGTCACTCTCGATCTCGAACCCCGAACCCTCGAAGAACAACGCAACTGGCTGGTCGAGCGCTCCGGCGCCCTTGCGGTGATCGTGGCGGTTGGCAACCCCGACACCCCAGCCGCCGGCGAAGTGCTCGGATTTGCCTCCCTTTCGGCCTACCGTGACCGGCCCGCGTACCGGACCACAGTCGAAGACAGCATCTACGTCCACCATGAACACCAGGGCCTCGGGGTGGGTAAGGCACTGCTTGCGGCGCTGCTCGAACGGGCGGTGGAGCATGGCTTCCACAGTGTGATCGGTCGCATCGTTGGTGCCCAGGAGGCGTCGTTGGCCCTGCACCAAAGCCTGGGTTTTGAACTCGTGGGGATCGAACGCGAGGTGGGGAGAAAGTTCGGCACCTGGCTCGATGTAGCACTGGTGCAAAAGCTGCTGTGACCACGAAGCTGGCCACTGCAACGAAGGCCAAAACGCAGAGTGCAGCGGCTCTTTGAACCGCTGCATCTCAGGCGCTTGTGCCGGCTTGGTGTCGCCGGAGAAGTTGTTCCAGTGGGCCGGGGAGGATTTGAACCTCCGAAGGCAATGCCGACGGGTTTACAGCCCGTTCCCTTTGGCCACTCGGGCACCGACCCTGGAGAAACGAACGATACCGCACCCGCAGCGCTTCGCCACCGGTATTATCGGCCCATGCCAAGCTTTGACGTGGTCTCCGAAGTAGATGTCCAGGAAGTACGAAACGCCGTCGATCAGGCCGCCCGTGAGGTGGCGAACCGATTCGACTTCAAAGGCACCGACTCCACCATCGAGTTCGCCGACGATGTGATCGCCATGGAGTCGGCCTCCGATGACCGCCTCGCCGCGCTGCGGGTGGTGCTCGAAGAGAAGCTGGTGAAGCGGAAAGTGTCGCTGAAATCGGTCGACTACGGCGAAGTTGAAGACGCCACCAAGGGTCGGGCCCGCCAGAAGGCCAACCTCCAGGCCGGCATCGCCTCCGACAAAGCCAAAGAACTCAACAAGTTCATCAAGGGCCTCGGCATCAAAGGCATCCAGTCCCAAACCCAGGGTGAACAACTTCGGGTCACCGGCAAGAAGCGCGACAGCCTCCAGGAAGTCATCGCTGCCCTCAAAGAAGGCGACTTCGACCTGCCGCTGCAGTTCAACAACTTCCGCGACTAGGCCCGCCCCAACCTTCATCCCGCCTGGCATCCGTAAACCGGATCGCTCGGTTTGAGAACCTGATCGGAAATTGCCCCCATGATGGATTCGCTCGAGAAGCTGATCAAGCGGTTCCTCAACCAGTTCCGCGGCGTGGCCAACCAAGCCGAGCGGGGTCGTGGTGACCGGCGCGGAAAGCGCGACGGCGATCGCGACCGAGACCGCCGAAACCGCTCCGACAAAGAACGCTCTCATAAAGAACGCGAGGGTCGCCGAGAACGACTGGGCGCGCTCAGCGACCAAACCCGATGGGCAGTCGTTGCCGAGGTGGAGTACGAGATCGAACGCGACTCGGCGGGCCGACCCAGCCCGACCACCCTGATGACCGAGTCGCTCGGAGACGGATCGTCTGGCGACGGGCAGTCTGGCGACGGCCCGTGGGGGAGTGGCGATGCCCTAAGCCGACGCGAAAGGGCAGGTCAGGATTCCGCGTCGCCCGGCGAGGCCATGAGCGTCAGCCCAGGACCGGTTCCCGGCGGGGGCGCAGCCTTTGGTGCGGGCGCCGGTGGCGCCGAGCTGGTCGACGACTCCCATGGAAGCGGCGACCGGGAACACAACAGCCGGGATCGCCGCCGATGGGTGGAGAAGTGGGAAGCCGAAGGGCTGTTGAGCCACGACGGTGTTTCGCTGCGCTTCCAATCCTGGGATGGCCGCCGCCACCTCGATGTGCCGATTCGGGACTTGACCGGCCGAGTGGACGACGATGACGAACTCACCCTGACCGCAGCCGACTATCGCCTCAAGATCGAAGACATCGAGGCGGTTTCGTCGAGTGGGGCGGGCCAGTTTCGAGAGCCGAGTCGTCAAGACCCCTTCGCCGGTCTCCTCGAAGACTTCCCCAACCTCGTCGACTGATTCGGCTCAAGCGGGCGAGCACTGGCAACAACCGGGCCACCGTTGCGCCCTATTGTCCGGGAAAAGAGGTTGGGTGCTGGCAGTTGATCTGGCAGACTGAACGCTGCCTTGGCGACACTGTTTCATCACACTGTCGGCGAGGCTGTTGTCGGCTTGTCCGGCGGCGCCCCCTTAGCTCAGTCGGTAGAGCGCTTCCATGGTAAGGAAGAGGTCAACAGTTCAATTCTGTTAGGGGGCTCGGACATCTGAATCGCACCGTTGCACATTCGCTCCCGGCCCGTAAATTCAGCGGGTTACGCCTCATCTGTCGATACCGGCAGATGAAGTCTGCGAGCAAATGTGCGGCATCGCGCTTTTGGGTGACTACCATGCTGGCGGCGTAGCTCAGTTGGTGAGAGTGCTCGACTCATAATCGAGAGGTCGTCGGTTCGAGTCCGACCGCCGCTACCAAGCAACTTAGCCCAGCAACGCATTTCAACATTCACCAATAACCAATCACCAATCACCAGGTAGCACAGGAGAGGTCAACCGATGGCCAAGGAGACGTTCCAGAGGACCAAGCCCCACGCCAACGTGGGAACGATGGGCCATATCGACCACGGCAAAACCACACTTACCGCAGCCATCACCAAGGTGTTGGCCGACGCTGGTGGCGGCACGGTTCACACCGAGTTCGCCAACATCGACAACGCTCCCGAGGAGCGCGAGCGCGGCATCACCATCAACGTGAGCCACGTTGAGTACGAAACCGAGAACCGGCACTACGCCCACGTGGACATGCCCGGACACGCGGATTACATCAAGAACATGATCACCGGTGCGGCCCAGGTCGACGGTGCCATTCTTGTGGTGTCGGCCGCCGATGGCCCCATGCCCCAGACCCGTGAGCACGTACTGCTCGCTCGTCAGGTTGGCGTGCCCTCCATCGTGGTGGCGCTCAACAAGGTCGACATGGTCGACGATGACGAGCTGATCGACCTCGTGGAAATGGAAGTTCGCGAACTTCTCGACGAGTACGAGTTCCCCGGCGACGACACCCCGATCGTGAAGGTGTCGGCCCTGAAGGCCCTCGAAGGCGACTCCGACGCCGCAGCCCAGATCATGGAGCTGATGGAGCAGGTCGACAACTACATCCCCCAGCCCGAGCGCGACACCTCGAAGCCGTTCCTGATGCCGATCGAGGACGTGTTCTCGATCACCGGTCGTGGAACCGTGGTAACCGGTCGTATCGAGCAGGGCATCCTGAACACCAGCGACAACATCGAAATCGTTGGAATCCGTGACACCCAGGACACGGTCTGCACCGGTGTGGAAATGTTCCGCAAGCTGCTCGACCGCGGCGAGGCCGGCGACAACGTTGGTGCCCTCCTTCGTGGTATCGACAAAGAAGACGTGCAGCGTGGCCAGGTGCTCGCCGCCCCCGGGTCGATCACCCCGCACACCAAGTTCGAAGCTCAGGTATACGTGCTGAGCAAGGACGAAGGTGGCCGTCACAAGCCGTTCTTCTCGAACTACCGCCCGCAGTTCTACTTCCGCACCACCGATGTCACCGGCATGATCAACCTGCCGGACGGCACCGAAATGTGCATGCCGGGTGACAACACCGAGATGAGCGTTGAGCTGATCGCCCCGATCGCTATGGATGAGGGCCTCCGGTTCGCCATCCGTGAAGGTGGTCGTACCGTCGGCGCCGGCCGTGTGACCAAGATCGTCGAGTAGGACCCCTCTCTACGAGGACCCAGGTCCCAACGACTAAAGAAAGTAGGAGCAGATGGCTTCAGACAAGCGGGTGGACGTCACCCTCGAATGCACGAGTTGCAAGCGGCGCAACTACATCACCAAGAAGTCCAAGGTGAACAACCGCGAGCGCATCGAACTCAAGAAGTACTGCAAGTGGGAGCGCAGCCATACTGTGCACAAGGAAACCCGCTAGCTCTGCAAGTCTCGCCCTAAACGAAGTTGAAGCAGGACCGGTGCCACGGCACCGGTCCTGCCTCGTTTTCCGCCTGAGGCGCCGAAATGTCGGTTCAGGGTGCGAAACCTTCGCGCCTAGAACCGACATTTCGGGCTTTTGGGGCGAAGAGTGGTGCTGATGGGGCGCAAAGCGACTGCTGTGGCACATTGATTGTGGGGCTACTTGGTTACCGCTCGGTTACCGGCAAGGGTGGTTATGCGCCTCATTTCGATGATTCAACAGACGCGGGAAGAGCCTTGATGTCCAGTACCACCGTCGCTTCACCACCGACAAGACGCCGCGGCCGCACTGGTCATGACGGAACTGAGTCTGAGTTAATCGCCCAGGCTCAGGACGGGGACCGGGACGCGTTCCGTACCCTGGTGGAGCGCACCCAGGCCGATATCTACCGGCTGGCTCTGCGGCTGACCTCGAACGAAGACGATGCCGGCGACGTCGTCCAGGAAACCTATCTGCGGGCCTTCCGCAGCCTGCGCCGGTTCCGCGGTGACGCCCAGTTCGGCACCTGGCTTTACCGCATCACTTGCAACGTGGCGTCGACGGCCAAAACCAAGGGCCGGCGCTGGCGCCATGACGACCTGGATGACCCCGACCGAGGCGTCGACGTCGTGGATGAGTGTCCCGAAAACCAGCCCGAAACCCATGTGGATCGGGTGCAGCTGAGAGCCCGAGTGGGAGATGCGCTGTCGCGGCTACCGCCGAAACTGCGGGAGGTGGTGGTGCTGCGAGACATCTACGACCTGCCGCATCGCGAGATCGCCGAAGTCCTCGACATCACCGAATCGGCAGCAAAGGTCCGCCTCCACCGGGCCCGCCGCCAACTCCGCCACGACGCCGAAATCCTCGAAGAAGCGAGCTGATTCGGTCCGTCACTCGGCGCGGGTAGGAGACCAGCCGCGCCTCGCGACCCTGCTGAAGGCCGTGTTTACCGAGTGTTTTCGGATGTCGCGTGCTGTGGCCTCCAGCCGCTTCGCCTACCGGTTCAAGGCGCTTTGGCCGCGGATTTACTGGATTCTGGTAGTGGTTTCGGCTTCGAACGAACCGAAATCGCGCCATTTAGGGCTTCGAAATCGCCCTGCTTTGGTGACTGCGGTGGCGGCACGACCACTGAATATGTCGTGGGGAGCGTATGGTAGTAGTGCTATCCTGCGCAGACGCGAAAGCGTGAAAAGGGCAGTAGCTCAACTGGTAGAGCATCGGTCTCCAAAACCGAAGGCTGCGGGTTCAAGTCCCTCCTGCCCTGCGAAGTACAACCGAAGACCCATCCATCGCCGAAGCGCAACCCGAGACCCATGATGAAAGGCCCACCAGCACAATGGCCATGAACCGAGAGCAGCGGCGTCTGCTTCAACGTCAGGGCGAAATTGGCGAAGACGGCGAAGCAGTCCAGACCAAACGCAAGCCGTCCGGCCCCCGCGAAGCACCAAAGACCAAAGAAGATCGCGTTGGCCCGGTGCAGTTCGCCAGCGAGGTTCGGGGAGAGCTCCGAAAGGTGGCCTGGCCTACCCGCGCTGAGGTCATCAACTACTCGATCGTCGTCTTCATCACCCTGGTGATTGTCACCGCGATGATCTACGGGCTGGATTGGCTCTTCGGTCAACTCGTGTTGCTGCTGTTCGACGTATAACGTCTGGCAGAGCACTAACCACATACCGTTGCCCACGCATTCTTGCGTGAGGCCCAAACGCCCGTGAAGCGACGATGACTGACACTTCCGAAACGCCTACCGACGCCACTTCTCCAGAAGTTGCCGACCACGCTGGCGCGCCCGAGCCCGCGAGTGCGGCTGAGGTCACCGAAGCCGTTGAGACTGACGCACCGACTGCTGGCGACGTGGCCACGGAGTCGGCCGACGATGGTGCGACCGCCAGCGAGCCCGAACCAACCCCAGACCCCGCTTCAGCCGAAGCCCCAGCCGCTGAAGAGCCTGTGGCAGAAGCCGAAGAACCCACGGCCGACGAACCTGCAACCGATACCGCCGAAAGCTCGGCTGACAACTCCGATGCTGGCGAAGGGGATTCGGAGACCGAGACGGCCTCGGCCGCCGCACCCGGCGAAGCCGCCGACGCCGGTGAAGGTGTCGAAGTCCTCGACGAGGACCAGTTGCTGGCCGAGTCAGCTCCCAGAGCCGAAAGCCCCTATGACCGGCCGGGTCAATGGTTCGTGGTCCACACCCAGTCGGGCCACGAGAAGAAGGTGAAGCAAAACCTCGAAGCCCGCTCCGTGTCGATGAACATGGAAGACCGGATCTACGAGGTCGTCATTCCGATGGAAGACGTCGTCGAGTTCAAGAACGGCAAGAAGGTTGTTGTTCCGAAGAAAGTCTTCCCCGGCTACCTGCTGGTGCGGCTCGAACTCTCCGACGACGCCTGGTACGTGGTACGCCAAACCCCAGGTATCACCGGGTTCGTGCACCAGGGCAACCGCCCGGTACCCCTGCGGCGACGCGACGTCGAGAAGTTCCTGGCCGCAGCTCCCGAGGGCGAAACCGCCACCAAGAGCGCCCGCCCCCGGCTCGAGTACGAACTCAACGAGAGCGTGCGAGTCAAGCAGGGCCCCTTCGCCGACTTCACCGGCGAAATCGTCGAGATCAACGAAGAGCAGCTCAAGGTCAAGGTGTTGGTCAACATCTTCGGTCGAGAGACCCCAGTCGAGCTCGAGTTCGCCCAAATCGCTAAGTTGTAGCCGGTTCATTGCCGCAAGGCGGCAGTCGTCGCTGGCGCTCCTTCATGCCGCGCTGCGGATTTGGTCTCGTTCGGTCTCCCTGGGGGAGCCCGCTGCTCGTCCCTCGCAGTACTCGGGCAACTCGCTGCGCTCTCCGGACCCGCCGATGCGCTCCGGCCCGTGAGGCCAACAGCTCTAGGCTGGACCTCGCCTTGCAGAATGAACCAGAACCCCAGGTTGTTTATTTATCTCTTTGTGCCCAGACTGATTGCCGCACTTCAACGCTAGGAAATATGCCGTATGGCCAAGAAGAATGTCATAGCGCTCGTCAAGATCCAGATCCCGGCGGGTCAAGCTTCGCCGGCACCCCCGGTTGGTACCGCGCTCGGTCCCCACGGTGTGGCCATCATGGATTTCTGCAAGGCGTACAACGCCAAGACCGAAGCCCAGCGAGGCACGGTCATCCCGGCAGAGATCACCATCTACGAAGACCGCTCCTTCGACTTCATCACCAAGACCCCGCCCACCGCGGTGCTTCTGCGGGATGCGGCCAAGGTGGCCAAAGGCGCTTCGGAGGTTGGTCGTGAGGAAGTGGGCTCGGTCACCGACGCCCAGCTCACCGAGATCGCCGAAATCAAGATGCCGGACCTCAACGCCAACGACATCGACGCCGCCAAGGCGCAGGTTGCTGGCACCGCACGGTCGATGGGCATCGTCGTCAAGTAAGACCCGACACGGGGCAACCCGGTCTTACCAACCAATCCAGGTACGGTCGCTCACCTCGCGGCTGGCCACGGAAGAACCACTACAACGAGGGAGCCAATCATGGCGAACAAGCGATACACCGACGCCGCCAAGCGTTTTGACGGCGAACAACTGCACTCCGCCGCGGAAGCGGTCGAGTTGGCCAAGGGCCTGGCCACCGCCAAGTTTGACGAGAGCATCGACCTCTCGCTGAACCTCGGCGTTGACCCCCGCAAGGCCGAAGAGCAGCTCCGCGGTACCGTGGCCCTGCCTTCCGGAACCGGTAAGGACGTCAAGGTTGCCGTCTTCGCTCAGGGTGAAGCAGCCACCAAAGCCACCGAAGCGGGCGCCGACCTGGTGGGTGCCGACGACCTGGCCGCCCAGATCGAGGGTGGCATGACCGACTTCGACGTAGCGATCGCCACCCCCGACATGATGCCGCTGGTGGGCAAGCTCGGCCGGGTCCTCGGACCCCGCGGTCTTATGCCCAACCCCAAGACCGGGACCGTGACCCCCGACGTGGCCAAGGCCGTCGGGGAGTTCAAGGGCGGCAAGGTTGAGTACCGCACCGACAAGTACGGCAACGTCCACGTGCCGATCGGCAAGGCCTCGTTCTCCTCAGAGGATCTCATGGCCAACATGGCGGCACTGATCGATGAGCTTGACCGGGCCAAGCCAGCCAGTTCCAAGGGCCGATTCTTCAAGAAGGTCACCGTCTCGTCCACCATGGGCCCCGGCGTCAAGATCGACCCGGGCCGTCTGAACTAACTCCGAAGTCGCTAGGCTTGTCGGTCGGCGCTGTGCGCCAACGATCTGCAATACCCACAACCGACACTGTCCGCCGAAGACATCCGGTGCGATCGCTTGAGTCGAAAGGCCAGAGCTACCGCTGAAAGGGCGCCCTCCCCGAGGAACGCCCGCCCGACGAGGTGAACATCCACTGCCGGCTCCGCTGGTTTGGGCGTTCGCTTCTGCGGACGCCCACCTTTATTTCCAAGCACTCTCAAGATTTCCCTGTTTCCGCTCCCAGCCAGGAGGTCCGTATGGATGAGCCAAGACCAGAAAAGGTCGCAGTAGTCGCCGAGGTGAAAGAGAAGTTCGCCGCCGCCGACGCTGCGGTGCTCACCGAATACCGTGGTCTGAACGTGGCCGATCTCGCAGAACTGCGTCGATCCCTGCGCGAAGGTAACGGCGAGTTCAAGATCTACAAGAACACCCTGGTGCGCTTTGCCACGGCCGAACTTGAGATCGACATCGACGAGCACCTGACCGGCCCCACGGCGATCACCTTTGTGAGCGACGCTGAGGACGGCACCAAGGGTGACCCGGTATCGGTAGCCAAAGCCCTGACCGGCTTCGCCAAGGCCCATCCGGAACTGGTGATCAAGGGCGGGCTGCTCGACGGCGCACCGCTGACGCCCGACGAGATCGACCAGCTCTCCAAGGTCGCCTCGCGAGACGAACTGCTCGCCCGCCTCGCCGGTGGATTTGCTGCACCGATGCAGAAGTTCGCGGCGTTGCTCAAGGCCATCCCGCAAAACTTCGCCTACGGACTCTCGGCTCTTATCGCCGAAGGGGGAGCCCCGGGCGCCCCTGCCGATGCTCCGGCTGAAGAAGCAGCAGCTGCTGATGAGGCTCCGGCCGAAGAAGACACAGCATCCGCAGACGCACCAGCCGAGGATGCACCCGCTGCTGAAGCTCCGGCTGAAGAAGCAGCTGAAGAGGCTCCGGCCGAAGAAGCACCCGCTGATGAGGCCCCAGCTGCTGAGGCGGCGCCCGCCGAAGATGCAGCACCCGAAGACGCAGCACCAGCTGAAGAGGCGGCCGAACCGGCTGCTGAAGAAACCGACACAACCGAAACCGAGACTGAAGAAAACCCCGAGGAGGGCTGATCAATGGCAACCAAGGAAGAGATTCTCGATGCCATCGCCGGCATGAGCGTGCTCGAACTGAGCGAGCTGCTGAGCGAGTTTGAAGAGAAGTTCGGCGTGACCGCCGCGGCCCCCGTGGCCGTTGCTGCCGCCGGTGGCGGCGGCGACGCCGGCCCGGCTGCTGAAGAGAAGGATGAATTCGACGTCATCCTCGCCGAAGCCGGCGACCAGAAGATCAAGGTGATCAAGGAAGTCCGTGGCCTCACCAGCCTCGGACTCAAGGAAGCCAAGGACCTCGTGGACAACGCCCCCGGGCCCGTGCTCGAGAACGCTTCGAAGGAAGACGCCGAGAAGGCCAAGGAAGCCCTCGAAGGCGTTGGCGCCACCGTCGAACTCAAGTAGTTCCCGCCGGTGCGGCGCTCCCGTAGCGCCGTAACGGTTTCATTCCTTTGTCGCCAGCACGGCTGGGCCCCGCTGTTCGATCTTCACGATCGGGTGTCGGGGCTTGACCGTGCTGGTGCCGCGCTTCTACGATCTCTCACCAGAGATTTCGTAGAACCCCACAGCCAATCACTCGGCGAGAACCCGGGAGGATGAGGACCGTTCGCTGGATTCGGCGAACTCCCAGTACCTCATGGTGTCGCAAGCCCACCACTGGTGGTGAAAGCGTGGATTGACGTGGGGTTGTATTTCAGCGCGTAACAAACTATGCTACGGCGTTGCCGTGCCTGACGTTTCCCCCACCCCCGCTCCTTGCGGAAAGTGGGTTGAATCGCGCACACGGCTTCGCGGTGTTTTTCGCCGCAATATCTACTGCAGCAGTACAGCAGTGCCTTTGACGTCAATCCCGGCCACCCAAAACCCCATCGAGGAGATCCTGTGCCGTCACGCTCAGGTGTTCGCGACCGCTACTCCTTCGGCAATCTCGAAGAGGCTCTCCAGCTTCCCGACCTGATTGCCGTCCAACGCAAGTCTTTCGAGTGGTTGCTCGAAAGCGGACTTGCGGAGACGTTCGCTGATATCAGTCCCATCAAGGACTTTACCGAAACCCTCCAGCTTGAGCTGGAGTTCGACTCCTCCGATGAGGACCTTCGGCCACCGCCGAAGTTCTCCGTGGAAGAGTGCAAGGTCAAGGACATGACCTACAGCTCGCCGATCTTCGTGCGGGCCCGGTTCATGAACGCCACCACCGGCGAGATCAAAGAACAGACCGTCTTCATGGGCGACTTCCCCGTGATGACCGACAAGGGCACCTTCGTCATCAACGGCACCGAGCGTGTCGTGGTGTCGCAGCTGGTGCGAAGCCCAGGCGTCATCTTCCAGCCTGGTGAGCGGTACCGCCTTCGTAACCTGTCGAAGCACCAGTTGGTGACCGGCACCATCCACCCCTACCGCGGTGAATGGATCGAGTTTGACGTAGAGCACAAGCCCGGCAAGGACGTCACCGCGGGCTGTCGCGTCGCTCGCAAGCGCCGGATCAGCCTCTTTGTGCTGCTTCGCGCCCTCGGCTACGACGAAGAGAACGCACCGGGCTTCCTGGAGAAGTTTGTGCGCCACTTCGACTTCCTCGAAGGCCAGTGGGAAAAGGACCGGGAACTGTTCCCGACCCAGGACGAAGCGCTGATCGAGATCTACAAGCGGGCCCGGCCGGGCGAACCGCCCACGATCGATTCGGCCCGCAACTACTTCAAGAACGCCTTCTTCGAGCCTCGTCGCTACGACCTCAGCCGGGTTGGTCGCTACAAGCTAAACCGCAAGCTCGGGCCCGAAATCAAGAAGCTGCAAGAAATGTTCAAGCTCGACTTCGATCTCCCCGAGGAGACGCAGTCGGTGCTGAACGAGTGCGAGATTCTCGCCGCCACCACCTACATGCTGAACCTCGTGAGCGCTACCCCCGGGTACCGCCTTGATGATCAGGACCACTTCGCCAACCGACGCATCCGCTCGGTCGGCGAGCTGATCCAGAACCAGCTGCGAATCGGCCTCAGCCGTATGGAGCGGGTGGTGCGTGAGCGCATGACGACCCAGGACGTCGAAGCGATCACCCCGCAGACCCTGATCAACATCCGCCCCGTTGTGGCCGCGATCAAGGAGTTCTTCGGAACCAGCCAGCTCAGCCAGTTCATGGACCAGGTCAACCCGCTCTCGGGTCTGACCCACCGTCGTCGTCTCTCGGCCCTCGGGCCGGGCGGACTCTCCCGTGAGCGGGCCGGCTTCGAAGTTCGAGACGTGCACTTCAGTCACTACGGCCGTATGTGTCCGATCGAGACCCCGGAGGGCCCGAACATCGGTCTCATCGGTGCCCTGGCTAGCTACGCCCGGGTCAACAGTTTCGGCTTTATCGAGTCCCCCTACCGCAAGGTGGTCAAGGGCAAGGTCACCAACGACATCGTCTGGCTCGCCGCCGACGAAGAAGAGGAATACGTCGTCGCCCAGGCCAACGCCGGGCTCAACGACGACATGACGTTTAAGAACGACCGCATCCTCGTGCGTCGTTCGCCGCAGGCCGCCACCCTGGAAGGCCTGAAGCTTCAGCTCGAACGAGACACCTTCTTCGGTGCCACCACCGAAATCTCGGCGGTGTCGCCCGAGGAAGTCCAGATGATGGACGTGTCGCCGAAGCAGATCGTTTCGGTCGCTACCGCCCTCATTCCCTTCCTTGAGCACGACGATGCCAACCGGGCCCTGATGGGCGCCAACATGCAGCGCCAAGCGGTTCCCCTGATCCGCGCCGAGGCGCCCTACATCGGTACCGGCATTGAAAAGCGGGCCGCCCACGACGCCGCCGACATGATCCTTGCCGAAGACGCGGGCACGGTTACCGAGGTTTCCGGCAGCGAGATCGTGGTTGAGTACAACAAGCTCGGCCGCAAGGTCTACCGCCTGTTGAAGTTCGAACGCTCCAACCAGGACACCTGCATCAACCAGCGCCCCCGCGTCAGCGAAGGCGACACCTTGGCCGAAGGCGACCTGATCGCCGACGGTCCCTCGACCGACCACGGCGAGTTGGCCCTCGGCAAGAACCTGCTCGTGGCCTTCATGTCCTGGGAGGGTTACAACTTCGAGGATGCGATCATCCTGAGCGAGCGTCTCGTCAAAGACGACGTGCTCACCTCGATCCACATCCACAAGCACGAGATCGACGCCCGCGACACCAAGCTCGGTGCCGAAGAAATCACCCGTGACATCCCGAACCTGGCCGAGGACATCCTCGCCGACTTGGATGAGCGGGGCATCGTGCGCATCGGTGCCGAAGTCGGTCCCGGCGATGTGCTGGTCGGAAAGGTCACGCCCAAGGGCGAAACCGAGCTGACCCCTGAAGAGCGGCTCCTGCGGGCTATCTTTGGTGAGAAGGCCCGTGAAGTCCGCGACACCTCGCTCAAGGTGCCTCACGGCGAGACCGGCAAGGTCATCGACGTCAAGGTGTTCAGCCGCGACGAGTCCCACGAACTGCCGCCCGGCGTCAACCAGCTGGTGCGGGTCTACGTGGGCCAGAAGCGCAAGATCTCGGTGGGCGACAAGCTCGCTGGCCGCCACGGCAACAAGGGCGTGATCTCGCGGATCCTTCCGATCGAAGACATGCCCTTTACCGCCGACGGTACGCCGGTCGACATCATCTTGAACCCGCTGGGTGTTCCGTCCCGCATGAACGTGGGCCAGGTGCTCGAAGCGCACCTCGGCTACGCCGCTCGCTGGGGCTGGGACGTCGACGGCACCGATGTGGGCATCGCCCCGCTGCGCGGTACCGAAGAAAAGACCCGCACGAACACCACCCCGTCCACCCTCGTGGCCACCCCGGTGTTCGACGGCGCCAAGTGGGACGAACAGGAACTTGCTGGGCGTCACCCGACGATCCAGAACATTCTGGCCAACCTGCACCCGGAAGCCCGCAGCGGCGACCGCATCATCGGCACCGACGGTAAGGCTGAGCTCTACGACGGCCGCACCGGCGAAAAGTACGACAACCGGATCACCCTCGGGTACGTCTACATCCTGAAGCTGGCCCACCTTGTCGATGACAAGATCCACGCCCGCTCCACCGGCCCGTACTCCATGATCACCCAGCAGCCGCTCGGTGGTAAGGCCCAGTTCGGTGGTCAGCGCTTCGGTGAGATGGAAGTGTGGGCCCTCGAGGCCTACGGCGCGGCCTACTGCTTGCAGGAGCTGCTCACCATCAAGTCCGACGATGTTCTCGGCCGAGTCAAGGTCTACGAAGCCATCGTCAAGGGCGAGAACATCCCCGAGCCCGGCATCCCCGAGAGCTTCAAGGTGCTCATCAAGGAAATGCAGGCCCTTTGCCTCAACGTCGAGGTCAAGGACGACGTCGGCGCCGAGATCCCCATGCAGGAACTCGACGAAGACATCTTCCGAACCGCCGAAGAACTCGGCATCGACCTGTCCCGCCCCGAGCGAGGCAGCGACGAAGAGGACGCCCGGCGCGAAGCCGCCCGTGCGGCCCGCTCATAATCTCAACCCCTTCACTGGGCCGGTCCGGTCGGTGACGCCGCCGAAACGCAGCGCCACCACCGCCAGCCCTACGCCACCGTGCTCCGCACGCGCCACCGATCCACCCTTTGCGAAATCAGGCAGGTCCCATGCTCGACGTCAATGACTTCAGCCAGCTGACAATCGGCCTGGCGACGCCCACGGCCATCCAGAACTGGTCCAACGGCGAAGTCAAGAAGCCAGAGACCATCAACTACCGCACGCTCAAGCCCGAGAAAGACGGCTTGTTCTGCGAGAAGATCTTCGGTCCCACCAAGGACTGGGAGTGCTACTGCGGTAAGTACAAGCGCGTCCGGTTCAAGGGCATCATCTGTGAGCGTTGTGGTGTAGAAGTCACCCGCTCCAAGGTGCGCCGCGACCGGATGGGCCACATCCAGCTCGCCGCTCCAGCGGTACACATCTGGTACCTCCGCGGTACCCGAAGCTGGTTGGCTTACCTCCTCACCGGTCTTGAGGTGAAGGAAGAACTGAAGGCCAAGCAGCTGGAGAAGGTCATTTACTTCGCCGCCAACCTGGTCACCTGGGTTGACGACGAACGACGCACCGAAGAGCTTCCGAACCTCGAAAACGAGTTGATCCTCGAAAAGGAAGCGATCGAAAAGGATCGCGAGCTCGATCTGGCCAAGCGCTCGGAAGAACTCGAGGCTGAGCTGGTTGAGCTGGAGAAGGACGGCGCCAAGGACACCGAGATCAAGGCCCGCCAGAAGGCGGCCGAGAAGGACCTGGCCGCGATCCGCGAACGCTACGACCTCGAAATCGACCTGACCGAGCGGGCCTTCGACGAGTTCAAGGGCCTCTTTCCCCGCCAGATCATCGAAGACGAAATGCTGTGGCGCGAGCTCACCGACCGCTACGGCGACTACTTCGAAGGCGGCCTCGGCGCCGAATCGATCCGTCGGCTGATCGAGCGGCTCGACTTCGACGAAGAAGAGCTCAAGCTGCGGGTGGCGCTCACCCCCGACGAAGGCGTCAAGCCGCTGTCGGCCCAGCGCAAGCAGAAGGCCCTCAAGCGGCTCAAGATCTTGTCGGCGTTCAACAAGCGCGACGACAAAGGCAACCGGGTCAACGACCCGGCGGCCATGATCCTCCAGGTTGTTCCGGTGATCCCGCCGGACCTGCGCCCGATGGTGCAGCTCGACGGTGGCCGCTTCGCTACCTCCGACCTCAACGACCTCTACCGCCGCGTCATCAACCGCAACAACCGGTTGAAGCGACTCCTCGACCTCGGCGCTCCCGAGATCATCGTCAACAACGAAAAGCGCATGCTGCAGGAAGCTGTCGACGCGCTCTTCGACAACGGCCGCCGCGGCCGCCCGGTTACCGGCCCCGGTAACCGCCCCCTCAAGTCGCTCTCCGACATGCTCAAGGGCAAGCAGGGCCGCTTCCGCCAGAACCTTCTCGGAAAACGAGTCGACTACTCCGGCCGTTCCGTGATCGTGGTGGGCCCGACCCTGAAACTGCACCAGTGCGGTCTTCCCAAGCTGATGGCCCTCGAGCTCTTCAAGCCCTTCGTGATGAAGGCGCTGGTCGACCGCGAAATGGCCCAGAACATCAAGTCGGCCAAGCGTATGGTCGAGCGCCGCCGTCCCCAGGTGTGGGACGTGCTCGAAGACGTCATCAAGGAACACCCGGTCATGCTGAACCGGGCGCCGACGCTGCACCGCCTCGGGATCCAAGCCTTCGAGCCGGTCCTGGTGGAAGGCAAAGCCATCCAGATCCACCCGTTGGTCTGCACCGCCTTCAACGCCGACTTTGATGGCGATCAGATGGCGGTCCACCTTCCGCTCTCGGCCGAAGCCCAGGCTGAAGCCCGAGTGCTGATGCTTTCGGCCAACAACGTGCTGAGCCCGGCCCACGGCTCACCGCTGGTTACGCCCACCCAGGACATGATCATCGGGGCCTACTACCTCACCTCCGAATTTGGAGGCGACGACAAGGAAAACCCTCGGGTCTTCCGCCGTCTCGACCAGATCGAGCGAGCCTACGAAGCTGGCGATCTCGAACTGCACGTGCCGATCGAGTTCCGGGCCCCCGAGCTGGTTGACACTCCAGCCAACGGCGTGGCCGCCACCTACCACCGCACCACCGCCGGACGCGTCTTCTTTAACGCGGCGCTGCCCGACGGCTTTGAATACATCAACGAGCGGGTCGACCGTCGCCGAATGGGCACCATCGTCGACAACCTGGCCCACAACTTCGACAAGGCCGACGTTGCCCGCAGCCTCGACGCCATGAAGAACCTCTGCTTCAAGTTCGCCTCACGGGCCGGCATCACCGTCTCGATCGACGACGTGAAGACCCCAGCCGAAAAGCGGGGCATTCTCGACGAGCACGAAAAAGAAGCCGACAAAGTTGAGACCCAGTTCCGTCGAGGCATCATCACCGACGCCGAGCGGCGCCAGAAGGAAGTGGAGATCTGGAACATCGCCACCGAAGAAGTTCGGGCGGCGATGGAAGTCGGACTCAAAGCCGAGCACCTCAACCCCATCGATATGATGGTGGATTCCGGTGCCCGAGGAAACATGATGCAGGTGCGACAGATCGCCGGTATGCGCGGGCTGGTAGCCAACCCCCGTGGCGATATGATCCCCCGCCCGATCAAGAGCAACTTCCGTGAAGGCCTCACGATGCTCGAGTACTTCATTGCTACTCCCGGCGCTCGCAAGGGTCTGGTCGATACCGCCCTCCGAACCGCCGACTCCGGGTACCTCACCCGTCGCCTCGTCGACGTGGCCCAGGAACTCATCATCAACGACCGGGACCCGTTCGCCGATGGCAACACCCCCCGGTTCATCTGGCTGGAGCAGGTGGCCCCCGACGGCTACTTCGACGCCGAAGGCAACTACGTCGGTCCGTCGCCGAAGAAAGACGGCGACCGATTCCAGCGGACCTATATGGAGACTCGACTGTTCTCCCGGACCCTGGCCGAAGACATCAAGCTGAGCGACGGCACCAAACTCGCCGCCGGCAGCCTGGTCGGCGAAGAAGAGATGGAAGCTCTGCGAGACGACGAGTCGGTCACCCGCCTCAAAGTCTTGTCGCCGCTTACCGACGATTCGCCGGTCGGCATCAGCGCCGCCAGCTACGGCACCTCACTGGCCACCGGAAAGCTGATCGAACTCGGCGAAGCGGTCGGTGTGATCGCGGCCCAGTCGATCGGTGAGCCCGGAACCCAGCTCACCATGCGCACCTTCCACACCGGTGGTGTGGCCGGCGGCGGCGATATCGCTGGCGGTCTGCCCCGAGTCGTGGAGCTCTTCGAAGCCCGGACCCCGAAGGGCGCAGCCACGCTGGCTCGCACCTCCGGAGTCATCCGCATTGCGGAAGACGAAGGCAAGGGTCGAGCCATCACCATCGTGGCCGACGACGGCAGCGAGGATGAGTACATCGTGCCCAGCCTCGCCCGCCTCGAAGTTTCCGATGGCGACGAGATTCAGGCCGGTGAAGCACTGGTCGAAGGTCCCCGTGACCCGAAGGAACTGCTTGAGATTCGCGGGGTCCGCGAGACTCAGCAGTACCTGGTGGAGGAAGTCCAGAAGGTTTACCGCGATCAGGGTGTGTCGATTCACAACAAGCACATCGAGTTGATCGTGCGGCAGATGACCCGCCGAGTGAGCATCGTCGACCCCGGCGACTCCGACTTCCTTCCCGGCGACCGCAAGGATCAGACCGAGTTCACCCGAGTGAACCGAGAGTTGGTAACCGAAGGCAAGAAGGCAGCCGAAGGCCGTCCCGAGCTGATGGGTATCACCAAGGCCTCGCTGGCCACCGACTCGTGGCTCTCGGCCGCCTCCTTCCAGGAGACCACCCGAGTGCTGACCGAAGCCGCCATCGAGTCCCGCAGTGACTCCCTGGTCGGCCTCAAGGAAAACATCATCATCGGTAAGCTCATCCCCGCCGGAACCGGCATGGGTGAGTACCGCACCAAGTCGCCGCACGCCCCGGACTACGAGCCCATGGAGTACTTCTCCTCAGCCGAACAGTTCGAAGGCGACCCGGCCGCCTACTTGGCCAGCCTCGATGAACAGGCCACCGCGGCCGCCGAGTCCGCGGCCACCAGTGACAGCCCCGGAGGCAAAGTCATGGAGTTCCCAGCAAACTGATTCCTTTTGCTAGTTCGCGCCGCTCCGCCCTGCCCGAAGGGCAGTGCGAGCGCAGGGCTTGGCAGCGCTCATACGCAAGCCTGACGCGCCTCCGTTCGGGACGGCTTCGCCGCCACCGAACTCGCGTGAAGGGCATGGGCGGCAGAGCCTCCAGCGCTTGTCATCTCTGCCTGCGCTGAACTTCTAGGGTTGAGGGTGTGTATGACCCGGTGAAGGATGGCGTTGAGAAGTCGGTGGAGTCGGTGGTGTACACCGAGGCCCTGCCACCGGCTGAGCTGGCCGACCTGGTGCACTGCTACTGGGAGCTGCGGACCGAAACCGAGCTTGAGACCGATTTCACGCTGCATGCGATGCCCGACGCGTGTGTGAACCTGCTCTTTGACCTGGCGGACACTCGAATCGCTGGTGTGACGGCGTTGGCCACAACCCACACCTCACTCAACCTGGGCCGGTCGTTTCACTACCGGGGCGTGCAGTTCTTCCCCGGGGTATGGGGCGACCCCGACCAGTCTGTCGACCACTACGTCGGTGAGCCGTACCAGGGTGCGCTTCCGTTGGTGGAAACAAACGAGCGGATCGCCGGACTCGACTTTGAGGCCAGCCACACGGTGTTGTCGGAGTTCGTCGAGAACCTTCGCCGCGATGGGGTGGTGGTCGCCAACCCGGTGACATCGGCAATCCTTGGCCGCCTGCACGAGATTCACAGCGTGGCCGATATGGCCGAGGCGGCGGCGCTATCGCCGCGCCAGCTCCAGCGGACCCTCAAGAAGACAACCGGCTTCTCACCACATGACTTCTTGAAGGTGTTGCGGGTGCAGCAATCGTTTCGTGCCGACTACCTATTGAGCTTTGCCGACCAGTCGCACTTCACCCATTCGTTCCGATATGTCACCGGCTACACCCCCAAACGCTTCAACCAGACCTTTGATGTCTGATATCTACAATCTTGTTTTCCGCCCTTTCGCTTTAGTGGTTCTTGAGGCACAGCGCCTCACACCCAGCGAAAGGAACAGTCATGAGAAAAGTAGGCTTCTTCGACATCTACGTTGACGACATGGATCGAGCCCAGGGCTTCTACGAGGCCCTGCTCGACACCACATTGGCGGCGATGGACGACCCGAACGACCCCTCCGTGGTGATGCGGGTGTTCGAGGACGACTTCAGCTCGCACGGCGCCGGGGGAGCGCTGGTCAAGATGGCCCACGCCACGCCTGGTCCAGGTGGCTCGATGGTCTACTTCTCCTGTGAGGACTGTGCGGTCGAAGAGAGCCGGGCCGTCGAGGCCGGTGGTTCGGTAGTCCGCCCGAAGTTCCCGATTGGCGACCACGGCTTTGTATCGCTGGTGATGGACACCGAAGGCAACATGATCGGGCTCCATTCGACGGCGACACCGTCCTAGCTAGAGCCCTGCTGGTCAGGCGCTGAGTCTGGCCTCTTGGCGGTGCTTTGAGGGGCTGATGCCGCGCTGGCGTTTGAAAGCGGTGCTGAAGGCGAAGGGGCTGGCGTAGCCGAGCTCGGCGGCAACCGCAGTCACCGTGGCTTCGGGCTTCAGAAGGAGCTCGGCGCCCATGGCGATTCGCCACTCGCTCAGAAACGTCATCGGCGGCTGACCCACCAGATCGGTGAAACGGCGGGCCAGGCTGGCCCGTGACACGCCGACCTCACCGGCGAGTGAGGCCACGGTCCAACTGTGGGCCGGGTTGTTGCACAAGAGGGTGATGGCATCGCCCACCACGGGGTCGGCGCTGGCCTCCCACCAGCCGGGGGCGTCGACCCCAGCCTGATCGAGATAGGCCCGGAGCGCGGAGACGGTGAGGAGGTCGAGCAATCGGTCCAACACCACCGCCTGGCCTGGACCCTCCTTTGTCAGCTCGGTGGCAATCAGCTCCACCACTGGAAGCGCGATCGCTGATCCATCGATAGCCGCAAGCAGTGGAAGTGAACCCAGCAGGGCGGTTCCGATGGCACCGACCCGCTCATAGGTTCCGATCACCATCACCGTCGAGCCCGCAGGATCGTTGCCCCAGGTGCGGACACCCCGCATGAAGGGTTCGATGAGTTGGCGGCCGTGGATGTCTTCACAGATGTGGCCCGGATTGACAAAGATCTGGGTAGGGGAGCCGCCACGATCGGTGCAGCGATACGGCTCGGGTCCCCGGACCAGGCCAACCTGGCCCGCAGTGAGCAGCTGAGACCGCCCGTCAGCCGTGGCCGTGAGCGCCTCGCCTTCGAGCACGGCAACCACGGTGAGCTCGGCCTGGTCACGGATCTCGATGGCCCACGGCGGCTCCATCACCACCTTCAACACAAAGGCGTCCACGGCCCGGGGGCCACGCAGCAGTGCGCTCAACGGATCCATTTCATCAGGCTAGCGTATGGATTAGACCCTCACGTATGAAAGTTGGATCAGGAGCTATTCAACGTCTCAGGTTGGCTTGTTCTACTGGGTCTATGACCAACCAAACGCAAGCTCCAGTCCCCACCCTCTCCGCCGACCAGCTCGATCGGGTGATCGTCAAGCGATCGTTCCTCACCCTGGCCACCGTTTCTCCAGCTGGGCGACCCCACGTCGCCGGTGTGGTGTATGTGCCGGTGGGGGAGTCACTGTGGTTCCATACCAACCTGACCAGCCGCAAGGCCCGCAATCTTGGGGCCAATCCCCACGTTGGGGTGGTGATCCCGGTCCGGCGCATTCCGGTGGGCGCACCACCCTCAACCGTGCAGTTCCAGACCACGGCCCGCATCGTGGCCCCCGATGACCCGGCTTTGGAGACCGCGCTGGCGAGCGGAGACCTGGCCGACATCACCTCCCACGGAGAACTCGACCTTCCAGGCGGCTGTTTTGTGCGGATCGAGCTGCCGAAGCGGATGCTCACCCATGGGCTGGGCATGTCGCTCTACCAACTGGCCAAAGACCCGATCGGCGCCGCCGGAGTGGTGCACCGGTGAAACACCATGCCCTGCGGCAACCGTGTTCATAGGCGCTCTGTGGGTGGTGGTTTCTGTTTTTTACTGCGCTAGGCTTGCCGACGGCGTGGTTTTCCACGCCTGTCGTGCGCGGAACCCCTTTCCTCACCTGCCGACAAACACCTAACGATTACACCGCTTCGACGAAAAGGTAGTGCGCGTGCCGACAATTCAGCAGCTGGTTCGAAAGGGCCGTAAGTCGAAATTTCGCAAGGCTTCGACGCCAGCCCTCAAGGGAGCGCCTCAGCGGCGCGGCGTATGCACCCGTGTGTACACCCAAACACCAAAGAAGCCGAACTCGGCTCTGCGCAAGGTTGCCCGTGTGCGCCTCACCAGCGGCATGGAAGTCACCGCATACATCCCGGGCGAGAGCCACAACCTCCAGGAACACAGCATCGTGCTGGTTCGCGGCGGTCGTGTGAAGGATCTGCCCGGTGTGCACTACAAAGTTGTACGAGGAACGCTCGACACCGCTGGAGTAAGCGGTCGTCGCCAGGCCCGTAGCCGATACGGCACCAAGAAGGACGGCTGATATGCCCCGTAAAGGTCCAGCACCACGACGGGAGCTCCTGCCCGACCCGATCCACCGATCGGTTCTGGTCACCCAGTTCGTCAACAAGATTCTCCAGCACGGAAAGCGCTCCACCTCAGAGCGCATCGTGTACAGCGCGCTCGACATCGTGGCCGAAAAGACCGGCGCTGAGCCGATCTCCACGCTGAAGCGAGCGGTCGAAAACGTCAAGCCCCAACTCGAGGTTAAGAGCCGTCGAGTGGGCGGTGCCACCTACCAGGTGCCGATCGAGGTGCGGCCCCGCCGGGCCAACACCCTCGCCATCCGCTGGATTGTCGAGTTCGCCCGGGCCCGCCGCGAGCGCACAATGGCCGAGCGGCTCGCCAACGAAATCCTCGACGCGTCCAACGCCATGGGCGCGGCGGCCAAGCGCCGCGACGATGTCCACAAAATGGCCGAAGCCAACAAGGCGTTTGCCCACTACCGCTGGTAGTCACCCGGTCAGGCCGTTTCGAGTACGGACCGGCATCGGCCCGAAATCCTTCATTTGCCCCCCACATCACCGACTTACCAACCCACACCCGCACGGTGTGGCGTTGGCGCCCGAACAACCTTGAGCAGGAAATATGGCTGATCGCACCGAAGAGCTGAAGAACACCCGCAACATCGGCATCATGGCCCACATCGATGCTGGTAAGACCACCACGACCGAGCGGATCCTCTACTACACCGGTAAGACCTACAAAATCGGTGAGGTGCACGACGGCGGCGCGGTGATGGACCATATGGCCCAGGAGCAGGAGCGGGGCATCACCATCACCTCGGCGGCCACCACCTGTGAGTGGGACGACCACCGCATCAACATCATCGATACCCCGGGCCACGTGGACTTCACCGTTGAGGTGGAACGTTCCCTGCGAGTGCTCGACGGCGCCGTTGCAGTATTCGACGGTGTTGCCGGTGTGGAACCCCAGAGTGAGACGGTGTGGCGTCAGGCCGACAAGTACGGCGTGCCGCGTATCTGCTTTGTGAACAAACTCGACCGTATGGGCGCCAACTTCTACGACTCGGTTGATTCGATCGTGGAGCGTCTCGGCGCTGAAGTCTGCGTTTTGCAGCTGCCGATCGGCTACGAAGCCGACTTTGTTGGAGTTGTCGACCTGGTCGAGATGAACTCGATCATCTGGGACAACGAAGAACTCGGCGCCAGCTTCCAGGTGGGCGAAATCCCGGCCGAACTCACCGAAAAGGCTGAGGAATACCGCGAGAAGCTGATCGACGTGCTGTCAGGCTTCGACGAAAACATCCTCGAGAAGGCCATCGGCGAAGAGGAACTGACCGCAGCCGACGTCAAGGCCGCCATTCGCGCCGGAACCATCGGTGGCGAGATCGTGCCTGTTCTCACCGGCTCGGCCTTCAAAAACAAGGGTGTCCAGCCGCTGCTCGACGCGGTAGTGGCCTATCTGCCCTCGCCGCTCGATGTTGGTGCGGTCAGCGGCACCGAACTCCGGGGCGAGGGCGACCTCTCCCGTGACCCCGCTGATGCCGAGCCCTTCGCCGCTCTGGCCTTCAAGATCGTGGCCGACCCCCACGGCAAGCTCACCTACTTCCGCTGCTACTCCGGCAAGCTCGGCAAGGGCGATTCGGTGCTCAACACCCGCACCGGCAAGAAGGAGCGCATCGGTCGCATCCTGGAAATGCACGCCAACGAGCGCATCGACCGCGAGGTGGTGCAAACCGGCGACATCGTGGCCGGTATCGGCCTCAAAGACACCCGCACCGGTGACACCCTGACCGATGACAAGTCGCCGATCGTGCTGGAACAGCTTGAGTTCCCCGAGCCCGTGATCCACGTGGCCGTCGAGCCCAAAACCACTGCCGATCAAGACAAGATGTCGAAAGCGCTGGCGTCGCTTTCCGAAGAGGACCCCACCTTCAACGTCCGCACCGACGAAGACACCAACCAGACCATCATCTCGGGCATGGGCGAGCTGCACCTTGAAGTGCTGGTCGACCGTATGCTGCGGGAGTTCAGCGTCGACGCCAACGTCGGTAAGCCCCAGGTGGCCTATCGCGAGACCATCACCCAGCCGGTCACCAAGTACAAGTACACCCACAAGAAGCAGTCGGGTGGTTCCGGCCAGTTCGCCGAGATCGAGTTCAACATGGAGCCCTCGGGCCCCGGCGGCGGCTACACCTTCGAAGACACCATCACCGGTGGTCGCATCCCGAAGGAATACATCGCTCCGGTCGACCAGGGCATGAAAGAAGCCATGACCAACGGCGTGTTGGCCGGCTTCACCACGGTGGACGTAAACGTGACCCTCACCGATGGTAAGTACCACGACGTGGACTCCTCGGAAATGGCGTTCAAAATCGCCGCAGTGGCGGCCTTTCGTGAGGCGGCCCGCAAGTGCAAGCCGGTGCTTTTGGAGCCGATCATGGCCGTCGAAGTTGTGACCCCCGACGACTACCTCGGCGATGTCATGGGCGACCTTTCGAGCCGCCGTGGCAAGCTGCAGGGCACCGAACAGCGCGGAACGGCACAGGTCATCCGAGCCGAAGTGCCGCTGTCGGAAATGTTCGGCTACGCCACCGACCTCCGGTCCAAGACCCAGGGTCGTGCCGCCTACACCATGCAGTTCGACAGCTACCAGCAGGTGCCGAACAGCGAGCAAGAAGAAATCGTGAAGCGGATCCGCGGCGAATAGCCAATTTGGCTTTCCTGCCGCTAGCGTAAGCTGGCGAATCCACCCCGCATCTTGACAACCGCATCTACGAAAAACATCGAACGGAAATCGTTATGGCCAGCCAGAAAATTCGAATTCGCCTCAAGGCCTATGATCACGAGATCATCGATCAGTCGACGGCCAAGATCGTCGAAACCGTAGTGCGGACGCAAGCCAATATCCGGGGCCCGATCCCCCTTCCAACCGAGAAGCACCGCTTCACGGTGATCCGCTCGCCGCACAAGGACAAAGACTCCCGCGAGCACTTCGAAATGCGGATCCACAAGCGCCTCCTCGACATCCTTGAGCCGTCAGCCAAGACCGTTGACTCACTCCAGCGGCTCGACCTGCCCGCCGGTGTCGACATCGAGATCAAAATCCAGGAAGCCTGACCCCATTTGGAGTCGACCCGGCTTCGGAAATCACACCATTCGGCTTAATGGCCCACTGCGGATAACACCGTGAGTGGGCCATTGGTACTACTGGGGCAGAGGTCGTAGGCCTCATTCCCGGTTTTGCTTGGTTGTCTTTGCGCGCTTTTGGTTCTTTGTGGGCATTTCTCCTTAGCTCTCAGGACTTAAGTGCAGCACCCTGCGTGACGTTCTATGTCACATGGGGCGATACCTAACTTCTCACCGAGCCACAACCGACACCCGATCACCCAAGCCTCACCGCGCCCGCCTAAAGGGCGACGACGGTGCCAGCTTGATCGAGGGTGCGTTGGTGGCCCCGTTCATATTCGTGATGCTCTTCGGGCTGCTCGAGATCTCCATGATGCTGCAAACGCATCTGGCGATTCGCTACGCCATCGACGACGCCACCCGAGAGATCAGCCTGTCGAGCGACATCGCCGCTGTCGATGACGTGGCCATGGCCACGCTTGCGAGTCGTACCGACGCCATGGTGTCGGCCGACATCGTTGCCGCGGCCATCTACGCCCCCGACGCCATCTCCGATGCGCCCAGCGCCAGCTGTCAGGCCGGCACCGGTAGCGCCACCTGCCAGTCCTACGACGCCTCAGCCGTCGCCGCTGGCGATGCCAGCTGCTCGGGAAGCTTCTGCCCTGACACCCGGGATGAGGATTCGCTGATCGGCATCTGGATCAAGGTCGAGCATCGCTCGGTCACGGGCCTCTTCCCCGACCAAACCATCACCGCCCATCACGTTCAGCGTGTATCCCCCGGAGCCTGATCGATGCATCACGACCACACCAAGACCACCCCTACGCCCCGCCGCCTCCGCGGTGACTCGGGCGGTGCTCTTGTCGAAACGGCCATCGTCGCACCGCTTCTGATCATCCTCGTCCTCGGCATGGCCGAGATGGGTTTGGCCTGGCGGGCCTCGACCGAGGTCTCCGATGCGGTCCGCCAAGCGGCCCTCGATGCCTCGGCTCCGGCCGGTGATCGCAACGCCGACATCTACGCCCTTGAGAACCTCGGCTCGATCATCGACCCCGACACCATCGTCAGCGTCATCATCTACAAAGCCGCAGGGACCGGAACCGACGGTGGCGTCCCCGCTGGCTGCAGTGGCGCCGGTACATGCAACACCTACAGCAGCGCCGATGTCCTCCGTGCCGTCAACGGCACCATCAGCGTGAACGAAACCAGCTGCGCCGGCGACTTCGACTCCAACTGGTGCCCGCTCGACCGTGATGTTCCCGACCAGGTCGGCGTCGCCGTCGTCGTGGAGCACTCCTACGTGACCGGCATCATCCCCGGCAGTGGAATCCTCACGATCGAAGACCAGTCCACCTTCCCCGTACTCAAGAACTGATGGGTCAGCCCCTCGGTACTGAGAACACACCGCTTTACCCCTCCGCACACTTTCCGCCCATTACCCAACCACCAACCAATCACAGGATTGCGCTCCTTAAGGAAAAGACCGACCAATGAGATATCGATTTACTCGGGGCTGTGGCCTCGGTTCAGTTCGAAAGGAAGCAGGCTCGCCGTCTGATGATGGTCGGCGTGGTGAGGGCGATGAGGGTTATGTTCTCGCCCTGGTCACGATTGGCATCTTT
>CALAML010000076.1 GCA_937925845.1 uncultured Acidimicrobiales bacterium | reverse complement strand
TCAGCCAGGCGGTCGATATCGGCCACGGTCGGGCTGCTCTGGTCGATCCACTCCACCGGGTCCGACTGAATCTTGGTGCGCCCCTCCACCAACACGCCACCAACAAACAACACGGTGGCCAGGATCACCATCGGCAGACCCAGCTTGGTCGGCAGGCCGCCCAGCTTCACCACCAGGCGCTCCACCGCCGAATCGCCACGCTCATCGGTGGGCTTGGTCCACTCGCGAATGCCCAGCGCCGCGGCCGGCACCACGATGCCGACCACCACCAGCACCACCACACCGACAGCCAGCAAGACACCGAAGTCCCGAATCATCGGCACCTTCGAAATCCGCAGGGCCAGGAACGCCAAAACTCCAGTGATGGTGGCGGCGATCAATGGCGGGGCCACATTGGCCAGGGTGTTGCCGATCGGATGAGCGGCCTGATCCAGCACCACCTCCTCCTCCACCCGGTTGTGAATCTGGATGGCGAAATCGATTCCCAACCCGATCAGAATCGGTAGACCCGAGATGGTTACCAGCGACAGATCAATGCCGATCAGGCCCAGCAGCGAGAAAGCCCAAGCCACACCGACCAGAACGGCGAGCAGCGGCAACAAGCGCCACCGAACCCGGAAGATCAGACCGAGCACCACGGCCATGACCGCCAGCGCGGCCAGACCCAGGGTGGCCATACCGCCCTTCAGATAGTCGTTGATCTCGCCGAGGAAAATGGGCGAGCCGGTCACCGTGAGTTCAAAGCCGTCGAAGTTGGCGGTGTCGAGGATGTTGACGACCTCCTTGGTGCCGGCCGACAGCTCATCGAGGCTGGCGTTGCCGTTCAACACCACACCGCCAACGGCAGTGGCGTGCACCGGGCCGCCGTCGACGGTTGGGAAGGTGCCCTGTAGCGACGATCGCACCACGCGGTCTTCCAGGGCCGGCTTCACCAGCGAACCGTCATCGGCCACCGAGTAGCCGTCGTTGCCGAAGACCAGCACCTCGATCCAGTCCGGGTTCTCGAGAACCCAGTCCTCCTGGGCACCAACGGCCCCTCGGCGGGCCAGCGACACCCCAATGTCGGCCTGCCGGGCAACGGCTCCGGCTTCATCGCGACTGAGCGCCCCGGCAAGCGCGGCGGTGCCGGAGGGGCCTCCAACAAGGTTCGAACTGAACTCGAGCGACACCGCCGGAGTCACCACCGAGTAGACCTCGGGCAGGCGCTCGAGCTCCGCGGTGATCCGCTGAATCTCGGCCAGGTTGTCGCCGGACAACAGGTCGGGGATCTTTGCGTCACTGCCCTCTTCGGCCGAAAACAGCAGGATGATGGTCTCGCCACCAAAGTCGTCCTGGAATGCAACGTTGTCCCTGGCGACCTGCGAGGCCGGGTTCAGGTAGCTGTCCTGCCCGGTGGCAAACTCGATCCGTGTGGCTCCGAGCGCCAATAGACCAGTGATAACACCCATCACCACAACGACGATCTTCCAGTGTTTCCCTAGCTGGACACCAGCGTTGCGCCAGAAGTTTTCCATGTCGCAGATTCCCCTTCGGCAGTGTCAGCTGAGCGCTCCACCCAACCGATCATCAGCGTTGTCACGCCCGGCGCTGTTGTAAGTCGTGACTCCGAAACGACAACCAGCACTGATCGAACCTCTAGAGAGTCTTCCAACTCGGCAACGGATGCCAATTCAGTGACCGGTTTCACAACCCCGTTCCGTCTGCTCCGCCGAGCACCGCCGCGGTCGGTGCCACCGCATTGCCTACCCGATCGACAGTTCGGCCCGACCGAGATGCCGGTAGCCCTCGTCTGACCTCGCCATGCCTTGCCTTGCCTGCGAGCAGTCGACGGCAACCCCTCCAGCCCAGGCTGGCTCGACTGGGGCGGCGGTCGGAGAGTCATGCTCGACTCAGCCGACCACCGGCCAGGAGTTCGGGCTGCAAGAACCGATGCCCTTTGTCTGCTGCATCATCACCGGCGCTGGGGCGCCCGCAGCCGGACATCCGACATGGCCAAGGCCGAGGTAGTGCCCGACTTCATGGTTCACCAGGTACTGGCGATACTCACGCAGGCTGGTGGCCCAGGAGTCGGTGGCACTGGTCCAGCGCACCGAGTTCAGAATCACCCGATTACTCCTCCGACACGAGAAGTAGCCGTTGGTGCGAAGCGGAGCACACATGGCGTCAACCCGGGGAGGCGTGGCCAGAATGATGGCGAGATCGGCGGCGCCTGCAACCCGCTGGAACGACAAGTTCGACTCACCGATCCAGCTCCGGGGATGGCTCAACACCGACTCGATGATTGCGGCCTCAACCTCCGGGGCGAAACCGGTGGCCCGCTCCACATCCACCGAATAGGTGTGCAGCGGTCCATCACCCGCCACCGGACCGTCACCCACAGCCCGAATCAGCTCCGACGGATCAGCGGCCGGATCGACCGGCACCGTGGTGGGAACGGCCTCAGTCGTGGATGTCGATATCGATGTTGTGGATGTTGACGTCGTGGACGTTGACGTCGTGGACGTTGATGTGGTGGGCGCCGCGGTTGTTGTCGTCGCGGTAGTCGATGGCGTTGGCGTGGTGGAGGAGGCGGCGCCGGCCGCGGTGGTGGCGGAGGTAGCCGAGCCACGAGGGGTAGCAGCCTCCTGGGTCGCCGACCCAACCTGTTCCTCCATACCGCTTGAACCACAGCCCGTAGCAACCAGCATCAGCGCGGCGATGAGCGCACCGGCCACCATGGCAGAGCGCGCTAGGAGCGCGGGCAAACGAAGGGAGGGGATCGCCGAGGGGCCACGATTCACTCGGCCAAGCTACCTCCGTCTCTCCGACGTGATGGGCGATGCCGGCAGAACCCACATCGATCAGCTCAGCCGAGGCCCCGCGGGACCGATACTCTCGACACAGGGCAACATCGGGCGGAATTGCTATGCGTCGACTCAACGGACTGGATGCCGCGTTTCTTTACGGAGAGACGGCCAGCTGGCATATGCACGTTTCCGGGGTGGTGATTGTCGACCCCAACGACGTGGCCGACTTCGGCATCGAGAAACTTCGCCGCCAACTGGGCGAGCGGCTGGCACTGGTGCCGCAGTTCCGGGAACGCATCGTCGGGGTACCACTCGGAATCGACCGGCCAGTGGCCGTGCAAGACCCCGACTTCGACCTCGACTACCACGTGCGACGCATCGCCTGCCCAAGCCCTGGCGGAGATCGCGAGTTTGGCGAGCTCGTGGGTGAGCTGGTGAGCCACAAGCTCGACCGCAGCCGACCCCTCTGGGAAATGTGGCTGGTAGAAGGTCTGGCCGACGGCCGCGTCGCCCTCGTGGCCAAAATCCACCATGCCATCATCGACGGTGTTTCGGGCCTTGAGCTGGCGACCGTGCTGCTCGATATCGAGAAGAACCCAGCCCCGCCGCCTGCTCTCGAAGCTGGCCCAGAGCTGGCGCAGAACGACGACGCCGACTCTGCTTCTGCGTCCGATGCCGAACGCGAGGGATCTGAACCGGAAGCCGACGAAATCCCGAGCGACACCGACCTCTTTCTGCAAGGGCTGGTGCGTTTGGCCACCACCCCGATGCGGGTCTCGCGCCTCACCGGCCAGTTGGT
>CALAML010000075.1 GCA_937925845.1 uncultured Acidimicrobiales bacterium | reverse complement strand
ACCGGTCGACGTCGGTGGCCATCCAGCAGGCCACTGAGACCGTCGAAGACCGCTTCAGCGGCACCCGCATCGCCCACAGCCTCGACCAGCTGCTGCGGTCCCACCACGGCAGCTTCGTGCGAGGCGCAGTAGTACTCATCGCCTCCGACGGATGGGACGTGGATGATCCGCTCATGATGGAACGGGTAATGACCCGCCTCGCCCGCCGCGCCCACCGGGTGGTGTGGATCAACCCCCGAATGGGAGCCGACGACTACCAGCCCCTCGTCGGCGCCATGGCCGCCGCCCTTCCCCACTGCGACCAGGCCTTCGCCGGCCACACCATCAACAGCCTCCAGACCGGGCTGGCCACCCTGCGGTAGCGCCCCGCGGCCGGGCAAGACCTATCATCGAGTCAGCCTCCCCGGGCACCCTTCCGGGCAGCAACATGAACCCAACGCAGGAACAATCCTGCACAGACCCGGAACTTCCGGAGAGGTGTGTCGGTCGGATGCAAAGCAATGAGGTTCAGGCAGTCTTTTGGGACTACGGCGGGGTGTTCACAAACTCCCCGTTTGTGGCCATGGCCAGCTACGCCGCCGAGATTGGCGTTGAGGCGGAGGTGGTGAGCCAGGCCCTGTTTGGGCCGATGCATGACACCGAAGACCACCCCTGGCACCGGGTGGAACGGGGCCAAGCGCCGCTGACGGAAGCGGTAGCGCACGCCAAAGCCGAGCTGTCCAAACACGGCGTGGAGTTCAGCCTGCGAGACATGTTCTCCAAGATGGCTGACATCGCCAACGGATCGCGCCCGACGGTGAGAGCCCGCGTCGAAGCCCACGCCGCCGCGGGCTTGCGACAAGGCATCATCACCAACAACCTGGCCGAGTTCCGAGACGCCTGGCGGGCCAGCCTGCCGATCGACGAATTGTTCGAAGACGTGGTCGACTCCCACGAAGTAGGTCTCCGCAAACCCGACCCGGCGATTTATCGGCTGGCCACCGAACGTATGGGAGTCGAGCTCACGAAGTCGATCTTCCTCGACGACCTGGCCGCCAACGTCGACGCGGCCGCCGAACTCGGCATGACCGCCATCCAAGTTGGTGACGACCCGGCCGAAGCCCTCGACCAACTCGCCGCCGTCACCGGCATCAGCTGAGCAGACAGGAACCGCACCATGAGCACGTCCAACAACGCCGATCACATCTCCGGCAAGACCATCGTGGTGACCGGCGCCGCCAGTGGATTCGGCCGACTGCTCTCGGTCAAGGCTGCGGCACTTGGGGCCAACGTCGGGGCCTGCGACGTCAACGAGGCTGGCCTCGCCGACCTTGAAGGACCGACCACCGTTGTTGGTGGCGTGGATGTGGCTGATCTGGGGGCGCTAAAGGGGTTCGTGAACACGGTGGTGGAACGCTTCGGGGCCGTCGACGTGATGATCAACAACGCCGGAATCATGCCGCTGGCGTTTTTCGCCGACCACGAAGCGGCAGCCGAGGCATGGGACCGTTGCATCGACATCAACATCAAAGGGGTGCTGCACGGCATCATCGCAGCCCACGACCACATGATGAGCGCCGGCCGCGGACAGGTGGTGAACATCTCCTCGGTGTACAGCAACTATCCGGTCGGCGGCGCCGCGGTGTACGCGGCGTCGAAAGCGGCCGTGAACGTGTTCTCCGAATCTCTCCGCCAGGAATCCCGCGGCGCCATCAAGGTGACCAACGTGCGTCCTACCGGTGTGCCCGGCACTGCCCTCGGCAGCAGCATCATCAACGGTGAAGCGGTCAACCCGGTGCTCGGCGCCAACAAGGACGCCTTCTTTGAAAAGCTTGGTGGTGCCATGTCGGGCGACACCAACAACCCGCTCGCCAACCCGGAAGATATCCAGTACGCGGCGCTGGCCCCTGAACTCCTCGCCGACCAGGTGATCCACGCCATCAACCAACCCTGGGGCGTCAACATCAGCGACATCACCGTGCGAGCCAGCAACGACGACTACGCGATCTGACGGGTTTTCTTGGCTGGACGCGTCGTTGTGTCGTTGCGGTCCCGGTCGGTGAGCGCCGGCTACGCCTCCGGCCCGAATAGGTCTAGCGTTGAGTGATGGCGATTTTTGGTATGCGAACCGGTGAACCCCGACGGGCGGGAGTAAGCGGTTCCGAGCGGGATCGACCCGGCCTGAGGCGCGCCGTCCTGTTGACGGTGGTGACCCTGGTGGCTGGCCTTATGCTCAGCGTCACCGCCACCCTTGCCACTGAGGCCAGCGCGGCCGACGCCATGCCCGCACCGGCGCGTGGTTGCAAGGACACCCCCGATGGTCCCCGCATACTGGCTGCCTACAGCATCAAGGACGGCGAACTCACCCACCGCAAGGGCACTGACTGCGTGGCCGCCCGCCAGATCTGGGCCCGCTTCGCCGAGCTGATCCCGGCCGAACGGCGCACGATGTTGACCCGGTTTGAACTCCTCACCCGCCGCGAGCAGGGAGCCGAGGTTTTCCAGAACCGCAACCTCAGAACCTGGACCCTTGCGGTTTCCCAGGGGCTGGAACCCGACCTCGACTACATCCTGATCCACGAGTACGCCCACCTCCTCACCCTCGGACCGGAGCAGGTGCCCCCGGTCACCGATGCCAACCTGGCCCGGGTTTCAGTGACCTGTCCCACCTACTTCACCGGTGAAGGCTGTTCCAAGGGCGGCAGCCTGATCAACCAGTATGTGAACTGGTACTGGCCGGTACGCCACCGACAGATCTCCAACCGCGACCAGAATTCCGACGATATTCCCCGGCTGGCTCGGCTCTTCCCACGCCGGTTTGTCACCGCCTACGCAGCCACCAACCCCGGTGAGGACATCGCTGAGTCCTTCGCCGTCTTTGTCACCCGGCATCGACGCCCGGCGCCGACAATCATCGCTACCCGCAAGGTCAACTTCTTCTGGAACCGCCCCGCGATGCGACGACTCCGAAGCCAAATCCGCGCCAACCTCTAAAGGAGCGCGCCTAACCCGTGTAGCCCCCACCTCCTCAAGCCCTTTCAAGATTTGTGACGCCTAGCGTTGCAAAAACGGTGCGCTGGGCGTCACAGATCTTGAGGATTGGGAGTGACGCCTTTGGAAGGGGTTGAGCCCGTAGGGTGACGGTGGTGACGCCACGCTCTTTCCCGAACCGGTTGGCCCGACTGTTTTTGATGGTCGGCTCGTTGTTTGCCGTTGGTTTGTTGGCCGCAGCCTGCGGTGACTCCGGGGTCGACGATGATGGGCGAGCCACGCTTCGAGAATCGGCTGACGACGACGAGGGCGCCGAAGGCGATGGTGGCGACGCTGACGACGATGGCAGTACCGACGCTGTTGACATCGACGGAGCCGAGGAAGCGGCCGACGGGTCGGTAAGCGCTGGCGACTCGAATGAGTCAGATGCCTCCGACGACACGGGGAGCTCCGGTGACTCAGACGACTCCGACGGTTCCGACGGCGCCGCCGAACTCGGTGACTTCCGACCGACAGCTTGCACCCTGGGCGCGCTGCCCCCCGAACTGACCGAACCCGAATGTGGGTTCATCGAGGTGCCGTCACGCCGCGACGGCAACGGAGCCGCCGACGTGTTCCGCCTTGACGTGGTGCGCTTCCCCAGCCGCGCCGACGACCCGGGCGAGCCGGTGCTCTACCTCGAAGGCGGACCCGGCGGCGACTTGTTGGGCGGGCTTGCCTTTAACTCAGCATTTACGGTGGAACCGTGGCTCGCCGGCCACGAGGTGGTCCTCTTCACCCAACGCGGTACCGGTGACAGCCAGCCCAACCTCAACTGTCCCCGCATCAGTGCTGCGGCCCAGGCAATAGGTTCGCAGGCCCTCGACATCGACATCGAACGGGCCGCTATCACCGAGGAGCTGGTGGCCTGTCGCGACCAACTGGTTGAGCTGGGAGCCGACCTTGAGGCCTACAACAGCGTCGAAAGTGCCCACGACATCGAGGACCTGCGCCGAGCCCTCGACATCGATCAATGGAATGTCATCGGCCTCTCCTACGGCACGCGACTCGCCCAAACCCTGATGCGCGAACACCCCGACAGCATCCGATCGGTGGTGCTCGACTCGGTTGTACCTCTGGAGGGCTCGTACCTGGTCGACGTTCCCGCCAACGCCGAACGGGCCTTCAACGAACTTTTCTCCCGATGTAGCGCGGATTCCGCCTGCTCCGAACGGTATCCCGACCTCGAAGCGCGCTTCTTTGCCATGGTCGACCAGCTCAACACCGAAGCCGTAGCGGTTACCGCACGCGAAATTGCTGACGGCACGCTCGAGCCAATCCCGCAACTGGTCACCGGTGACGACCTGATTGACTTCACCTTCCAGGCGCTGTACGAACCGAGCCTCTTTACCCAGATTCCGGAGATGATCGACGAGCTTGAAGCCGGCGAGACCGACATCGTCGAATCTTTGTCGACCCAGTCGTTGGCCCTGCCCAGCCTGTTCTCGATCCCCATGAACATCTCGGTGTTGTGTCACGAAGAGGTGCCGTTCACTACCCAGGCCGAGGTGGACACCGCTCTCGCCACCGAACGCTATGGCGCGCTGATCCGCAGCCAGCCCGCCAGCGGCCCTGAGGCGATCACCTTCTGCGAAGACTGGGGCTCCGGCACCGCCGACGAAATTGAGGATGAACCGATCACCAGCGACCTGCCGACACTGCTGCTCGGCGGACAATTCGATCCGATCACGCCTCCCAGCGGAATGGCGCAGGTAGGCGCAGGGCTCAGCAACTCCTATGCGTTCACCCTTTCGCATCTCGGGCACGGAGTGATCAGCGACGTCTGCGGGCAGAGCATCGTCAACAACTTCCTCGCTGACCCAGCCCAGTCTCCGGATGGGGGATGCATCGATACTGCCCCGGCGCCGAGTTTTGTCTTTGATGCCGCCGACATCACCTTCGAGACCAGGACAATTGACGCGGGCGAAGGCCAAGAGGTGGAGGCGCTGATCCCCGAAGACTGGACCGCCCTGGCCCAGGCACCTGGCGCCTTCGGACGAGTCCGTTCGGCCACCGATCTCACCAGTGTTGCCGTGCTTGTCGATGCCAGCACGGTCGACAAAGAAACGCTGATCGGGCTGCTCGCCACCAGCCTTGGGATCGACTCCGATGCCGGCCCTGTGGAGACCCGCGACGTCGATAATCGAACCTGGGACCTCTACGAGGGTTTGGTCAGTGTTCCCGCTCCCCAGGCGGTCGATCTGGCGGTCACCGAGATCGACAGTGCGATCGTCCTGGTGTTGGTGGCGACCAACCCGGCCGAGCGGGATCAGCTGGCCCCGCTGCTGCTCGACAATGTCCTGCCATCGGTGGTGCTCAAGTAGGCCTCCTCGAACGTGCCAACCCGCCGCTTTCTGCCTCCAGCAGAATCGCGAGGCTTGGGGCCGGAAACGGTCGACAATCGACCCATGACATCACCACCGGTCATAGGTCCCTTCGATCAACTGCTTGAACGGCGCATGCTACTGCTGGGCGGGGAGGTTGACGATGCCAGCGCCAACCGACTCATCGGCCAGCTGCTCCAACTTTCCTTTGACGACCCGGAGAGCGATATCTGTCTCTGCATCAACTCTCCCGGCGGTTCCGTGATGGCGGGGCTGGCCATCTACGACACGATGGTCCTGCTCCCCAACGACGTGGCCACCGTTGCCGTCGGTTTTGCCGCCAGTATGGGGCAGCTGTTGCTGTGTGCCGGCGCCCCCGGCAAACGGTTCGCCCTGCCCCACGCCCAAGTGGTGATGCATGAAGGGTCGGCTGGCCTTGGCGGTTCGGCCGCCGATGTGGAGATTCAGGCCGCCAACCTGGTGACCACGCTCGACCGGCTCCGAGCCATCATCGCCCGCCACACCGGACGACCGATCGACCAGGTGATCGCTGACGTCGGCCGGGACCGCTGGTTCGACGCCACCGAAGCGCTGGAATACGGCTTTGTCGACCACATCGTGACCAACCTCGAAGAGGTGATACCAGCCCGCCGAACCCGGCGCATCGGCCTGGTCGGTTCGGGGGCAACCCAGGAGGGGTCGGCGGCATGAGCAGCTACACGATTCCCACCGTGGTCGAGACCACGCCGAAAGGTGAACGAGTCTCTGACATCTACAGCCGGCTACTTTCGGAACGGATCGTCTTTATCGGAACCCCGATCGACGACGGCGTGGCCAACGTGGTGATCGCTCAGCTGCTGCACCTCACCGCGGAATCCATCGACCGCGATATCTCGCTCTATATCAACTCGCCCGGTGGTTCGTTCAACGCGGTGCTGGCGGTGTACGACACCATGACCTTCGTGCGGCCTGATATCGCCACACTGTGTGTGGGCGAAGCGGCCTCAACCTCCGCCATTCTCCTGGCTGCGGGCACACCCGGGAAACGTTCCGTGTTGCCCCACGCCCGGGTGTTGTTGACCCAACCCGAAACCCCAGGCAGCCGTGGTTCGTTGAGCGACCTGGCCCTCGAAGCGGAGGAGCTGGCCCGGGCGCGGCGCGAGAGCGAGACGGTGTTGGCCCACCACCTCGGCCGCTCCGCCGACGAATTGCGCCGCGACACGGAGCGAGCACTGGTGCTTCGAGGTCAGGAAGCGGTTGACTACGGCGTGGCTGACACCGTGCTGGTATCTGCGGAAGGCTCTGCTCTAAGCGGCGAGGCGAAGCTCCGGACGCCGATCCGACCCAACGCGTAACCGGTCGGCCGCGTGTTCCAACACGTCGGCCACCTCAATACCCAAGGCGTCGCAGACCGACTCCAAAAGGTCGGACGATACCTCTTTGCGGCCCCGCTCTATCTCCGAGAGATAGGGCAGTGACACGTTGGCGTCCTCGGCAACATCGGCGAGCGTCCGCTCCTGATGGGCCCGCTCGTCGCGAAGCACATCGCCAATCGCCTCACGGACCTTGGGCCGTTCGGGTTCATCGACCGGGTTTGCACCGGCATCGGAGGCGGTGGGAAACGGGATGATCTCGGCATCGGCCATGGCCCAATCATAGATGGGCGCCGTCGGCGAACGATGCTGATGAGCTGGCAGGCCGATGCATGGCGCTGGACGGCTCACGCAAAGGGAAACGGATGAAAGCGTTTACAATCAGGCGCCTCGCTGCACTAGAGTGACAACCGTGAGTTGGGGGAGTCGATTCGCTCGGTGGTGGCGATGGACATTTTTGCTGTGGACCGATGCGGTGCTTGTGCTCGCCATCATGGCGGCAGCTGGTGCCCCGGCCATGCTGGCTGTTACCGGCGATTACTGGCGATCGGCGGCCGAAGATGAGGTCGCGGCCCGGATCATCGAACGCCAGGACCTCGATGCGATCGGCCTCAACCTCAGCACCGAAGCACTCTTTGTTCAGGAGCTGGTCGAGCCCGCAACAACATTGGTGCAACCGGAAATCAGCCGGATCGAACGGCTTGGCCCGGTGCAGCGCTCTTTTTACACCTTGCCCCTCACCACCCGGGCCGACGATGAACCCATCACCCGGGTCCGGTTGGTGTCGGCGGTTGGGGTGCTCGACGCTGCCGGTGTGGCCAACGATCACACTCCCGGAGGGGTCTGGATCTCGGAGTGGCTGGCCGAGCGTTTCGATCTCGGTGTCGGTGACGAACTCTCGATAGAGGGAACCCTCACCGCTGATGTCGCCGTCAACGATGTTGTTGCTGGAGGCGGAACCCAGGGCGGTGTCATCATCAACGGCACGTACCCGACGGTGTGGAGTGAAGACGCCGAACCGGCCGGCGGGTTCTGGCAAACCCTTCCGCCTGTGGTCATTCCCAGGTGGGTTGCACCGTTTTCGGCGCCCAACTTCGCCATGGTGATCACCGACGAAACCACCGTGGCCCAAAGCGGCCTCAGCGGAATCGTCCGATGGCGGGCGCCGGTTGTTGAGCCTCCAACTACCACGAGCGAAGCGCGCTCATTTGAGCGTTCCCTGGCCCGGTTCGATCGGGTGCTCACCCAGCCGGGACCGCTGGCGGAGGCGTTCGCCAGGTTGAGCGGGCCCACGGCGCAGGGCCCCAAGATCGAGACCGGTTACGACGAAACGATGGATGAGCTCCGAAGCGCAACCAGGACAATCGGTCCACCGATGCGGGCCTCCCAGCTCACCGGCCTCCTGATCGGGCTGCTGACCGTGGCCGCGATCGGTCCGATGCTGGTCGATCGTCGACGCAACGAGTTTCGACTGCTCGCCGGTGAGGGAGACCGTTGGATTCGACTGGCGTTTCGGGCCGGCGGCCAGCTTCTTCTACCGATTGCGGTAGGTACCGGCCTTGGGGTGCTGGTAGGCAACATCTTCGCTCGCACCGTCGGACCCGGGGTAGCGGTCGACGGCACCTCGGTGCAGTGGCTCACCGTGGTGGCCGTTGGTGCGACTGGCCTGGTTGCGGCTTCGCTCCTGGCCGGTCAGATCGCCCAGGGCACTGTGGAGTCCGACACCAGGCGGCGGCTGGTCGCCCACCCCGCGACAGCTGTTGTGGGAATGCTCACCCTCGGCGGCCTCAGCGCTCTGCTGTGGGTGCAAGCGGGGGAGCCAGTCAAGGACGGAACCGCAATCGGTCTTGGAGCAACACTCTTGCCGGTCGCAGCACTGGCCACCGCAGTATGGATCCTCTTCGGCGTGCTGCGGGGCCTCCTCGGGATAAGCCGGGCGGCATCGAGCCGACTCCCCATCACCCTGCTTCTGGCGTCACGGCGGCTACTGCAACGCAGCGGCAACACCCGGCTGGCGGTTGGGCTTCTCGGGATCGGCTTCGGACTGCTCGCGTTCAGCATGGTGCTTGATGCCGCCCGTGGCCGGACGGTAGAGGTTCGATTGGCAACCGAGGTGGGCGGAGTCTCGGCCTTTGAAGCAACGGGTGAACCAAGCACCGATCTTCCCGATCGAACCACGGAGCTGCTCCTTCGCGATACCCAAGCGCGGCCAGGCAACGGGCTGGTGCGAGTGATCGCAGTGTCGCCGGGCTGGGAAGATGCCGTCAGCTGGCCTGACGACTATGGCATCGACAGGCAGGTGATCGTCGAGACGCTTCGAGCCCGGGGCGATGTGCTTGCCGCGGTGGCAATCGGATCTGAGGATCTTCCTCGCGTGGGGGCATTTGGGCGCGTCCAAACCCATCCCTACGAGGTGATGGAGACGGTCCGGTCGTTGCCGCGTGCCGGGGTGTTTGGTTCAACGCTGCTGATATCGGCTGAGGCACTCGACGAGCTGGCTGCGGCGCGGGCCGAGACCGCGGGCCAACTCGAGGGCCACCGATCACCCAGCCTCGGATTTCGCCGGGTCATCATCAGCCAACTCGATCTACCCGAGATCGAAGCGTGGGCCGATGCCCGTGCAGTAAATGTTCGCAACGGCCAATGGGCCTCGGTGGAACAGAGCCGACCCGACCTGGCGGCAACCCGATTCGCCTTCGACTTCATTCGGGTGGTGGGGATGGTGGCCGCACTGGTCGGTGCCGCCGCGCTGGTGCTCCAACTCCGAGCCCGAGGGCGGCAGAACGCTCTCGGTGGAGTGATGCTGCGGGCGATGGGGCTTTCGAGGCTTCGCAGCACCGGATCCGTCGTGGCCGAGGTGGTGGTGTCGACCACGTTGGCGGCCCTCCTCGCAGTCGCCATCAGCCCGGTCCTCGTCGGCCGCCTCAGCACCCGCTTCGACCCTTCGCCCGGAGCGCTCCCGGCGGTTCGGGTACTGGTTCCCTGGGCCCAGTTGGTAACCATGCTGGTGGGCCTGGTGCTGATCGCCGGCATGCTGGCTCTGCTCAGTGAGCTACAAGGCGCCCGCCGGACAAAAGCCGAGGTGATCCGTGAGTTCGGCTAGTCCCATCATCCGGTGTGAGTCACTGCTGCGGCTTTACGACACGGTCTCGGGTCGAGTCCAGGCGGTTCGAGGGGTTGACCTGGAGGTTGATGCCGGGGTGGTAGCGGCCATCGTTGGTCCATCCGGCTGCGGGAAGTCGTCGCTGCTTCGGATGGTCTCCGGGATCGATCCACCCACGGCTGGTCGGGTGTTGATCGATGGGATCGACCTCTACCAGCTTCGCGAGGCCCGGCGAGCCCGGGTACGGGGCCGACTCCTTACCCACGTCCATCAGCGACCGGCCGACAACCTCTTCGCCCACCTGACGGCGCGTCACCACCTGGAACGCCTGGAGCGGCGCCGCGATACGGCGACTATTCGAACCACCGAGGCCCTTGAGCATCTGGGGCTGACGGCGCTCTCCGACTCGGTGCCCCACGAAATGTCTGGTGGCGAGCAACAACGGCTGGCCTTTGCCGCCGCACTGGTCGCCGGACACCGGGTGGTGATCGCCGATGAGCCGACCTCACAACTCGACAGCGACAGCGCCACCGCAGTTCTTGAAGCGGTGGAGCGCCTGGCCCACTCTGGAGTGACGGTGTTGCTAGCCACCCATGATCCGCGAGTGCTCGAGCGGGTCGGCCATATTGTGGCCCTCCGTGATGGTGCGGTGTCGTCGGTGTCATCAGCCGGAGAGCAGTGGGCGGTCATCGACCGCTCGGGTCGGGTCCAGCTGCCAGCTGAGATGCTCGACCGGTTCCCCGGTCGTCGGGCCAAGCTGGTGTGGAACACCACCGATGACATCGCCGAGGTTCGGCCCCAATGACGCCGAGAACCCCACCGACCCGACCGACCCCGGTGGTCTCCATCGATGAGGTGAGCCGCCGCTACGGCCGGGCACCCAACATCGTGACCGCGCTCGACAGCGTTTCATTCGACCTGCTCCCCGGGACCATGACCGCAGTGGTCGGACCTTCGGGCTCGGGTAAGACGACGCTGCTTCACCTTCTGGCGGGCTGGGACCAGCCGGACACCGGCGAGGTCCGACGAGCCGACCCCGATCCGGGTTGGGACGCGGTGGCGTTGATTCCCCAGAACCTGGGCCTCTTGGAGGAGCTGACCGTCGCCGAGAACCTCACCCTGCCCGGCCGCATCGGTGGAGTAGTCGCACCGGTGGCAGTCGATGTGGTTGGGGCCGAAGCCCTTGCCATCGATCACCTGTTGGCCCGTTGGCCCCATGAGCTGTCCATGGGTGAACAGCAACGGGTGGCGGTGCTGCGAGCCACCCAGCTGACCCCGGCGCTGCTCATTGCCGACGAGCCGACGGCCCATCAGGATGAACACAACACCTATCGCGTTCTCGATCAGCTTCAGGCCAAGGCGGGAGACGGGGCCGCGGTTGTGGTCGCTACCCACGACAGCCGGCTGCTCGCGGCCTTCGACCACCACCTCTACCTCGAGCATGGGGCGGCTTCGGCGGTGGATTGAGCTCCGCCGGGAAGTGGTTGGGTTCTGGTGTTACAGCGCTTGGGGGAGGGCACTCAGCCCGCCGGGACACTAGGCGTAGGGGTTTGGTGATCCGGGGTTGATGTAAATCGAGCGGGTGCGGGTAAAGAAGTCGTGGGCGGTATCGCCCTGCTCCCGAGGAGCATGGCCCGACGAAGCCTTCTCGCCACCGAACGGCACATGCAGTTCCGAACCGGTGGTGGGGGCGTTGATCTTCACGATGCCGGCCTCGAGATGGTTGACGGCCCGATCGACGCGCCACATGTCGGTGGTGAAGACCGAAGCGGACAGGCCAAAGTCGGTGTCGTTGGCCAGGGCAAACGCCTCTTCGTCGGAGTCGACTTTCACCACCGTGCTCACCGGGCCAAAAACTTCCTCCCGCCAGATGTCGAGATCGACGGTTCCGGTCAACAGCGTCGGGGCAAAGTAACACTCGGACGTGTCGGGAGTCTCTGCGGTGGCTACCACCTCGGCCCCTTGGGCCACCGCCTTCTCTAGACCCTCGGCGATCTCGGCCCGGGCCCGGGGCGCAACGATGGGCCCGATCGCGGCGCTGGCATCCTGACCATCGCCTACCTTCAGGTCGGTCACTGCGGTGGCCATCCGCTCCACCAGTTCGTCGTAGATGGCGCCGTGGGCGATCACCCGGCGGGTGGCGGTGCACTTCTGGCCGGTTGAGCCCATCGCTCCGGCCACCACCATCGGCACTGCGATATCGAGATCGGCATCGTCAAACACGATGGCCGGGTTGTGGCCGCCGAGCTCCAGCTGCACCCGACCGTTCCGGGCGGTGACCTTGTCACGGATGTCGAAGCCCACCGGAACCGACCCGGTAAAGGTGACCCCATCCACACGAGGGTCCTCGATCATGGCGCCGCCCATCGAACCCGGGCCGAGGATCAGGTTCAAAGCGCCGGCCGGTACACCGGCATCGACAAAGATTTGGGCCATCGCCACCGAAACCAGCGGCGTGTTGCTTGCCGTCTTCCACACCACGGTGTTGCCAGCGGCCAGAGCCGGGGCGATCTTCCACACCGGAATCAGGATCGGGAAGTTCCACGGGGTCACCACACCCACCACGCCGAGCGGGGCCCGAAGAGTACGGATGGTTTCACCCGGCTTGGCCGACGGGTAGATGCGCTCGGTCGGCATCTTGATCACTGCAGCCTGGTAGCGGCAGGTCTCAGCCGACAGCACGGCCTCACCCCGCATCTCGGCCAACAGCTTGCCTTCTTCGCGGGTACCGATCAGCGCCAGCTCGTCGGCCCGCTCCTCAAACAGCACTGCAGCTCGCTCGAGAATTTCGGCTCGACGCCGGAAACCAACGTCGCGCCAGGCTTGCTGGGCGTCGACGGCTGCCGACACCGCAGCGGCGGCGGTTGAGCCGTCGCCAACCGGATGCTCACCGACCGGCTCGTCGGGGCGAGCCGGGTTGATGCTTGTGGTCATGGATGGCCCGGAGGCGATCCACTCGCCACCGATCAGATGGGCGCCCATGGGAGATTCGGCCGGAGCCTCGAGAGTCGACATGCCCGCGAATCTACCGCTGATCAGATGTGGTTCTGTACTTGTTCGGATATTGGCCGGCCGGCGTCAACTGCTGCTGTTCAGCGCATCCGAGGATCATGCTCTGAGCCACCCCCGCCTGTAGCGTTGGAAGGTGACCGAAACTGGGGTGAACGGCGAGCTGAATCACCTGGTGGCCGAAGGCCTGGCCTCCGGTCTTCTTCGAGACCCCGACCTGGTGATGGCCCCCGGACGTCTCGGCGCAGCCCGGCTCACCCGCTACTCGTTCTCCCGTACCATGCTGCGCCGGGCCCAGCGCAACGGTTGGACCGTGGCTCGGGCCCACCTCGACCTCGATATCGACGGTCAGGGAGAGGTGGCCTACCGGATCGAGGCCGAAGGGCACGTGTTCCACTTTGTCGCCTTTCTGCAGGCGCTCAGCGAAGACGAACACACCGACCGGGTGATCGCCGAGCGTTGGGAGATCGCCGCCGCCTTGGTGGAAGGCGAACTCGACGACGCCCAATGGCAGCACCTTCGAGCCAACGTGCCTGAACAGGAGCGAGGCCGTCTCGGTCCCGATGTGCTCACCCTCACCCGAGGTAACCGCAGCCTCCGCTTCTTCGACTACCTGGTGACCGAACTGGCGGCCGGACGCCAACCCGACCCGGAGCGAGTCGGCGACGCCGGCTACATCATGCGCTCGACCGCGTTCTACGCCAACGGCAAGTTCGGCATGCGATCGTTCGGTGGCTACGCGCCCGACCATCCGCTGGCCGCGCCGTACCGGGCCCAGTTTCTCGCCGGCTGGTGCTACCGCGAGCTCAGCTACGACACCGTCGAACACTGCGCCCGGCTTCGCGGCGGCGAGGCGGCAGTGGGCTTCGAAGACGGGTGGCGCACCTTCTTTGGGCTCGGCAACGCCACTGGCCTCGGCCTGGTGCCGTATGGATTCAAACACCCGCGCATCATCAACTCCTGGGTCGCGATTCGCGAACTCTCCCTGGCCCGCGTGCGCAGCCTCGACGGCACCACCGAACTGGTCGACCGTTTCCGGGGCTGGCTGCAACGGGCCGAGGAGCACTACCGCACCGGTACCTCCGAGGACGCCACCCCGTTCTTCAGCCCGGCCCAACTGATCCACGTGGTAGCTGACATCACCGAAGCGTTCGAGCAGGTGGCCGAGGAACCCCGACCGTTCGATGCCCTGGCTGAGTGGGCGGCCACCCAGCATGTCGAATGCAGTGAGATGGTGGTATCGCTGCTCATCGAACTCGATGGCCTCGGCTCCGACGGAACCCCCGATCCGGCCCGCATGGTCGAACTCGACGACCAGTGTGATCGGCTGCTGCGGGTCACCGAGACGGCCGAACTGGAGTTGGCCATGACCGTGGTCGAAGCCTTGGAGCTTTTGGAGAGCCGCTTCGCCTGGGTGCTTGAGACCGATCTGGGTGACGACAGGAACCGCACCAAGTGGTGGGTGTACAGCACCAACACCGAAGAACCCCGTCGCATCGACCGCAGCGCCCTCGGAGTGTCGGACCACGACATGGGGATAGACATTGCGTACCGGATGCAGGCGCTGGCCCGCGACCTTCGCACCTGGCCCTCTGATGCCCACCTGGGGGAAGTGGCGGCAACCAGGCCCGACCACCTGCTCGCCATCGAACGGCTCTTCGTGTCCGACCAGCCCTACGGCGAACCCCGCGACAACCCGTGTTGCGATGATTACCTGCCGCTACAGATCCAGCGCTTCCAACTGGCGCAGTACGGGATGGACAACTTCAAACCGAAGTCGACTGATTGGCTGCGAGTCACCCTGTTTCAGGGCGCGCCGCGCCACGGAGATCTGGTCGGCGGCTACACCGACGACTGGGTGCTGCCGCCGCTGCCCTCGCCGCCTGCTGGGAGCACCGGCCAGACAGCGAGCCAACAACAACACGATGCGGCGGGACAGTAGATGATCATCGACGGCTTGGAGATCAACAACTGGAGTCGGGAAGTGATCGAAGAGGTGCGCCGGGGTGGGGTGGACATCGTGCACGCCACCGTCGGCGTGTGGGAAGACACCGCCGCCACCTTCACCCGCATCGGCGCCATGCGCCACCTGATTCGGAACAACTCCGACATCGTTCGCAACGTCACCAACGTGGCCGAGATGGAACAGGCCAAAGCCGACGGAGTGCTCGGGCTGCTGTTCGGTTTCCAAAACTCGTCGATGATCGGCGATGACCCGGAACTGGTCGGCATGTTCTCCGACGTTGGCGTCAAGTGTGTCCAGCTCACCTACAACATCGCCAACCACCTCGGCGGAAGTTGCTACGAACCCAACGACGGCGGGCTTACCCTCGCCGGCCACCGCATCGTCGAAGCGTGTAACGAGTTCGGCGTGCTGATCGACATCTCCCATGTAGGCAACACGACCGGCCGTGACGCCGTCGACGCGTCGGAGCATCCAATCGCCATCACCCATGGCAACCCGCTGTGGTTCCACGACGCCAAACGCAACAAGCCCGACGAGGTGATCGACGCCGTTGCCAGCCGCGGCGGCATGATCGGCGTGACCCTCTACCCGCTGTTTATGGGTGGAGCCGAGGTGCCACGCTCGGCCTACTGCGAGATGATCGCCCGCCTGGTCGACCAGGTCGGCATCGATTCGGTCGGGGTTGGAACCGACGCCGTTTTGGGTTGGGACCCCGACGCCCTGGGCTGGATGCGCAGCGGTCGTTGGAATCGCCCGAAGGACCCCAGCGAGATCCCGACCTTTCCCGATTGGCCCCACTGGTTCACCGGCCCCTCCGACTTCCCGAGCCTGGCCGAAGGGCTGACCGAAGCCGGCTTCAACGACAGCGACCGCGACAAGATCCTCGGCGGCAACTGGCAACGACTGTTTGGTCAGGTCATTGGTTAGGCCTGGGTCAACCGGCGAGGTGCATGTCGCGCCTCGGGAAATCGTCGATTACGTCTATCGGGCCAGCCGGGTGCGGGGGATCGACAGCGGTGCAGCATCGCTCCTGGGGCGGGCCGCCTGTTTCTCGGTGGGCCAGCTCAATTCCGACCTATCGAACGTGGTGGCCGCTTTCGCCGGCGGACGAGCCCCCAACCTCGGTTTTGCGCCCGTGGCCCGCCTCGAAGCCGACGCCGCCCGGGGTGGAGGTCCGGCCCGCTTGGCTCTCGATGACTGGCCCGAGCCCGCGGTGGTGGCCGATCTGGCCTATCCCGCCTTTTCCGCCGTTCGAAGGGGAACGGCAATCGCGTTGGCGATGGCCGACGGAACCACCCTCAGCCCGTCTGAGTGGATGCGGGCGGGTACGGCCCAGCAACCGGTCAGGGAACTGATTGGCGACCGGGTAGCGGGTGACCCCGGACTTGAACAAGTGGTGGATGACCGCTACGCCCGGGCCATGCGTGACGGTCTCTATATAAGCGGCCCAGCCTGGTCCAGCATCAGTGACATCGCCAGCGGCTACCTGGTGGAAGAAGCCGTAATCGACGGGGCTTAGAGGTTGCTTATGCCGACTAGGAGGTGTCCGCCTGGCGGCCTTTGGGGTTCCGGCAGCTCGGACAACTCGCTTGCGCTGCCGGGACCGATACAGCTTGATAGGCGAGGCGACAGTCGTTGGCGGGTCAGAGGTTGCTGAGGTAGTCCAGGCCTACCAGACCGCCGACAACTCCTCCGGTGAGCCAGCTCAGAACGACCCACCAGCGGGCGTCGTGCCAGAAGCTGGCCCGCTTGCTCCAGTCGGCTCGGACCTCGGCGACGGTTACCTGGCCGCCAGGAAAGATGATCATGGCCACACCCACACCAACGATGATTGCCGGGGCGACAAGCCACCGAAACGGACGGCCCTCCAGATCGACCTCCTGCGCCGGGTTGAGCCAGGTGAGGAAGGCCATGAGCAGCACGCCGCCGCCCACGAAGCCGAATCCGGTTAGCCGCCCCCAACGCATATTGGCCATCAGCGCCCGCTTCCCCTTGCCTGCCTCCGCCATTCTACGAGGTGGTCGGGCCCAGCCCGCTACGATGCGGGGCGATGGAGGACACATGGATTCTTTGAACGGGCGCACCGCAGTGATCACCGGGGCCGCCAGTGGTATCGGCCTCGAGTTGGCCCATCGGTTCGGTCGGGAGGGGATGAACCTGGTGCTCGCCGATGTTGAGGCGCCCGCGCTCGACACCGCCAGCGCCGCCCTCAGCGATGCCGGCTACCCGGTGGAGTCGATGGTGGTCGACGTACGCGAACTCGAAGCGATCCAGGCCCTGGAAGCGCTGGCCCGCGAGCGGTTCACCAACGTGCACGTGCTGTGTAACAACGCCGGGGTTGGTGGCGGGGGATCGGTAGCTGACCTCGACAACCTGGAGTTGTGGAAGTGGGTGATCGACATCGACCTGTGGGGCGTGATCTACGGCTGCAAGGCCTTCCTGCCGGCGATGATCGAACACGGTGAGCCCTGCCACGTGGTGAACACCGCCTCGATGGCCGGCCTCGGCTCCACCCCCGGCATGGGCGCCTACAGCGTGGCCAAGTACGGCGTGGTGGCTCTGTCGGAAACCCTGTCGATGGAGATGTCGCAGGACGCTCCACAGGTTGGGGTATCGGTGCTGTGCCCGGCCTTCGTCCGTACCGCAATCGCCGATAGCGGTCGCAACCTTCCCGACGACCTCAAAACCCAGGTTGAAGAACGGATGGCCAACGCCAGCCCCGAGCAGGCGGCGATGTCGGACTTCATCAGCGCCCTGGTCGAGGGCGGCATCAGCACCGAAATCGTTGCTGATGCCGTGCACGACGCGGTGATGAACAACAACTTCTGGATCCTGACCCACGACGACTCTCGACCCCACGTGCTCGGTCGAGCCAAAAGCATCGTCGAAGGCATCAACCCGAAGATCGGCTTCGCCAGCAACAACTAGCCGAACCGTAATGTCGGCGCCCAGCGTGAATAATCTGCGTGTAGCGCCGACATTTCCTGAGCCCAACCGAAATGTCGGCTCCCAGCGTGAATAATTTGCGTGTAGCGCCGACATTACGGAACGAACGGATCAGCCTTACCAGTCGGCGGAGAGGCTTTTGGTGCGCTCGCGTTTTGGGACGGTGCGCCAGATGTTGTCTGCGGCCTCTTGGGCGCCCAGGTACAGCTCCCGGGCCGGCATCCCCGGCTCGTGAGCCACCAGCGCCACATCCACCTCCACCACCAGATCCTGCTTCAGCCCGCCAACCTCGAGGGGAAACTGGGCCACGAGGAGATCCATCGCCCGTTCAGCCGCTTGCGGATCATCGAAGTAGGCACCGATCGCCGTTTCGTCGAGCCGGCTGAAGTATCGGGCCGGCTCCAGCACCCAACGGCATACCCCTTCAAAGGTGTCCGACGCGAGCTCGGCTGACTCCGAGCCCAAACGATCAGCGATGAACTTCACCGACGTGTGAAGCGCCAACACCAGCACCCCACCAGAGTCTTCAGGCGACCGATCGCCGATTCGATTCCAAAACGCTCGGTCCAAAGTCACAACCGATCGCTCAGTAGCCGCGAGAGGGGTCAAAGATAGGGGCTACCTCTTCGCCGCGCCGCCACCGGGAAATGTTGGCGGCCACCACTGCAGGGGCGGTGGCCAGGAGGGTATCGCCAGAGATGTGCGGGGTCAGATGCACCGACGGATGATCCCAGAGCGGCGAGTCTGCTTCCAGCGGTTCGGTCTCGAACACGTCGAGGGTAACGCCGGATAGTGCACCAGAATCGAGAGCTTCGAGCATGGCTTCGGTGTCGATGGTGACGCCCCGACCGATGTTGACCAGGAACGAGCCGGGCTCCATCCCAGCCAGACGCTCCCGGTTCAGGATAGCCACGGTCTCCGGAGTGGATGGCAACAGGTTGACGACCAGGCGAGATGCGGCAAGGAAGCCGTCGAGACGTTCGATCCCGGCAAAATGTTTTTCCCCGTTGGCCTCATGAGGCGATCGCGACCAGGCATTGACCGGGTACCCCAACGAGCCAACCATGTTGGCCACAACCTGGCCGATCGTTCCAAAGCCAAGGATACCGACGCTGAAATCAGCCGGAACCGAGGTGGGACGAGCCTCCCACCGATGCTGAGCCTGATCGGCCCGATACCGCTCGAACTCGCGCTGAAAGTGAATAGTCCAGTAGGTGGCGTAGATCGCCATCGAGTGAGCCATGGCCGGATCGGCCAAACGCACAATCGGGACCTCGGGCAAACCGCCGCGGATCAGATGGTCGACCCCTGCCGACAGAAGGAAGGCCGCGCCCAGGTTGGGGTAGTGGGAGAAGTCGGCCTGGGGGCGAGCACCAACTACCGCCAGCTCGACCAAGGACGGATCGGGAACCTCCGAATCGAGCCATACCGCTTCATCGGGCAACAACTCCGCGAACGCGGTCTTCCAGCTCAACGGGTCCTGGCCCGGGAAGAGAGTTAGCAGTACAGACACGATCCTCACTCACAGTTGGTGGTCAGGCCGTTGGCCCGTCGCTAATTATGCAGGCCGAGCACGCTATCGGCGACCCGCTCGAGTTCTTCTGTCCAGTCCTCGGGTTCGGTGAAGGGCACCACCACAAACTTTGATGCCCCCACCTCGATATAGCGCTCCAGCATCTCCTTCAGCTCGGCAACCCCGCTGGCCACCAACTGGTTTGGATCGATGTCGGGGCGACGTTTGGCCAGTGTTTCCAGCACCAACGGTGGCAGCTCGCCGTCGCCATAAGGCACCAGCACCCCCATGTGCTCGGGGTCGATCTCGCGGTCGTGCTCGGCCGCCACCGCGTTCACCGTCTCGATTCCCTGGCGCACATCGTCGGGGGTGCAGAACGACGGCAGCCAACCATCGGCCAGCCTGCCGATGCGACGAAGCTCACTCGGCGCAATGCCACCCATCCAGACTTCCAGCTCCTCCTGAGCCGGCTTGGGAATCACCTGCACCTTGGAGAACTGGTAATGCTCGCCGTCGTGGTCGACCTCATCTTCGGTCCAGAGACGTCGCATCAACGGAAGGGCCTCATCAAAGAGCTTTCCCCGCTGCTTGCGCTCAACACCGAATGCCGCCTGCTCCCGAGGGTTGACCGCCCCGAGCCCAAAGGCTGGCAACAACCGGCCACCCGACATCTTGTCGAGGCTGGCCATCTGCTTGGCCAGCAGTACCGGGTTTCGGCCGGGCAGCACCATCACCGACATCCCGAACTTCAGCTTCTTCACCCGGCCGGCGGCAAAGGCCATGGCCACCACCGGATCGGGGGCACTACCGCTGATCCGCTCACTCACCCACAGCGAATCGAATCCCAGCCGCTCCAGGTCGTCGACAAAGGCGCCGAACGACTCGTCGTTGTTGGTGGTCTGGGTGCCGAGGCCGTAGCCAATTCGGATTTTCATACCGCGAGCCTATGAGACCCGCGGTCCTCCATGCGGCCTCAAGTGACGACCCCACGCCGCGGAAGTCAGGACTTGGAGCCTTTCTTGGCCTTCGCCTCGATCTGGTCTTGAGCGGCATCGGTGGGTGCGGGGTTGTCGGCACCGCGGTCCCGACGGGCCTTGCCCCGCCGCTGGGCCCGGGCACTCCGAGTAGACCGAGCTTTGGACTTGGAGCCCTTGGCATCTTCGGCCCGATCGGTCAGGTCCTGATCGGAGCGATCCAACGACTCCCGGTTGGCGATGGCGCTGATCTCCGCGTCCTCGGTCTCAGAACCATCAACCGCGGCATCGTTGGCGCCTTCACCAGCTTCCAGACCATCGAGGCCGGAGCTGTCGAAGTCGTCGTGGTCGAAGTCGTCCTCGGCGTCATCCCACTCCGGATATACGTTGATCGACCCGTCCTTGGCCTTCTTGCGCCGCACCACGCGGAACGGATGGCGCAGGATCGAGCGATGGGTGACGAGGCCCCCCTCAGAGTTCAGGCAGTCCGCAGTTACCTCCACCACCAGGTGGCCCCGGCCGGGAGCCCCGCCGGTCGCCGGCACCCGACCCGTTGCCACATCGGCCTCGAAGCGGGTTGTGCAGTCACCGAGCAGCGAGGCGGGCTCGGCGCGAATCCACACCTTGACCGGTGCGCCGCTGGCGGCATCAAGAGCATCGTCTTCGATATCGCAGGCGAACGGTACGCCGATATCGAAGCCGCGTGTGGCTCGCATCGGTTCGCCTTCCAGCACCTCGGTCTCAAGGAAGGGTTGGTGATGGCCGCCGACGTCGATGGCCCAGGCCTCGTCACGGTCGGGGTGAACGGCGATGATGCGGTTGTTGCCCGTGTCGGCCACGACAAGACGACCATCAGGCAGGATGTCGATGCCTCCCGGCGCACACAGATCCTCGTAGGGCAGTGTCCGCAGCTTGTTGCCCTCCCACATACGGAGCCGATCGTTGTAGGTGTCGGCGACATAGATCCGTCGGCCACCCTGGGTCGCAGCAACTCCCTGTGGATGCTGGAGACGGGCCCGCATGGTTCGCCCATCGACCAGGCCCCACTCGTAGAGGCCGACCCCAACCAGCGTCGCGATTTTTGCGTCACGGGTCAGCACTCGGAGGGCGCTGGTATCGGCATCAACAAAGGCGATACCCCGCGGCAGTCGGGTCAGGCCCGACGGTTGGGCCAACTCCGCATCTTCAGCCCGAGCGTCAATAAGGTTGGCGTCGCCGCAGCCGGCGATTACCCCGGCCTTGTTCGACTTCGGCGGGAGGCGCCAGAGGCGGTGGCGGGCGGTCTCCGCTACGACATAGCCACCGTCGATGTCGACGATCACGTCGGTGGGCGCGGCGATGTCGTCGAGAAGCACCTCGGTTTCACCGGTGTCCAGATCATGGCGAAGGAGCCGGTCGGCCCCGGTATCGCAGATCAGCACCCGGTTTTGATCGAAGCGGACTCCCTGGGGCCGGGTGAGACCCTCGACGATGTTCAGAATTTCGCCGCTGAGGCTGGTGACCAGAACCCGATCGTGACCGGTATCGGCGATCACCAAGCGTTCGGCCCCATCGGATGCAACCTTGCCCGGTAGGGCCAGGACACCAGTTGGCATCGGCGTCGCCCTGAGGTCGATGGTGAAGGCGTTCAACTGCTTGCGATGTTTCGCGACCAGGTCGGCGACAAGCTCATTTAGAACGGCGAGGTTGCCCTCACCGGTGATGGCGCCGATTATTCGAGACGTTGGGTCGATAGCCACGACCGTGGGCCAGCCCTTTACCCCGTATTGACTCCAGGTCGCCATCTCCGGATCGTCAAGCACGGGATACCGAATGTCGCACTCGTTAACGGCTCGGCGGAGATGCTCAGGGTCGCCTTCATGGGCGAACTTCGGCGAGTGGACGCCGATCACGGCCAGCGTGTTGGGCCAGCGAGCTTGAAGCTCCTCCAGTTCCCTATGCGCGCGCCGGCAGTGGACCGAAGACGCGGTCCAGAAGTGCAGTAACACAACCTTGCCTCGGAGGGAGGCGATAGACAGAGGGACAGCTGAGTTCAGCCAACCTCCGGAGCCAACCAGTTCGGGGGCGCGCAGTTTGGGCATAGTTCCACGCTGTCACACCGACAGGCGCTGTGGGTGGAGCGCCGGGTATCTTTCGCGCTCGTTGCCCCCTGCCAGCAGGGCGAGCCGATGTTGTCAGTCCACGAAGCCGGTGATGATGAACTCGACTCGACGGTTTTGGCGACGGCCTTCGGCGGTGGAGTTGTCCGCGATCGGTTCGGTTTCGCCACGGGGGTCGGCGATCAAACGGCTGATATCGCCGCCGGCTGCATCGATGTAGTCGATGATGGCCTGTACCCGATTCTCTGAGAGCTTCTGATTCGCTTCGGCCGGTCCTTCAGAGTCGGTATGGCCGACGATGGTGATCTCGACCCCTTCATTCTGGGCGAGCAACACCACACCGAGGCCTAGAAGGGCCTCAAAGTCGGGCGCAATCTCACTGCCACCGGTCTCGAACAACACCAGATCTTGGACAAAGAGCGGAGCGGAGTCAACCGTGGGTGCCGTCGGGTCGATTTCGTAGGCCACAACAACGTTTTCTGGACCGACCACCGCAGCGGTCTTCTCTGCAATTTCCGCTGCGATCTCCGCGCTGGCGACGCGACCCTGAAGGATGACGGTGCCCTCGGAGAACAGTGCGGAACGGACCGGTTCGTCCTGGTCGGCGATGACCGGCTCCGGCTCCGGTTCTGGTTCAGGAGTTGGCTCGGGCTCGAGCTCGGATTCTGATGTGGGTTCCGGCTCGGGCTCGGGCTGGGTTTCCGGGGTGAGCTCGGTCTCGGGAGCGGGATCTGGAGTGGTTTCGGCGCCGGGTACCGAGTCGGTCGTCGGCGCGGCTGTGGTTGGAGATAACGAACTCTCCCCATCTTCGGTGGCGGTTCCATCGGCGGCGACCTCGTTGGACTCCGGGTCAGAGTCGCCTCCACCAGCAGTAAGCGCGACCACGCCGCCAACACCGAGCAATCCGACCACGGCCGCGGCGGCGATCAGCTTGCCTTTCGAGGAACCAGATTTTTCAGCGACCACGGGGACCTGGCGGGCATGGGTGGTCTCCGGGTTTGCGTCGACGGCCTTCTGCGGTTCGGTTGCCCACGGAGTAGTGACACCCCCGCCACTGGCAACGCTCGCAGGCTTGGCGGTGGCGGTACTGCGAACGGAAGCAGCGGCCTCGGCGATCGGCGCATCAGCAGCTGGGATGGAGGGGAGTTTGGTGGTGGATGGCGGGGTGGTGGTGCCGGAAGGCGTGGCGCTCGCGGGCTTGGCATCGCTTGGCGCGGCTGGGGATGGCGGCTGGGCCGGAGCCAATGGCTGTACTGGTGATGGTGCTGGCTTGGTGGGTTCGGGGCCCAAGAGCGATGGAGGAGTGAACTTCTTGGTGGCGGAACTCGGGGCTTGCGGCGCATACGGAGTTGCGGACGAAGGCATGTCCGGGGCCTTCGGGGTCCGTGGTGTTGCTGAGGGAGTCGGCGTAGCCGGCGCAGCTGGACTCGTCGGGGCAGCGGGGGTTGTTGGGGGAGTGTGAGCGCGGGCGGTCGCGGGGTGGGCTGGCCCGGGAGCGATGGGTGCTGTGGCTGGCGCGACGGGTTGTGCAGGGGTGGGAGTTGCGCTGGCAGCAGTCGACGCTGCGGGTGCGGGTGGCGGGGGTGTGGCGGCTGGCTGGGCTGGAGTTGCAGGTGGAGCGGGCTGAGCCGATGTGGTCGGCGCGGCAGCGGCGGGTGCGACCGGCTGAACCCCCGGGGTGGGCTGAGCAGCCGGAGCCGAGCCGACGTTCTGGGGGGTCTCTGTGATCGACTTCGGCGGCATGGGCACGCCAAAGGGCGGGGTATCGGCCGGGTCCCAGGCGTCCACTTCGCCAGATTCGTCCTTCGGGTTCACTTTGTCCACGTCACAACCTTGTAGGTGGTCTCGCTTGATTTCGGGAGGCCGCTGAGCACGCGTCCGCCCAGATAGATCTTCGAACAAACACAGTTCGAACTTGAGAAACGAGGGGACCGGTTGGTCAACCGGCCAGGCCGGAGATCACAAACTCGATGCCGACTTCACCCTGCTCGCTGTCGCTGGTGGCCAGTCGTGGTTCTTCACCGCGCACCTCGGTGACAACCTGGCTCGCATCGGCGCCCGCAGCATCAACAAAGTCGATGATGGCCTGCACCCGGGCCGTGGCCAGCAGCTGGTTGGCGCCAGTGGTGTCGGCCTGCTGCGAATATCCAAGAACCCTGAGCTGTACCCCAGGGTTTCGAGTGATCAGGACCGCACTCAGGTTGAGCAGCAGCGTGGACTCAGCTGCTACTTCGGTGGTGCCGGGGTTGAAGACCACTCCATCGGTCACGAAGATCGGTGCGGTGGCCGGATTCAGAGCGTCCGGATCGATGGTGTATTCCGAGACAACATTTGACGCCCCGAATATGGCCTGAGCCTCGGTGGTCAGCACGTCGGCCACAGCCTGAGTTGGGACCTGACCTCGAAGGGTCAGCTTGCCCTGGCTGAAGACGGCATGGCGAACGAGTCGGTCGCGGTCGGGGTAATCGATCGACAGATCGTCGGACTCTTCAGCAACAGGCTCCCTTGGCGGCTCCGCCGCGACTTCGACCGTGGTGGAGGTAGGCGCCGCTTCGTTGGTGGGCAGGACCTGGCGCACGGCCTCACTCGCGGTTCGAAACCCGGTTTGAGCATCGTCGGCTCGGGCCAGAGCCTCAGGGATCGGATTGGTCGTGGTGCCGCGACCGAGAAACATCATGGCGAGACTTCCGACGGCGATCGTGAGTCCGGCGGCGCTGATTTTGCGGCGCCGGGCGCGGTCCCGAGGCGACTCATCAATCGGGGTCAGCCCGTCGATGTCACTGTGGTAGGAGGGCGCCACCTTCATGGGGCGGGTCGGCGCCAACGGCGCGACACGAGCCTCGTCAATGGCTTCGGGGCGGCCCGGAAGCAAAGACGCGGCCTCCGCGTGCAGTTTGGCGTAGCGCTCTTCGCGACGCCTCTGGCGGTCTTCGGCCGGAGATAGGCCGACCTCCAGATCTTCGACGTGGTCGGGATTGGTCGACTGCACTTGGCCATCGCAGACAAGTTCGACATGTAGCGGCGGCGATCCAGCGTTGGAGTCTCGTTTTGGGTTGGGATCGGATCCCATGGTTTGGTCGGCGTTCATCAGGCTCCCTGGAGCAAATCGGCCGCTGGACTTCAGCAACCATGAACGCCGCCTACTACGGCTGTTTTTGCAGCACACTGAACCAGTTTTTGTTTACTGAAACTCAGCGCGATTCGGCCGAGCGACCATGAAAGCGTTTCCGGAGTTCGACCGCTGAGACAGAGCACCCGGCGGCGTGCCGCGGTCTTGCGACAGCGGTGAGTCTGACCGGAGAAAACCGGCCACCGTTTCTAGCGGATCGCGACCGGTGTGCTCACCTGGGCAAAGAAGTCGTTGCCCTTGTCATCGATGATCACAAACGCCGGGAAATCTTCGACCTCGATCCGCCACACCGCTTCCATGCCAAGCTCGGGGTATTCGAGGACCTCGACGTGACGAATCGAATCTTGAGCCAAACGGGCCGCGGGGCCGCCGATCGATCCCAGGTAGAAACCGCCATGGCGAGCACAGGCATCGGTCACCTGTTGGCTTCGATTGCCCTTGGCCAACATCACGAGCGAACCGCCCGCGGCCTGGAACTGATCCACGTAGCTGTCCATGCGGCCCGCGGTGGTAGGGCCAAACGAGCCCGACGCGTACCCGTCCGGGGTTTTGGCCGGACCGGCGTAGTAGATCGGGTTATCGCGCAGGTACTCCGGCATCGGTTCGCCGGCGTCCAAGCGTTCCTTGATCTTGGCGTGGGCGATATCGCGACCCACCACCAGGGTTCCGCTCAGGCTGAGCCGGGTCTTCACCGGATACTGGGTGAGCTGAGCACGAATCTCATCCATCGGTCGGTTGAGGTCGACGCTCACCACTTCGTCGCTGAGGTCGTCGGTCGTTACTTCGGGGAGGAATCGGGCCGGGTCGGTTTCGAGCTTTTCCAGGTACACGCCGTCGGCGGTGATCTTGGCCAGGGCTTGGCGATCGGCCGAGCAGGAAACGGCGATGCCGACCGGGTTTGATGCGCCGTGTCGAGGCAAGCGGATCACCCTCACGTCGTGACAGAAATACTTTCCGCCGAACTGGGCGCCGATGCCGAACTCGCGGGTCAGTTCGAGGATGCGCTTTTCCCACTCGAGATCGCGAAACGCCTGGCCGTTGTCGCCACCGGAGGTTGGCAGGGTGTCGAGGTAGCGGGCGGAGGCGTACTTGGCCATCTTCAGAGTGAACTCGGCCGACGTGCCGCCGATCACAACGGCAAGGTGATAGGGCGGGCAGGCGGCGGTGCCGATCTTGCGGAGCTCAGTGTCCAGGAAGTCCACCAGGCTGTCCGGGTTCAGCAGCGCTTTCGTTTTTTGGAACAGGAAACTCTTGTTGGCCGATCCGCCGCCCTTGGCCATAAACAACAGCTTGTAGGCGTTGCCGGGAACCGCCTCGATCTCAATCTGGGCCGGCAGGTTGTTGGCTGTGTTGGTCTCGGTAAACATGTCGACCGGCGACATCTGGGAGTAGCGCAGGTTGGAGGTTTGGTAGGTGTCGAAGACACCTCGGCTGATCGCTTCTTTGTCGTCGGTTCCGGTGAGGACCAGCTCGCCCTTGCGACCACTCACGATGGCGGTGCCGGTGTCCTGGCAGCCGGGGAGCACACCGCCGGCGGCGATGTTGGCGTTCTTCAACAGCTCGGTGGCCACAAATTTGTCGTTGGCCGACGCTTCGCCGTCACGAAGAATCGAGCTGAGCTGTTCAAGATGAGATGAGCGAAGCAGGTGGGCGATGTCCCGCATGGCTTCACGGGTAAGCGCAGTGAGGGTTTCGGGTTCGACCTTCAGGAACTCGAGGCCGCCGGCTTCGAACGTGCTCACCCCCTCGTCGGTGAGCTTGCGGTACTCGGTGGTGGTGTCCTCACCAAGGTCCAGCAGGGGGCGGTATTCGAAGTCCATCTCAGGCTCCAGCTCTCAGGGGGTTTCAGTTGTGTGATGCAGGCGGGTGGATGCGAGCGGGGCTAGCTCTCGGGGTGTGATGGCGAGCCGGCAAATGGCGGGGGATCATCCATGGCTGGGATCAGCGGACGGTTCCAGCGCAGCATCTTGGCCAAACCGGTGGTGATCTCGTTCCACTCCTCCGGCTGCCACCCTTGGGCGCTGCCGGCGATGTTGCGATCCTGTTTGATGTGGACCAGTGCCGGAAGGGTCTCAAGCTCAAGAGCATCGACGATCTTCAGCTCCGGATCGGCGAAGGCCAGAATGTTGTCGGCGTAGGGGCCGAGGAACTGCGCGGTGTCGGCCTCGTCGGCGGCGAGGACCCAGGCGACGCGGGCGCCGGCGCCGTCGAAGTTCGACAGAACGCGGCCGGCGGTTGGAAGAATCCACGCGCTTTCGTCGGTGTAGGGGTCGAGCACGATCACCACGAGGTGGAACAGCAACAGCCATTCCTCGAGCGTCTGGGGCTCGCCGTTGATCGGTTTCAGTTCGAGGTCGGCCGGGAGTCGGTTGTCGATAACTGGTTCGGCCACGACGGCCGGGGCGGCCGCCGATTCGGTCGCTTCGCTAGCGGCGGGAGCAGCGCTTCCCCCGTCTCCACTATCTGACGCACCGCCACCGCGTCGCTTCTTACTGCGATCTAGTAGGTGCTGGGGAATCTCGGTCACCGGACACTCCGCTCGGACAATATGGCCCCCCATACGGTAGTGCCTTTCGAGCCCAAAGACGGACCCCATCACCCGACCCGATCGCAACTATCTGCGGCAGCGAGCTTCGCTCGCTGTTTTGGTTTCTTCGTGTGCTTGCTTTGGCCTTTGTGTTGGTCACGGTTGGTGGTCCGGCTTTGCCGGGCTTTCTTTTGGTTCCGGCAGGCCAGGGCTGGTGCATTCCAACGCTTCACCCTTTGTGCTGCGGCAGCCGGCCTGACGGGCTATCGGTGATTCACTCGCTGGCGCTCGCAAATCACGGATAGCTGGCGCGGCGAGCGCTCCCCGCCAACAGGTCCCCATCCAAAAGTTTGCACTTTTCGGGGTCTGACCGTTGGGCGTGGCGAGAGAGGTGACCAGAACCACCAAAGAGTGCAAGCAGCCAAAGCCTCCGTGGCGAACGGCCGTGCGAGCACAGATGTAGCGCAAAGGTAAAGAGTTAGAGGTCTCGAGCCACGAGGGACGGCTGGCCGACGGGCAAAGGCACCCCGTCCGGCGCGTGGGACGGGGCCCCAAGGGAACCCGTCGGCGCAGGAACCCGAAGGGTTCCCGGGGGCCTTTGGGGTTCCTGCCAGCCAAAAGCTCCGTGCAACGGCCCGCCCGGAGGGCAGTTGTAGCGCAAGGGTAAAGAGTTGGAGGCACTG
>CALAML010000074.1 GCA_937925845.1 uncultured Acidimicrobiales bacterium | reverse complement strand
GTTCGGGTCCAAAACCCGAACGCCCCCAACTTTCGTGTGGGTGGACTGCGTCGAGCCTGTCGTTCGTTGACCAGGAAAAGTCGATCGCCATATTCTGACGGTTCTTAAATCACTGTTACCCAAGCCGATAGCAACTCCGTTAGCGACGGAGATTTCGGGGACAGTACATGCGGCGGATGATTGCGCTCTTGACCGTGACGATGGCCATGGTGGCCACGTCGATGCCGGTCACCACCAGCCCGGCGGCTGCCGCCGGCGAGGTGCTCACGGTCCTGCTGGACCAACGCGACGGCACGCCCGGTTTTGACGCCGACGACAACCCGGGCAACGACTCCGGCCCGGCCAACGGCGTGGTTCGCACCAACGACAACCTCGAGTACACCGTTGAGGTGAGGGTCGAGGGGGGAGTGGCTTCGAACGTTACTGTCGCCATCCCGCTGCCCCAGGGTGTCGAAGCCGATGTGCTCCCACCGTTTTGTGGAGCCGGCTCCTCCATCACCCCACCGACGCTGCCCGCGCCTGCGGTCCCGGCCACCGCCACGTCGTGAACCGCCCTGCCCATCCAGACGGTGAACTGCAATGTCGGTACCCGCAACCCGGGTTCGACCCTCTCGTACCCATTCGTGGCCAGGGTGCGCTCCGAGGTTCCCAACGGCACCGTCCTCGGGCCGGTCGTCGCCGGCGTTACCAGCGACGACGTGACCACTCCGGTGGAGACCAACCCGGTCGAGGCCACGGTGTCGGCTCGTCCCCAGTTCGACATCTCCAAGAACGCGGTGGCCCAGGTGGAAAACCGCGGCTACCTCGGCGGCGGAAACCTGATGTCGTGCCCGAGCGACCCGGCCAAACGATGCTTCCGTTACCTGGCGTCGGTGCTGATCTCCACCCCCAACGGCGGCAAGGGTTCCACGCCCTTGGCTTCGCCGATCGTGGTCACCGACGACCTTTCGCCCGCCGCGATCTACGGCCAGCCCAACGGCTTCCCGGTCACCAACGATCCCGACTGGATCGCCGCTGGGGCCAACGCGTTGCAGAAGTACGGCGCCGAGTTGGTCAGCTGTCCCTTCACCTCGGTGTTCACCGCGCCGGGTATCGGCGTGAACGGCACCAACCTCAACACCACCAACGCGGTGCGGGACTCGGGAACCTTCACCTGCACCCAGCCCGGCGGTCCCGGTACGCCGGTCACCATCTCGATCGCCAACGCCGACACCACCGCCTACACGGTGCCCACCACCTCCTACTACCCGAACGGTGCCGCCCTCCCGGCCGACATCGGCTACGTGGTCGCCGGCCGTATCGACTTCGCCATTCCCTACGACGCCGTGATCGACCTCGGTGTGGCCACCGCCGCCGGTGCCGACCTCACCTGGGACAACAAGTACACCTCGTTCGAGGGCACCGGTATCGATGGCACCCCGAACGACCCCACCGCCGATGCCGCCTTCAACAACCATCGCACCGTCACCACCCCGATCCGGGCCCGCGGTTCGTGGTCGAAGGTCTATGTCGGTGAACCCAACAACGTCGGCAATACTCCGCCGACGCAGTTCGCCGCCGGTTTCGCGGTTTGGGAGGGCCCAACCAACGTGACCAACCGACGCTCCGGCGATGGTGTACTACTGCCCGGCCAGGTGGTGATGAGCGGTATAAACCTCTACAACCAGTCCACCTCGGACTCCGATGTGAGCTTCCTGGTCTGTGACAACTGGGACAACACCAAGTTGCGTTTGGCCCCGGGCAACTATCCCGGCTCCACCTCTGCTCGTCTCCAGCAGATCCCGTCCAACGGCGAGGCGGTCTGGTTCAGCGGCTACCGCGACAACGTCAGCTATCGGTCGCTGCCCGCCAATGTTCCGGTGACCCTCAACGTCGAGTACGGCACCGGCGGCTTCGGCACCGGCGAGGACTGTGAGGATTCGGCTTCGCCGACCGGATGGCAGAGCGATCCGAACCTGGTGCCCGGTGGCATTCCCGCCATCAACAAGGTGCGTATCCACGCCATCATCCCACCCAACCTGGTGACGGTGGGTACCTACACCACGGTGTCGATCGCCCTCGAAGCGCTGCCCAACCCGGTCGGTACCCTGTTGCCCAACTTCGCTGCTGGTAAGACCCTCTTTGGCACCCACGACCAGGCCGCGATCCTTGCCAGCCCCACCAACTGGGCCCGCAGCAGCTACAACCCGGCCGACAACACCGGCAACCGCGGCGACCGCATCTACATCGGTGCCGCCATCTCGAAGCTCCTCAAAGAGGTGAAGGATCAGGCCGGCAACTGGGTGACGACCGTGCCCAGCTACACCACGGGGGCCACCGTCGACTATCGGCTTCGGCCCAGCCTGACCTCTGGCCATCCCACCGACGTCGAGCTGGAGGTGTCGGTTGAGGACTGCCTGCCGGCTTCGCAGACCTACACGATCGGTTCTGCCTCGATTCCCCCGACGGTGATCCAGCTCGGTGCCCCGGCCGGTGCCGAGCTCGCCTGCCCGGCCGGCCAAACCTATGTGCGTTGGGATCTGGGGCCCCTCACCGTGGGTGCCGTCATCCCGCCGATTACCTACTCGGCTCAGGTTTCCGGTTCGGCGCCAAGTGGGGTGCACACCAACAACGCCGTGGTGATCGCCGAAGGTGATCCATCGACCACCGAGGCTCGAAGTGCCTTGGCCCAGATCCAGATCGTGGCTCCGGTCGGTGTGGCCATCGACAAGCGGGCCCTCACCCCGCAGAGCGATATCAACATCGCCGGCGAGGCCAACCTCGACGAACTGTTGTGGCTCGTGAGTTTCCGCAACCTTGAATTCCCCGGCGCCCTCGCCGATGTCGACGCTATCGACGTGTTGCCCGCCAACGGGTTGAACGGCACCAGCTTCAACGGCACCCTCGAGTTCTCCAGCGCCACCGTGGTTGCCGGAACCGGGGTGACGGTGCTCTACACCAACGCGGCACCAACCTCGATCAGCCAGGACGGCGGCGACCCCACCAACCTGGCTGCGGGCACCACCATCTGGTGTGACCAGCCCGCCGGAGGTGCCGTGGTATCGGGTGCCGGCACCGCAGCTGACTGTCCGGCGAACGCCGCCGACGTCACCGGCCTGCGCTTCCTGCGGCCCGGCCCGTTTGAACCGACCGATCTCTTCGACGTAGAGATCGCCATGGTGCCGGAGGGCAACCTCGAGGGCGACATCTACGTCAACCAGGTGAGCGGTCGCGCCGATGGTTTGCTTCAGCCCGTGGGTCCGGTCTCGGCTCCCGAAGTGGTGGTGGCCGCCGAACTCGGCGACATCGTTTGGGACGATCTCAACGGCGACGGCATTCAGGACCTGGGTGAGCCCGGTATCGACGGCATCACCGTTTCGCTCTATGGCGTCGACGACGACGGCAACCCTGTTGGCAGCGCCGGCGCCCCGCTCACCACGGTGACCGCGGGCGGCGGGCTCTACCTGTTCGATCAGCTGCCGGCCGGAACCTACACCGTGGTGTTCGACGACTCGACGCTCACCGGCGGTGCCATCTGGACCCTCGACAACCAGGGTGGTGACGACAGCCTCGACTCCGACGGCGATCCTGCCACCGGCACTGCGACCGGCGTGGTTCTCAACATCAACCAGAATCGCCTCGACGTGGATCAGGGCGTGGTCCGCCCGGCCCTCACACTGTTGAAAACCGTGAACGGTGTCGACGCCAACGCGGCCCCCGGCCCGACGATCCAGGTCGGCGATCCGGCGGTCTTTGAGTATGTGGTCACCAACACCGGCAACCTTCGACTCGTTGATATCGACCTGGTCGACGATGTGCTGGGCGCCATCACCTGTCCGGCCACTGCATTGGACGCTGGCGAGGACATGACCTGCACCGTCTCCGATGTAGCTGTCCTTGGGGCCTACACCAACACCGCCGACGTGACCGCACAACCGGTGTATCCCGACGGTTCCGACGCAGGCGGCCTGCTCGAAGATTCTGACCCGGCCAACTACTTCGGTGGGGAGCCGGGCCTGTCGGTGGTGAAGTCAGTCAACGGCGACGATGCCAACACCGCTCCCGGTCCGCTGGTTGCCGCTGGAAGCACCGTCACCTTCGACTACATCGTCACCAACACCGGCAACCTCGACCTCGACTCGATTTCGCTCGATGACGATGTGCTCGGACCGGTGACTTGTCCGGCCACCACCTTGGCCGTCGGGGCTTCGATGGCGTGTTCGGTAACCGATGAGGCTGTCGCTGACGCCTACACCAACGTCGCCACCGTGACCGGTCAACCTCTCGGTCGCGACGGTGCGCCGTTCGGTGAGCCGCTGACCGATGACGATCCGGCCAATTACTTTGGCGGCGAGCCGTCGATTGGCGTGACCAAGCTGGTCAACGGGTTTGACGCCAACAACCCGACCGGCCCCTTGGTGGACGACGGTGATCCCGTGACCTTCACCTATGTGGTGGAAAACACCGGCAACCTCGACCTGGACAGCGTCGCTCTGGTCGACGACGTCATCGGTGCCATCGCTTGTCCGGCCACCACCCTGGCCGTCGGTGAGCAAATGACCTGCACCATCACCGACGTGGCTGTTGCTGGCCCGTACACCAACACCGCAACGGTTACCGCTCAACCTCTCGGGCTCGACGGTTCACCCTTCGGTGCGCCGCTGACCGACGACGACCCGGCCAACTACTTTGGTCTGGCCCCCGACCTCACCCTGGTGAAGTCGGTGAACGGCGACGATGCCAACACCGCACCCGGCCCGGAAGTTCGGGTGGGTGCGCCCGTGGTCTTCGACTACGTGGTGACCAACACCGGCAACGTCGAGCTGGTTGATGTAGCCCTGGTCGATGACATTCTGGGCCCGATCAGTTGCCCGGCAAACTCGCTGGCCGTCGGCGCCGAGATGACCTGCACCGTTACCGACGTGGCCGCCGTTGGCACCAACACCAACGTCGGAACCGTTACCGGTCAGCCGAACGGCCCCGACAACACTCCGGTCGGTGAGCCGATCGACGTGTCCGATCCGGCCAACTACACCGGTGTGGGTCCGGCTATCGAGGTGGTGAAGTCGGTGAACGGTGACGACGCCAACGCGGCGTCGGGTCCTCAGGTTCGGGTGGGCGAGTCGGTTCTCTTCACCTACGTGGTCACCAATACCGGCGACACCACGATCAACGGCATCGCCCTCGACGATGACGTGCTTGGCGCGATTCTGTGCCCGCAGACCATCCTTGCCCCCGGCGAGTCGATGATCTGTGAGGCCACCGATGAGGCCGTCGCCGGTTCCCAGACCAACGTGGCCACGGTGACCGGTCAGCCGATCGACCGTGATGGCAACCCAGCTGGCGATCCGGTTTCCGACGACGATCCGGCCACCTATTTCGGTGCCGATCCGGCGATGACGGTGGTGAAAGCACTGAACGGTGCCACCGACACCGAGGCTGCCCCGCCGGTGGTGACGGTGGGCGATGAGCTGGTGTTCACCTATGTCGTAACCAACACCGGCAATGTCGCCATCGACGACATCACCGTGGTCGACGACGTGTTGGGCCCGATCACCTGTCCGGCCCCGTCGCTCGAAGTGGGCCAGTCGATGACCTGTGACATCACCACCCTCGCCACGTCGGGCACGGTGACCAACGTGGCCACCGTGACCGGTGCGGTACGCAATATTCGGTGTGTCGCTACCGACCAGGACGGAGGGGAGGGTGACAGCGAAGAGTGTGAAGTGATCACCCTCACCGGCAGCGACAACGCCACCTATGTTTCCCAACCAGCCCGCCTGGCTTTCACCGGTTCCGAAAGCAACCGCCTCACCCAACTAGCCCTCACCCTCCTAGCCGCCGGAGCCCTAACCACCACAGCCAGCCGCCGCCTACGCCGCGAAGAGCACTAACCCGCGGCAGGCCGAACGGCGCTGACCGAATCCGAAATGTCGGCGCTAGCGGCGGATTATTCACCCGCAGCGCCGACATTTCAGTTCCAGTTCCGAAATGTCGGCGCTAGGTGCAGATTATTCACCCGCAGCGCCGACATTTCGGACGGAGTCGCTGGGCCTCCGTGGCCTGAACGGCCCCCGGAGGGATTTACCGCGTGTTGGGGCGGATGAAGGCGAGGACTTGGGCTCTTGCTTCGGGGTCGCTGCGGACTGCGGCTGGCACTTCGAAGGCGTTGAGGAGTTCGGCGTCGGTGGCGCCGTTGAGGCTCCAGGCGTCGGTGAGGCCGAGGTAGTTGTGGCCACTCCAGCCGTACTTGAGGGCGATCGACTGCGACGCCAGAGGTGCGTCGAGTGGGGTTCCCGAGGTGAACACCTGTCGTCCGAGCCAGTAGAGGTTGGTGTCTTCGATCGGGTCGGTCGGTCGCTGGGGACGTAGTCGGGTGAGGCCGTGTTCTCCGCCGCCCGACAACAGCACCCCGCCGCGGGGGTCGACCGCTACCAACCAGCCGTAGTGCGGGGCGTTGGTCGACTCGAGTCGACCCCATCCGTCGGGGTAGAGGCCGGTGCCGTGGGTGAAGAGCGGTGTGCTCTCACCGCCCTCGGGTGGCAGCCATTCGAATACTTCGTTGAACAGTTCACCGTCGAGGGTGGAGACAAACTTGGTCCAGTAGATGCCGTCGACCGGTCCGCTATTTCCCCAGCGGTCGACGTCAAGCCAGGCCCAGCCACGGTCGAAGGCTCGGTGCTTCTGCTGCACGTCGCCGAGGGTTTCGGTGGCGAGGGTGGTGGGGTCGATTCGGCGGATGGTGCCGAAGCCGAGTTCAAGCAGGATGATGCGGCCCCGGCTATCGACCCGGATCGTTTGCGGCAGGTAGATGTCGGGTTCCACACCTGCCGCCGCCTGGACCGGGGTGACTTCGACGGTCGACACGGCTCGGGCCGCGAGTTGGTCGGTCCATTCGGCGCCGGCTGCGGTTACCCGGTCGGCCATCCCAGGTTCGCCGACCACTGTGGTGACGTTGCCGTTGCGGGTTACCCGGCGGATGGCGTCGTTGTCCTGGTCGGCCACATACAGCACGTCGGCCACCGGGTCGAACACCAGCGAGCCCACACCGTTGAAGCGAGCCGAGGCGCCGGAGCCGTCGGCGAAGCCGGGTTCGTGGGTGGGGGAGCCAGCAAGGATGGAGATGGTCGCCTGCTGGGTGCGGGGGTTGGCCGGCACCACTACCCGCCAGATCACGTGGTCTTCGTAGCTGGCCACGTACAGGATGTTTTCGTTGGTGGGGTCGACGGCGACGTCGAGCGGTGTGTGGAATTCGCCTCGTCCGGCGGTCCAGTTGCCGCGGTTCTCCATGTTGTTGCGCACCACGTTGGTGGGCTTCTGCCACCACACCGGATCGCGGTCGGGACGCACCCGCCAGCCGGCGATGGTGATGATCTCGCCGTCGGGCATCAGGTAGCCGATGCGGCCGCCGGTTTCGGCGAAGGCGAAGCGGCCTTGGGAGTCGACCTGGCCGGAAACGTACGGGCTCATCCAGCCGACGCCTCGGGGGCCGTCCTGCATCGGGAACCGTTCGTGCCCAAAACCGACTCGGAGGTCTCGATGGTCCTCCCCGTGCTTTGGCGGGAGGCCCCGCACGAAGGGGGCGTTGGCGTGTGAGGGGTGATCCCACCAGAGTTGCGCGGCGCCGAAAAGCTCGGTGTGGGGCGCCATCAGCTCCTGGTAAAGGTTGGCCTGGGTTGGGGGTGCCGACCAGGGGGTGGCCGTGGGGTCGACCGGATACCCGACGTGGTTGCGTTCGCTCGGGTCGACGTAGGTGATGTTGGGGCCGTGGTGGTGGTTCGAGTCCGATCTTGGATTTTCCTGGATAGCCGTGAGGATGGGCACGCTGGACTCGAAGCCAAAGGGCTGGCCTGCCGCCAGATCTCGAGTGATGTGCACAAAGCCAGGCACCGGTTGGACCCGGTTACGGTCCGAGCCGCGGGCTTCGATGCTGAGGCCGTGAACGCCATCGGCCAGTTGGCCGAGCCCATCGTTGTCGATCTCGAGGCGGAACCGGTAGGGCGCTCCCAACCACCCCGACACCGGAACATCGCGCACGAGGTAGCGCACCTCAAGGTCGAGGTTGCCGGCTTCGTCGTAGCCGTTGATCACCCGGGGCGCGATCACGTTGACCGGTGCATCGGGAACCGTGGGGTGGTTCCGATGGAGGTGGAGCCATTGCTCATCGTGGGGTTCCCACGGTTCCGGGGTGGCGTTCGGGTCCTTCAGGATCTCGAAGAAGAAGTCGGTGTTCTGGAGCGGCCAGTTGGGATCGTTCGGGGTGCTCGGGTCACAGCTGGTCGCAATTATTGGCGCGAGCAGCGCCCCGATCAGCCAAAGCAGCAACGCCTGCCACGGCCTGCGGTTCAAGATCCTCATCGGTCCTCCCGGATGGTTGGTGCGCTCGAAAACGGCACCGTTCAATCAAAACAAGGCCACCGACCGCCATCTGGTTCCCCGGCCAGAACAAATAGCGCTTCCCATAGCGACGCTACTCCCCAAATGTCGGTGCTGGACGCTGATATTCAGCACTGGGCGCCGACATTTCGGGCCGGTTTGGGAAATGTCGGGGCTGGACGCTTATATTTCGTGCTGGGCGCCGACATTTCGGACCGGCTTGGCCGTTGGTGAGGCGAGCGAGGGGGTTTGGGAAATGTCGGGGCTGGACGCTGATATTCAGTGCTGGGCGCCGACATTTCGGGCAGGGCAGGGGCCGGCTTGGCCGTTGGCTTGCGTCGGGCTCGGGTCAGTTGGCGGTGAGGCGGCCGGTGAGGTCGAAGTCTTTGAACCAGAGGTTTGGTTCGCCGCTGAGGCCGGGGGCGTCGGCGACGGTCCAGCCCGGTGCGGCTGCGAGGTTTACAAAGAGGGCGTCGAAGTTCACCAGTGGTTGGTTGTCGAGGCGCACCCGGTAGGTGTCGCTCGGCACCAGGGTGCCGCTGAGGTCCATCTCCACGGTGCGGGTCTGGCCCGGCTGTAGGGTGACGAACAAGCCGAAGCTCTGTAGGCCGAACTCTTGGCGCCGGTCGGCTGGGCTGTCGAGCGGCGCCCCGTCGAGTCGGGTTTCTGTGGCCTCCAGCGGAGTTCGAATGGTGAGGAGCTGACGGCTGACCCCGGCCCTACCGCCCTCGCCCAGCACTTCCTCGCTGAAGCCGACGGTGGGGGCCGAGTTCTCGAGTTCGACGATGAGCTTGGCCGTTACCTGGCCGGTCGCCGGATCGAAGGTTGGGTTGTAGGTGACCCGCCGCTGCAGGAAGGAGTCGATCTTGTTGTTGGCCGCGTTGGCCGACGAAACCGAGAGAAAGTCGGTGCCATTGATCGGGTTCAGGCCGCCGTTGAGGCCGAGCTCCGTGAGCACCGCAGCTTCACTCTGATCGAAGCTGGTGAACTGCAGGCGCCCAGATTCCACCATGGGGCCGAGGGTGTCGATCAGGCTCTGCGGTGCCGGAAGGTCGGAGCTGGTGAGTCGTTCGAAGGTGAGCACGAAGGCTTCCGCCAACAGGTCGACCCGCTCGTCGCGCTGGTCGAGGCCCCGGTACTGCTCGCGGGTGAGGAACATGCCGGCCGTCGACGCGTCGAGGGTGAGCGACCCGTCGCCAACCACCACGGGGCCGGTGATACTGAGCAGCGCCTGCAGGCTGAACGGGTCGACGTAAAGCGCACCGTCGATTGGGGCACCACCGGCCTGTGGGTAGATGTCGTTGATCATTCGGGCGACGGTGGGGAAGTCGGGGTGCCCGGTGATGTCCTGCACGTTTCGGTTGGGCTCGTAGTAGGCGCCGACGGTGGCCGGGGGGCGGAAGGTGAACTCATACGGTTCGGCCGGGGCCACGTCGGGAGAGTTTTCATTCAGCGGTAGCAGGTCGATGGTTCGGCCGTTGCGGGGGAAGTTGAACGAACCGCGATCGACGGTGAGTTCGCCCCAGTTGCCCATGAACCCGCCGAGTTCTCTGGCCTCACCGGGCTGGCCGAAGATCACGAAGTAGCGGCGGGGACCATCGGCTCCGAGCAGGCCCGGGGCCACTGCCAGCACCGATTCGCCGAGGGTCAGGGTGTCTTCGGCCGCGACCAACTCGTCGAGCAGGTCGGTGGTGCGGCTTTGCACCGGCGCCACGATCCAGCCGTTGTTGGCCGTTTCGAGGCGGCGGGCGCTGCTGCCGACCGCCCGCGTGGCGTCGGCCAGTGGCGTTTGCAGGGTGGCGAGTCGGTCGACGTCGATGCGGCCTCCGGTGGCGTTCATGGCGTCGTAGGTGGCGAGCAGTTCTTCGGCGGCACCGGCGGTGTCGCGTCCCGCAAGCGCGGCCGACTCCACCACCTGGAGGTGCTGGCTCACCACCGGCAAGAGGCGGCCGGGGCGCACCCACCAGGCTTGAGCGGTGCTGGCGGCGTCGCTGAAGTTGCTCTTGGCGCTGGCCAGGCTGGAGCGGGCGGAGTCGGCTTCGGCGTTCTCTACCCCGTCGAGTCCGGCGCGGGCGTTGCGTTCGCCTTCCACCAGCGATAGCCCGGCCAGCGCTCCACCAACGGCGGTGGCGATGGCGATGATTGTTGCACCGATGCCGAGCGGAATCAGTATCTGCTTGGCCAGGTTCCGTTCACGGTCGCGGCTTCGCCTCCACGCCGAGCCCAAGACCCAGAGCGAGAGCCCGCCGACGACCAACGATGGCAGGCCGAAGAAGAACGCTGGCCCACCGTTGAGGGCCGACACGATGGCCAGCCCGCCCGATATCGCACCCATGATGCGATGGTTGGCCGGGACGCTTGAACGCGTGGCGGCGATCCAAACGGCGGCCGCCGCGGGGATGAGAAACCAGGTGGGACCGGCCAGCAGCACGGCGGCCCCGGATAGCGCCAGCAGCGACCAGGTACCGGCCCGCGATGCGGCAACGGTCACCAGTGCCGCGAAGGCACCGGTGAGGACGGCATCGGCGATGGCGGTGCCGGTGGGTTGGGCGCCGCTGATCTGCGCCGCGATGGCGGCAAAGAGGCCGAGGGCGAGAACCACCGGGCCGCTTTGGGCCACACCGGCAGCAGCGGGCGCCGCCGCCTCCCGGGATGCTCGCCGCTTGAGAGCCGCGGTTCCGCTGCGACCGCGACCCCTGCGCTCGGCCACGGAATCGGGCCCGACATCGAGTTGGCCGGAATCGGCATCGACATCGGAATCGAGGTGGCGGGCATCGGGCGCGTCGTCGAGGTCGACCTGGGCCCCCATGTTCGACGCCGCTTCGTCACCCGGAGCAGCTCCGTCGGTGTCGGTGCCGCCGGACGGTCGTCCATAGAGTTCGGCTTCCAGTAGGTCGATGTCGATACGTTCAGGCTGATCGAGCCGTCGAAGCCCGGACGCGACACGACGCAGCCGACTGGCTTCAGATCTCGATGATCGACCCCGGTTTGCCATAGCTCGGTTCAGCTACCCCAGCGTTCCCGGGTCGCCACAGAACGCAGCGAAAAGGAGTGTGGCCATAACCCTCCAAGGTACTCATCCTCACCCCAACCCGAAATGTCGGAAAACGGCGACAGGATTTGTCGCAAACTTCCGACATTTCCGGAGCGGGCCGGAAATTTTGGAATCTGGGCCGGATCATGGCGCCAGCCTCCGATAATTGTCAGCCGCTTCGGCTCTGCCAGTGCAGGGAATCGGGGCCCCGCGCGTGGGCTGAGCGGACACCTGGGCCTGAGTAGACTTACACGGTGAGCGTGGACCGTTGACCCCAACATGACCGACCCGACATCACCCACGACCCGGCCGCCGGTAGCACCGGCGACCGACTCGCCGCCGGCCGTGTGGACCGCACTGTGGATCTGACCAGCCATGGCGACGGGGTGGCCATGTTGGTCACCGGCGCTGAGGTTTACGGGGTGGCGGCGGTCCAGCGTCACCTGGTGGAGGCCTTCGGGCGGATGCACACGATTTCGCTGGGGCCGGGTGGCCACTTCGATGATCTTCGGGCTTCACCAGCCGGCGATCGGGTCCATCGGGTCGATGGTTTGAGTTCGTGGAGCGCCGATGGCGGTGCGGTGTCGGTGGCGGCGTCGATGCCGGCCATGATTCGTGATGCTCGGCGAACCGCCCGGGCTCTGGTGCCGGAGCTGCAGGCGCGAAACATTCGGGTGGTCCATGTGCACTGGTTGCCCCAGGCGGTGGTCGGTACCTTCCTTCGTCGGGCTGGCTTCACGGTGGTGTGGCACCTGCACAACTCGTCGGCGCCGGGGGCCAGTGCGGGGGCTCGTCGTCGGGTAAACCACAAAATCGCGGCCCGCGGCTGTGACCACCTGCTTGCCGTCTCCGAGTATGTGGCCGATAGCTGGCGCCAAGCCGGGCCCGATATCACGGTGATTCACAACGGTGCCGAGCCACTGGCTGAAGCGAACGACCATGGCCAATCAGGAGGTGTCGAATCGCCAACGGCGCGGTCAGTAGCCGGCGCACCAACAAGAAGTGCCGGCATCGGTGGGGAGGACGCAGCATCAGCGAAGCCGCCGGATGTCGAACGAGCGGGAAGGCAGTCGGAGGCCATGGTGCTGCGGCCTGAACCAGGTAGCTCCAGTACGCCGGTTGAACCAAACGCTGTTGGGTCGGCCGGGCCCACGACGGCTGCCGGTGCAAGCAAAGGTGAGAACGGTGAGAGACAAAAAGGGCGTGACCCGATGGGTCGGACCGATGCCGCCATTCGCTGTCTGTCGGCCGGCCGGTTGGAGCCTGACAAGGGTCACCATGTGGCCATAGGTGCGGTGGCGGCGGCGGTGGAGCGGGGCTTTGATGTGGCGCTCGACATTGCCGGGGGTCCGATGGTGGAGTCGCCCTATGTGAAGGCGCTGTTGGCCCAGGCTCAGTCGGCCGGCCTGGTAGCCGATGTCGAGATCCCCTCGCCGACCGATCGGGTGCGGTTACTGGGGCATGTGGAGGATCTTCGGGCCCGCCACCGGGACTACCACGTGGGCTTTCAGAACCGGCTCAGCCCCGAACCGTGCAGCGTGTGGGTGGCCGAGGCGTTGGTGGACGGGCTGCCGTTGATCGCGTCGGCGAACGGCGGCACTCCTGAACTGGTCGACGACGGCACCACCGGCTTGTTGGTGAAGCCGGACTCAATCGACGAAGCGGCGGCGGCGCTGATCAGCCTGCTGGAGAACCCCAAGCGCCGAACCGCGATGGCCGACGAAGCGCGAGCCAACCAAGCCGAACGGTCGCTGGCCACTCAGCTCCAGAAAACCGCCGAGCTCCATCAACGGCTCCTCAGGCAATAGCCTCTCGTCGGCTCAGTCATGAGGCGACCCAGCTCAATCGCAACTGACGTTGCCGGGGCGAGTTGAGTTCGCGCCAAGCCGAAGGCTGGCTGACTCCACCCCCATTAGGAGACCTCCTTGGCGGCAAAGCCGGCCGAGCCTGCAAAGGGTGTCAGGCACCCGTTGCAGGGTTCTTTCGCAGCAGCGGCAACTGCAGTTGGCCGAACCCACTAGCGGCGAGCACCAAACCATGACCCGGGTCTCGTGGGCGCTCTCGTGGTGGCGATCCCAGCGATTTTGCCGGATTCGGGGATGAGTGTGGCTTCGGTGGCGGGTGTGGGGGACAATGGATCGGTGGCCGACGACGCGCAATCCGTACCGGCGCGCCAAGTGGTCGGTCGGTATCTCGGCGACCAGACCGGGCGCCTGCTTCTGGTCGGCATCGCTTCGCTGATCGCCGGCTTTATCGAGGCCGCCATCCTGGTGTTGGTGGTGGAGATGGGTTTGGCCATCACCGGCGGCAACGACGTGGTCGACTTTGAGGCGTTCCCCTTCGTGACCGCCACCGGCGTGGCCGTCAGTTCCGTCTTCATCGTGGTCGGCGTGCTGATCGTGGTTCGTTTCGCCGCCCAACTTGTGGTGTCGCGTCAGGCCGGGGCGCTGCTGGCCAGCATCGAGATGCGGGTGCGTGGCGACCTCTTTGATTCCTACACCCGGGCCGCAGCGTCACGACAGGCCGCCGAACCACCGGGCGCCCTCCAGGATCTCCTTACCTTCCAGACCCGCCAGGCGTCGCAGTCATTGCATCATCTGTTATCGGCCATCGACGCCACCGGCATCCTGACCGCGCTGATGATCTCGGCCTTCCTGGTCCAGCCGGTGGCCGCTGCCGCGGTGATGGCGTTCGGCGTGATGCTGTTTTTCCTGATGCGGCCCTTCGCCCGCTTGAGCCGTCGACTCGGCGGTGAGGCCAGCGACGCCAACGCCCGCTTTGCTGGAGGCATCAGCGAGACGGTGGCGCTGTCGCGAGAAGCCCGGACCTTCAACGTCGATGACGTGAGCCGAAGCCGGGTGGGTGAGCTGCTGCACGCCGCTATCGATCCGATGCGGCGCCAGGAAAGCCTCGGGCGCCTGGCCCCGGCGGTGTACCAAACCCTCGGCTTGGCTCTGGTGATTGCCGCCCTCGCCGGTCTGCGGCTGCTCGACAGCGAGTCCCAGGCCGGGCTCGGTGCGGTAGTGCTGATCATCATCCGCTCGCTCGCCTACAGCCAGCTGCTGCAGGCCAACTATCACCAACTGAACGAGTTGGTGCCATACATCGGGCGGGTGCTTGAGGCCGAAGAGAACCTCGGCCGCCACGCCGCCACCTTCGGTTCGGAGTCGATCGAATCGGTCCGCAACGTGGCCTTCCAGAGTGTCACTTTCAGCTACGACGGCGAGACCGATGTGCTCGACAACATCGAGTTTTCGGTTGATGCCGGCGAGGCCATCGGCATCGTCGGCCCCTCGGGGGTGGGCAAGTCCACACTCGCCGATCTGCTGCTGCGGTTGCAGGTGGCCACGTCCGGAAAGGTGTCGATCAACGGGGTTGAGGTCAACCGCATCGACCCCGACGTGTTTGCCCGGCGGGTGGCCTACGTGCCTCAGGACCCGCATCTGCTGCGGGCGTCGGTCACGGAGAACATTCGGTTCCACCGGCCCTGGATCACCGATGAGCAGGTGCGCTTGGCTGCAGTTCGGGCCGCCATCGATGACACGATCCGGGGTTGGGACGACGGCTATGCCACCGCGGTGGCCGACAACTCGGTGTCGGGTGGCCAGCGCCAACGGCTCAGCCTGGCTCGGGCCTTTGCCGGCGACCCGGAGGTGTTGGTGCTCGACGAGCCCACCGCCGCTCTCGATGCCGAAACCGAGCGGGCGATCCGCGACACGCTGGCGTCGGTAAAGGGGGAGATGACGCTCTTTATCGTCGCTCATCGACCGGCCACCCTCGAGATTTGTGATCGGGTGCTGGTGCTCGACCACGACGGCATGGTGGCCATCGGCCCTCGTGATGAGCTGCTGGCCCGGGTGGGGGTCGACCGCTTCTTCCACGGCGGCGCCGCGTGAGCGACAACGTGAGCGGGGCTAGCGGAACCGGCGGAACCGATGGAGCCGGCGAAGCGGGCGCGAGCAGTGGGGCCGGCGGATCCGATGGAACCGGCGCGAACGACGCAAGCCGCGGAACCGACGTAGCCAGCGAAGCCGGCGGCATCGAACTGAGTGCCGACAATCCGGTGCGGGTCACCTTTGTGTTGTCTCGGCCTTCGGGATACATGGCTGCGTGTTGGCGGGCTCTTGATGCCTGCCCCGAAGTCGAAGTGTCGGTGGTGGTTGGTCGGCCCACGCCGAGCGCTGACAACGCTCCGTTCTCCGCCGACGTGATGGCCGGCATCAACCACACCATGGTGGCCGACGGCGACGACATCGGTGAGGTGGAGGCTGCGGTGGCCCCGACCACACCGGAGGTGTTGGTGCTGGGCGGCTGGCAGCACCAGGGGATTTCGGAGTTGGCGGTGCATCGGGATCGTCTCGGCGCACAGTCGGTGGTGATGGCGATGGACAACCCCCAGCGGTTCACCGGCCACGGCTGGCTGGTGTCGGCCCGCCATCGCCGGTATTTGCGCCACGTCGACTCGGTATGGGTGCCGGGCGAGCGCGCTCGGCGCCTGGCCGCCGAAATCCAGACCCGCTCCGGCCTGGTCTTCACCGGTCTCTACGCAGTCGATGACCGCTTCGCCGACCTCCGCCCCGAAATCGAAACCGGAGCGGCCGCCTCCGACCCGGTCGTCGCTGACCCGACGGCTAGCACCGCCACGACCGCGACGACCGTCGATGATCCGGTCGTCGCCGATCCCACCGCCGCCGACCCAACCGCCGGTGACTGGCCTCGCTCGTTCCTGTTTCTCGGCCAGTACGTGCCCCGCAAGGGCCTCGATGTACTGCTTGACGCCTACCGCTCCTACCGTTCGGAGGTGGCCGATCCCTGGACGCTCACCTGCGGGGGCACCGGCGAGTTGGCTCCCCGATTGGTCGATGAGCCGGGGGTGACCGATCTGGGGTTTGTCCAACCGCAGGATCTGCCCGCTCTGGTCGCCGCTCACGGTGTGATGGTGGTGCCGAGCCGGGTTGATCCTTGGCCACTGGTGGTGGTCGAAGGGGCACTCGGTGGTCGACCGCTGGTGGTGACCGACGCCTGTGGCTCGGCGGTGGAGGTGGTGCGCGATGGCTTTAACGGCCTGGTGATTCCCCCGGCTTCCGCGCCGGCATTGACCGGGGCCATGCGGTTCCTACACCATCATCGGGAACAATTGCCTACCTGGGGCGATCGCAGTGCTGGTTTGGCCGCGCCCTACTCCGCGAGCGTTTGGGCCCAGAGGTGTCTGGTGCTCTTGGGCCGGATGCGGCACTCTGGTAGCAAGAGTCCGTGAGGTCTGCCGGGTCACCGACTGGTGCTTCGGTGCTGTCCCACGTTTCGATGTCGTGTTGGCTGCGTTGTTGGCTGGATATGGCGGTGAGACGCGGGTGACCGCCACTGAGTTCGAACAACGAGCCATACCTACGATCAACGATCAACCAAGACCAACCACGGAATACTCGGTGGGCCAGCAGGTCCGTCGGCCAAGGATGATTTGATGCAACAGGAGCTGCAACAGAGCGAGCTACGCCGGGCCGCATCGGTCCTGCGTCGGCGTCGTCGTCTGGTGTTCGCCATCGCCCTTCTTACCGTTGTGCTCGCGGCCCTCTTTACCGCGGTGCAACCCACCCTGTACCGCTCGACGGTGGAGTTCATTTATCTCCCGGCCCGTTCGATCGACGGAGCCGTGGTGCAGTCGCAGCTGAACGACATTGATCGCGAGCTACAGCGGGCCGATCGCGAGGTGGTGAAGGAAGAGGTTCGCCGCGCCGTGGGCTACCTGCCGAACGCGGTGATCTCCAAACAAAAGAGCGACACCGTGATCCGCTTCGTGGTGGAGGGCAAGACGGCCGAAGATGCCCAGCTGGCGGCGCAAACGTGGGCCGATGCCTACGCTGCGAGCCGCGACAACGCCCGGTTGGAGGCCATCAGCTCCAACATCACCTTTATCAACGTGTCGATCGCCGACGGTGAGCGTCGTCTCGGCGAGCTCACCGAGGAGCGCACCCAGATTCGCGATGCTGCCCGCCAGGACATCGACGACATCGACGATCAGCTCGAAGACGCCCGCTTGGAGCTCTTCGACGCCGAGGAGGACTCGGCCGAGGCCATCGCCGCGCAGGACGATGTGACTCGTCTGGAGCGGGAGCGCAGCGACATCGAAGAGGCTCGTGATACCGACCTGTCGCTGATCCAGGAGGAGTTCAACCAGCTCGGGTTCAGCTTGAGCCAGCTCCGTCTTCAACGCCAGCAGGCTGCGGCGGCTGAGACCTCGGCCAGCGACGGCCTTGAGGTACAGCGCCAGGCTTCGCTACCGAGCGATCCGTTCCAGCCGGCCTGGCCCCGCAACCTGATCCTTGGTCTGCTGGCCGGCTCGTTGCTTGGCGCGGCGGCCGCCTTTGTGGTCGACCATCTCGATGATGCGGTGAACACCGAAGACGACGTTTATGAAGCCACCGGCGGCCTTCCGTCGCTGGCGCTGGTGCCGATGGTGCGGTTGAAGAAGTGGGGGACCGGTGCCCTGATCACCTTGAGCGATCCCCGGTCGGCCGCCGCTGAGTCCTACCGTTCCCTGCGGACCTCGCTGCGCTTCATCACCCTGGAATCGGAGTGCCGCACCCTGTTGGTCACCAGCCCGATGCCGGGTGAGGGCAAGAGCACCACCGCGGCCAACCTGGCCGTGGCCTTGGCCGAAAGCGGCGATCGGGTGGTGCTGATCGACTGCGACTTCCGGCGGCCGAAGCTCCAGGAGTACTTCGGAATCGACAACGAGCTTGGCGTCACTTCGGCGTTGATCGGCGATGTGGCGCTCGACGATCTGTTGGCGCCGCTGGATCGGGTACCCACCCTCACGGTGCTCACGACGGGGCCCAAGCCGGCGGATCCGATCGAGATGCTCTCGTCGGTGCAGCTCGCCAACCTGGTCAGCGATGTGTTGAAGCGGGCCGACCTGGTCGTGATCGATTCGCCGCCGGTACTTCCGGTTTCTGATGCCCGGGTGCTGAGCGACTTGATCGATGGCGTGATCCTGGTGTCGTCGGTGTCGCGAACCCAGATCGACCAGACCCGTCGGGCCGTTCAGCTGCTGCGCCAGGTTGATGCGCCGCTGTTGGGCACGGTGCTGAACCGGGTGCCGACCGATGGCAGCTATGGCTACAACGATCCGTACTTCATCGACGACGACGAACAGCAACCGTTGTTGCGTCGGATCGGCGCCTTCTTTGGTGGCGGCATCCGCCCGCCCTCGATCTCGAAGTCGCAGCGCAGCTCTGGCTCTGCCATCTCGATCGAGCCCCGCGAGGACTACGAGGGGATCAACGCGGTCGGCGATCGGGGCACCGCACCTCTGCCCACCGCTTCCTCCAGCCACGGATCACCATCGGAGATCGATCTCCGGCAGTCGGCGGCTTCCACCGAGACCGCTCCGGCCATCGACTTGGATGCCGACGCTGCCGCCGACGGACGGCTCACCCCGAAGGGTGATTGATGGGTGTTCCGACCGCGACCCCTGCGGTCACCGTGGTTACCCCCGCCTTCAACTCGGCGGAGACGCTGGCCGCCACCGTTGAGTCGCTTCAGGCCCAGAGCCTGAACTGTTGGACGCTGCGGTTGTTCGATAACGGCTCAAGTGACAACACCGCCGCCATCGGTCGACAGTTTGCCGCCGAGGACCCGCGGGTGGAGTTTGTTGCCGAAGCCGTGAACGTGGGCCCGGCGCCGTTGCGGAACCGTGGCGCTATGGCTGCGACCTCGCGGTATGTGCAGTTTCTCGACGCTGACGACTTATTGCATCCCGACTTCTATGCCGAGATGGTGCCGCGGCTCGACGAAACCGGCGCGGAGGTGGCCCACTGCCACGTCGAATACCTCGACGACAGCGGGGAAGTCGGGGTGAAGGACGGCGCGCCCAATGGTGGGGTCATCACCCGGCCGGATCCGCCCTACACCGGGCCCGCGTTGTGTGAGCCGCCGGAGATGGTGCGCTACTTCTACCCGTTTACGCCGATGTTTGCCGGCGCCACCTTGTTTTCTACCGATGCCTTCAAGCGCTTCGGCGGTTTTTCGGAGGATCCGGCCTGGATCACCATGCAAGATCAGGATCTGGTGCTGCGGATGGCCGCCCACTGCACCTTCGCCTATGTCGATCGCCGACTGGTGACGGTTCGGGTGGCTGCCAACTCCACGAGTCGGGCCACCCATCGTCGGCGCCAGATGCGTGAGGGGCTGGTGGCCATGACCGAGGCCGCCCTCGAGCGCGAGCAGGTTGAGGAGTTGGGCGTTGAGGCCGACCTGCGTCGCATGCTCGGTCGCTATCGGGCCGATCTGGCTCGCTGGCAGGCCTATGAGTCTGTGGTGTCGGCGCGGGAGTCGGTGCAGGGGTTCCGGGATGCGTCGAAGCTGGGCGAGCCTTGGGCCAAGCTGGCCCTGACTCGGGTCTGGGAGACCGTGAGAGGGCGGCCCCACGGTGGCTGATCGGTCTTCATCCTCTTCGTCTTCGTCGTCGCGCCGGGGCATGTTGTCGCCCCATGGGCCGCGCTCGGTCGCCGGTTCAGGGGGTCGGGGCGGGAGGACTGCGCTCGATACCCGTCGCGGCGATGGTGGCAACAGTGGAACCGGTGAGTCGGTCCGCTTCGACCGTTCCGGCCAAACCGGTCGCCACGGTGGTTCGGGTGGTGGCTTCGGCGGTGGGTCGGGCCCGGGCTCCAGCAACAACGGCTCGGGCAACAATGGCTCGGGCGAGACCGCACCGGTGCGCGAGGTGCGATTGCTGAGCAGTACCCGTGGTTCGCTGGCCACCGCCGAGCTGTTGCTCTGGCTGGCTGTGGTGCCGGGGGTGCTGTTCTTTCGGGCCAACCTCGGCGAGGCCACCGCGCTCACCATCATTTCCATTGCTGCGCTGGCGTTTGGCTTGTCGGTTTTTCTGCGCCATGGCGGCCGGATGATCACCGCTACCGGCGTCTACTTCTTCGCCTCGGCGGTGTTTGTGGGCTACTCGGGCCTGATTCTCAACGGCTCCACCGGGGTGAGTCAGCGGGCGTTGTTCGACGCCGCCACGATCGCCCACACGGTGAACCTGGCGGTGTATCTGCTGTTTCTGCGCACCAACGACGATGACTTTCGCCGGCTTGGCACCTGGACCGCGGAGGATCGTCCACCGGGGGTGATGCGCTGGTGTGTGCGGCGGGGCTGGGTGCTCTTTGGTGTTGGCGTGCTGTTGGCGGTGACCGGTGCACCCCTTGGTCCGATTGCCGCCGCCGCGGCCTACAGCGGCGTGCTGCTGGTTGGCTTTGGTTCAGTGGTGGGGATGACCGCCAGAGGCATCGACCGCCTCTCGCAGCCGGTGCGGTGGGGCTTGGTGCTGGCCGTGTTTGGTGGCTACTACCTGTTTGTGTTCACCGGAGGCGGCCGGCTGAACCTCGCCACCCTGGCCGTGGCGCTGTTGGTGGCGGTGCTGCCGTCGATGCGGACCCAGGTTCTGAAGCCGATGCTGGTGGTGGCGGTGATCCCGATGCTGTTGGTGTTTGCGTGGGTGCGCCATCCGGAGCTTGGTATCGGCAATACGCGGGCCCTCACCGAGGGTGCGGGGTTGGTGTCGGTGACTGCGCCGCTCGAAACCTTTGCCACGCTGTTGGAACTCGACGAGGCCGAGCTCGGTCCGCCTCGGGCCAACGGCCACACCTTCGCCGTAGCCACCGTGGTGCAGGTGCCCCGCGCCTTCTGGCCGGGCAAGCCGCCGGGTTTCGGCACGGTGTTGACCGAGCGGTTGTTGCCCCATCTGTTGGTGACCGGCCACTCGATGGCTGCGTTGTTGCACGGCGAGTTCTACTTCAACTTCGGTTGGTTCGGCATCTTCATGATGGTGGGCGTCGTCGGGGTGGTGTTGCGCTTCTTTGATCGACGGCTCGCGGCCGGGATCGAGCGTGGTGCGAGAGACCCGAAGTCGGTGTTGCGGTTCTTGATTTGGGTGGCGTTGGGCACCTCGATGGCCGACCTGTTGTGGGTGGGAACCTTCAGCTACAACGAGCGTGGCGGAACCCGGGCCCTGGTGCTGTTGGTGCTCTACGGCGTGATGGTGGTGACCGAGGATCGCTCGTGGCTGCCTCGACCGGCGCCGAAGCCACCCTCGCTTCCGAAGCGATGACCACGCCTCCCCGCGATCGCGTCGGCGGAGGTGGCCAGCCCGACCCTGAGAGCCAGCTCGGCCGCTCCGAGGAGCCGGACAGGACCGCAGGCGCGGAACAGGCTGATGTTGAACAAGCTGCGGTTAAACAAGCTGGTGTTGAACAGATCGGGCCGCAGCCGCTGACGGTGTTTCGCGGGGTGACGATCCTCGACCGGCGACCAGTCGACGTGGGTTCGTCGGAGCTGCCGGTCAGCGACTCATCGTCCGGAGAAACCGATCGTGACATTGCCGCTCCCGGTGAGCCGGTGCCCGCTTTGGATCCAGCGACCGCATCCGCCAGCCCGGTAGTGGTCCCGGAGGGTTCGGCGACAGCATCGGACCGCCCGAACGCAGAGACATCGGGCCGGCCGTCCGGTTCGAGTTTGGTCGGTCGCCGGATCCTGGGGGCGGCGACGTCGGCTCGGCGTCTGAGCGCCTATGTGGGTGCCGACGGGCCGCGGGAGGCGCTGCGTAAGGCCAACACCCGCCGTCGAGGGGTGGGTCAGCACGGCCGCCAGGAGTTGGTTCGGTTTGTTGCCACCGAGGTGGTCACCCCCGATGGTGGGGTGGCGTCGGGCCCATGGCGCGGCAGTGCTATCGGTCAGGTACTGGAGGACGATGAGGCGACGGAACTGATCACCTGGCACTACGGCGTCACCCCGCCGCTCGGGGCCGGTACGGCCGGTCTGGTTGGTGGAGTCGAGGAGCCCGGTACGGCCAACGAGCGCAGTGGTCGCCGCTCGACCGCCACCATCAGCGAAGCCAACGAAGCCGACGAAGCTTCGGTGCCCTCCGGTCGGCACGTGGCGCTGGTAGGGGCCGGTGCCTATATGCACAACATCGTGGTGCCGGCCCTGGTCGGTGCCGGGGTGAGCCGGTTCACTGTGACCGATGCCAGCCTGGTGCGGGCTCGGCGCTTGGCGGCCACGATTGGCTCTGGCGTGCGGTCCCGGGCTGAGGTGGAGGTGGTGGCGAGCCCGCTCGACATCCTCGAGGCCGGCGCGTCCTTTGACGGGTTGGTCATCGCCTGCGCTCACAGCCATCACGGCCGCTACGCCGCCCGCGCTCTCGCTAACGGTGCGCGAGTGTTGGTGGAAAAGCCTGCGGCCACCACGGGTGATCAGCTCGACGCATTGGTGCGGGCCCTCGGCGCCGCTCCCACTGGGGCAACACTTCGGGTCGGGCACAACCGTCGTTTCGCCCGGGACCGTACCGCCCTGGCCACCTCGCTGACACCGCGCCAGTTCGTCGCCGATGTGGAGGGCTTTCCTCTCGATCGCTTCCATTGGTATCGGGCGCCGGGGGAGGGCGGCCGCACCCTCGGCAACCTGACCCACTGGTTGGACCTCTCGTTGATGGTGTTCGACGACGAGTTGCCCCTGCGCCTGCGGGCCGAGCCGCTGACCGGCCAGGGCATCGAGGTGGCTCTCGACTTTGGTGCGCGGGGGCGGGCCGACATCCGGCTGGTGGATGTTGGGCCTCGGGTGATGGGTGGTCGCGAGCGTCTCAGCCTGCGCACCGACCACGACACGGTGACCGTGGATGATTGGAGCGAGGTGGGGGTGATGTCGCAGGGCCGACACCGGCAGCGGCGTCGTCGGCGCGATCGCGGCCACCATGCCCTCTACTCCGATTGGGTGGCCAGCCTGCCTGAACCGGGCCGATCGGCAACGGCGACGGGAGCCAACCAGCCATCGGAAACGGCGGTGTTGGCCCAGTCGGCCGCGCTGGGAGAGCTGGTGCGGTCCCATCAGCTGGCCTTCCTGGCCCGCGCCGCATTGTCTGATCAACCGGGCGTTTGGGTCGAGGTGAACCCGGCGGTGCTTGCTCACACGCGATGATGAAGCCATGACGTCTGAATCGGTGGACCCGGCCCGGTCGCGCCCGGAGACCCCGAGTCGACCCGCCAGCGTTTCGGGCGATCCACTTCACCCAACGCCTGAGGGCGGTACCGGCGAGCCTGGTGTGGTCGCCGGGCTTCGTTTCCCTGAGAGTCTGGCTGCGGACCAGACCGCTACCGGCGGGGCCGCGGCCAGCACCGGTGTGGTGCCGCGGGCGCTGGCTTCGGGGCTGAGTCGCCGGGCCATGCTCGGCGCTCTGGTGATCGGTGGCGCTGCCGCGTGTTCCCGTTCATCGGAAGACCCCAATGACGTTGACGCGCTCCAGCCGCCGCCAGAACTCCCGCCGACAACCGACTCGACCACCACCTCTGCAGGGGCCGACAGCGGCACCACGAGCACGACCACAATCCCACCAGAGAACGTTGAACGTCCGGCGATCGTGGTGAACCCCGGTCCGCAGGTGATCGACGTGGCCAGCTTGGGCGCCGTCGGCGACGGTGTGGCCGACGATACGGCGGCGATCCAGGCCGCTATCGACTCTCTGGGCGATACCAACGCCTGGCGGGCCGGCACCATTCATTTGAGCGGGAGCCATCTGATCTCCGCCCCGATCCGTCTTTTCCGGCGGAACGTGTCGCTGATCGGTGATGGTTGGGGTGACCGCGGTGCTGGTGGCTCGGCCCTGCTCTGGGCCGACAACGGCGGGGAGCAGCCGATGGTGGTTGTCGACGAGTGTGTCGGCGTCCACATCTTTGGCATTCGGTTCCAGGGCAACGACACTCTGGGCTCGGTGCCCACTGCGGCGATCGAGTTTGTACAGACGCCGGCGGCCACCATCTCGAACCAGCACCATGTGGTCGAGCGGTGTTTCATCGGCCGCTGGCAGTTCGACGCCAACCGGGGTGGCTTTGTTGACGGGATCGCTTGGCGGGGGGTGAACCGCAACAACGACCAGTGTGTGGTGGCCGCCACCGAGATCTTCGGCTGCAGTGGCGCCGGACTGGTGATCGAGAACAGTCAGTACGTACTGCACCACATCCGCGACAGCTGGGTTCATGCCTGCGGGGTGGGCCTGCGGACATCGGCCGATTGTTCGATCACCAACGTGTACATGACCGACAACGGCGAGGTCGATCTGGTCATCGAGAACGACGCCTGGGTGTCGGCTCGCCAGTTCTCCTCGGAGAGCGGGCGGCAGCTCGCTCGTCTGCGAAGCCACGCCCAGCTCCATATCGACGGTGGCTACTGGGCTCTGAGTGAGGATTCGATTCCTCAGGAGCCTGGGCTGGTGCTGGTGGTCGACGCTGAAGATCCGGCTCCTCAGGAAGTGATTATCCGCAACTACGAGATCCGTCGCTTCGATGGTTTCGATCGGGCGCTGAACCCGGTGTTTCGGGTGCGACCCGAGACTGGCCGTTCGCCCGCCTACCAATCGGTGCATCCGCACACGTTGAAGTTGTTTGATGTGCAGGGCATCGGCCCCGACAACCTCGATGTCGACCTCCAGGCCGCCGACGATGAGCGGATTCTGGAGGGGGCGATCGGCAGCATCATGTTCCGAAACCACCTGAAGGGCGATCGGACCGTCGACCTGGGCCGCTACGACCTTGATTCGGTGTTTGCCGCCGATGGGCTGGTGTTGGAGTCGCCTGGCGGCAACCGCTTCCGGGTGGTGGTGAGCGACGACGGCCAGTTGTCCACGGAGCCAGCGTGAGCGGCACCACCCAGTCGGCGCCGGCCGGTGAGTCCTCTGCCAACTCTGCCGACTCGTCCGATTCCACTGATCGGCCGCTGCGCATCCTGGTGAACGGCTCCTCGGCTCGGGTCGGTGGCGGGCTGAGTGTGCTGACCCATCAGCTGCGTGCCTTCCAAAGCTACGGTCCGGCCAACCAGCTGACGGTGCTGGCCGCACCGTGGAACGTGGATCGGTTGCGGTCCGAAGTAGCCGGCTCCTCTGGCGGGGTCGGGGGTGCGCGGTCGTCGGTGACGATCGAACCGATCGAGGTGGAGTCGACCCAGGACCGGATCCGGTTTGAACAGGCCGAGCTGCCTGGGCGGGCCAACGGCTTCGATCTGTTGTTTAACCCGGCCAACCTGGCCCCGCTACGGGGGGTGACGGTGCCCTCGGTGTTGATGCTGCAGAACGTGGCCTACTTTGGCGATGGTCCGAGCTTTGCCAGCCACCAAAGCCCGGTGGAACGGTTAAAGCGGCGGATGGTGCGGGCGTCGGTGGGCCGATGCGATGCGGTGGTGGTGCCCACCCAGTCGCTGGCCGAGGCGGTGGTGGGCGACCTGCCCCGGGCTGCGGCCAAGCTTCATCTGATCCGGCCGGGGCCGTTCTCCTCGGCTTCAGCCAACTCCGAGGAGACCGGCGGCAACGGTAACAACGCTCACCCCTCCGAGCTCCACGGCTGCTCCGATGTGCTGGATCTCACCGGCGCCAGCACTTCCGTCGGTTCCTCGGGCGCCAGCCCGGCCCGGCTGGGTGCGGCGACGGCGGCTGCCGCTCAGGTGCTGCAGACCCACGTTGTGGGCGACGGCTATTTGCTCAGCGTGGCCAACTACTACGACTACAAGCGGCTGGAGGATGTGGTGGCGGCGTGGGCTCGGGCCGATGCCGACGGCCTGAACCTTGACCTTTTGATGGTGGGGTCGGTACCGACCGATGTGCTTGGGAGTCTGCGGGATCTGGTGCCGACCGATCGGCGGGATCGGCTGCATTTCCATGGCCCGGTCGCCAACCCGGATCACTTGCGCCAGGCCTATCTAGGCGCCACGGCGGTGGTGTGTCTGTCGGCTTTGGAGTGCCTGTCGCTGGTGCCGGTTGAGGCTGCGGCGCTCGGGGTGCCGGTAGTGATGAGCGACATCGGCGTCCATCTGGAGCTTGCGGCTGCGGAGGGCGCCGGTGCTGGGCTCCACACCGTGCCGGTCGACGATGTTGGGGCGGCTGCCGCGGCCATTACCAAGGCGGTATCGGCCCCTCGACCCGCTCCGGTCAACCTGTTGTCGGACTGGGCCAGCCATGTGGCGGCGATGCAGGCATTGTTCATCGAGCTGGTGGACCGCCAACGGAACGGGGGCATCGAACCTGGCACCTCTCGCTCGGGCCGGCTGTGGCGGTCGGCGTCAGGCTGGGTAAACCGGTGATCGCGGCTTCGGAGCTCGTCGATCGCCTGTGGCCCGGCTCAACTCGGGGATGTCGAACTCGGGGATCCCGCCAACCGGTATCGGACCGTCGCGATCCCCCCGGTGTCGATTTAACGACGGCGAGGCGAGTCGGTACCCTCGGGGGGTCGGCGTCGGAAGTGTCGAATCGGCGCGGTCGGATTTACTGAGCATGCGGATATTGCTGGTTTCCCACTATTTCCCGCCGGAGATCGGCGCTCCTCAGGCGCGCCTGTCGGAGATGGCGGCGGCGTGGGGTGAGGCCGGCGAAACGGTCACGGTGTTGACCGGAATGCCAAATCATCCCACCGGCGAGGTGCCGCCCGAATATCAGGGCCGATGGCTGGTGAAGGAGCAGGAGCTCAACTACCGGGTGGTGCGCACCTGGCTCTACGCCACGCCGAACGAAGGCATGGCAAAGAAGATTCTTGGCCACCTGTCGTTTATGGCTTCGAGCGCGCTGGTGGGACCGGCGGTGGTGGGTCGGGCCGATGTGGTGGTGGTGTCGTCACCAACCTTTTTCTCCATCTTCTCGGCGTGGGCGTTGGCCCGGGTGAAGCAGGCGCGCCTGGTGGTTGACGTGCGCGATCTCTGGCCCGCGATCTTTGTTGAGCTTGGGGTGTTGACCAACCGATCCTTGATCGCCGCGCTCGAACGTATCGAACTGGCCTGTTACGCCGCCGCCGATGAAGTGGTGGTGGTGACCGAGGGCTTCCGCCAGAACCTGATCGAACGAGGCGTGCCTGCCGCCAAGGTCACCATGGTGCCCAACGGGGTCGACCTGGCCCGCTTCTCGCCGGAAACGGTGGTCGACCCATGGTTGCGCACTGAGCTGGGCGCCGCACCCGATGAACTCCTGGTGCTCTATATCGGCGCCCATGGCATCTCCCATGGCCTCACCGCGGTCGCCGATGCGGCCAAGTTGTGTGCCGATCGGCCGATCCACATCGCCTTTGTGGGCGCTGGGGCCGACAAGGCCAAGCTGGCCGATCACATCCGGGCCGAGGGCATCACCAACGTGTCCATGCACGACCCGGTGCCGCGGGACCGGGTGCCGACGCTGCTCGCCGCCGCCGACATCTGCCTGGTGCCGCTGCGCGATATCAGCCTCTTTGCCAGCTTTATCCCGTCGAAGATGTTTGAGCTGTTCGGCTCGGGCAAGGCGGTGGTGGCCAGTCTGAGCGGCGAGCCGGCAGCCATCGCCGATCGCGCCGGCGCCGTGGTGGTGGACCCGGAGGATTCCCAGGCACTGGCGGATGCCTTTGTGGAGCTGGCCGACGATCCCGGACGCCGCAAGGAAATGGGGGCGATGGCCCGGTCCTTTGTGGAGGCTCACTACGACCGGCGGGTTCTGGCCGAGCAGTTCCACGCGGTGTTGGAGCGGGCGGTCGCCAACGGTCGGCGCGACGGTACTGGGTGGTGGCGGCGGCCCAGCCGGCGGTGAGTCCCAACCCAGAAACCCTGTCCGGGGCACGGGTGCTGGTGGTTGGAGGTAGCGGCTTCCTCGGTGGCGCCGTGATCCCGCTGCTGGTTGAGCGTGGCGCGCAGGTGGTGGCGTTGGCCCGCTCGGCCGATGCCGCCGACACCGTGGCCGCCCTGGGGGCCGAGGTGCTGCGGGGCGACTTGGACGATGAAGCCGCTCTGGCGTCGGTGTTTGCCGAATCGGCGGCCGACTCGTTGGTGTTTGTGGCCTCGTTGGGGTTCGGCCATGCGCCGGCGGTGGTGGCTGCCGCGGAGGTCGCCGGGCTGACTCGGGCCGTCTTTGTATCGACCACCGGCATCTTCACCAAGCTTCCGGCCCAGTCCAAGGAGGTGCGGCTGGCCGCCGAGGAGACGGTCGCTACGAGCGACCTTCGCTGGACCATCATTCGACCAACCATGATTTACGGGGGCCCGGGGGATCGGAACATGGCTCGGCTGCTGGGGGTGTTGCGGCGGTCGCCGGTGTTTGCCCTGCCCGGCGGGGGAGATCGGTTGCAGCAGCCGGTGTTGGTTGACGATCTGGCCGAGGCGGTGGTGGCGTCGTTGGCGATCGATGCCGCGGTCGGCAAGTCGTTCAACGTGGCCGGCCCGGAGGCGTTGTCGTTTCGGGTGGTGGTGGAAACCGCAGCCCGGGCGTTGGGCCGGAGGGTGCGTTTGGTGTCGATTCCGCTGGCGCCGGTCCGTCGGGTTGTGGGCCTCTACGAGGGGCGAGCGGCGAAACCGAGGCTTAGGGTGGAACAGCTCGACCGGCTCGAGGAAGACAAGGCCTTCGACATTTCCGAAGCCGTCGAGGTGCTCGGGTACTCCCCGCGATCGTTCAGCGATGGCATCACCCTCACCGCCCAACGCTGCGGCTTCATCCCCGGCTCGGAGGAGCCGTGAGCCACGAGCCGAACGAGACGGAGTCGATGAGTTCCGGGCTCCGCAGTCGGGTCGGTGGTGTGGCCCGCTTTGGTCGCACCGTGGCGGGCTTGTCGCCGAGTCAGGTCGCCAACCGGTTGCGCCTGCGTGGTCAGCGGGCGGTGCTGGGCAAGCTTGGCGACGCCGGACTCGACCGCCTCGCCCTGCCGGTGCCAACGGACCCCGGTTGGCCAGAGGCCATGGTGGCGCTCGACTCACTGCTGGATCACAGCTATCCCGGTGCGGTAGCCAACGCCGAGGGTCGCTTCGAGTTCCTCGGCCGGCCCTTCGACCTGTCGTCGCAAACTGCGGTCGCTGGATCAGCCGCAAGGTCGACCGACGAGTGGGACTGGCGTCCGGAAGAGATGAGCCAGCTGTGGCGATATCACCTGCACTATTTCGAGTGGGCCTGGAGTTTTGCGGCCCGGCCCGACCAAGGCTGGGCTCGGCCCGCCTTCGCTCGTCTGGTGGAGCAGTGGCGCGCCGGAACGCTTCCGGGCCGCTGGGATGAGTGGTCGCCCTACGTGGTGTCGCTTCGGGTCTGGAATCTCTGCGGCGTGTTCGGCGCGTTGGTGGCCGACGGTCCGCAGGCCGATGCCGTGGCCCGTGACATCGCCGTGGCCGCGGGTTTCCTGCGGCGCAATCTGGAAACCGATGTCGGTGGCAATCATCTGATCAAGAACCTGAAGGGGCTGATCGGGGCCGGGGTGTTTCTCGACAACGCCAAGCTGGTCGACCGGGTCGCCCTGCCCCGTCTGGCCGCCCAGGTGGAGCTGCAGGTATTGGCCGACGGCGGCCACTTCGAACGCTCACCCAGCTACCACGGCCAGGTGCTTGGCGACCTGATCGACATCCACAACCTGTTGGTCACCAGCGGTCGAGCGGCGCCCGAGTGGCTCGGCGACGCCATCAGCCGGATGCAAACGTGGCTCAGAGCCATGATCCATCCAGATGGCGAAATCGCCATGTTCAACGACGCCACCGCCCTCGGCCCGGCCCGCCTCGATGCCCTGCTCCATCACCCCCCAGCCAAAGACATGCAACAGGTGTCAGACACCCGTTTCACCTCGCTCACAGCAGCAGATGGCCGGTCTGGCGAGTTGTCGGAGTTGGGCGACGTAGACGATCCAGCGCCGCCGGGCGCAGACATGAAACGGGTGTCTGACACCCGTTTCACCTTTCGTACCCCCGCGCCGCGTCCGGCGGTCGTCGCCCTGATCGAGAGCGGGTACGTGGTGCAACGCCCGGCGCAGGATTGGTACGTGGTGGTCGATGTTGGTGCCCCCGGGCCGCGGGATCTGCCGGCCCACATTCACGCCGATGCTCTGTCGCTGGAGATGTCGCTGGCCGGTCGCCGGTTCATTGTCGATACCGGCACCTCCAGCTACGACCCGGGGCCCCGCCGACCTATCGAGCGATCTACCGCGGCCCACAACACCGTGGTGGTTGACGGTGAGGATCAGTCCGAGGTGTGGGGTCTCTTCCGAGCGGGCCGACTGGCCGACGTATTCCTCGAGGAGTTGGTGGAGACCGACGACTCGACTCGTTTGGTGGCCAGTCACACCGGATATCGCCACCTGGATGGCGAGCCCATCCATCGCCGCACCATCACCACCACCCCGGCCACCATGGTTGTCTGCGACGAGGTGCTGGGCAGTGGGATTCACCAGGTCGAGCTCCGATGGCACTTCGCCCCCGAGGTTGAGCTGAGCATCGAAGGCGAACCTGCAACGGGTGTCAGACACCCGTTGCAGGTGATCGTCGACGGCACGAAGATCACCATTTCCGGTGAAGGCCGCACCCGGGTCATCCGTCCCGGCGACCGCGACGAAGTCCGCGTTGCCACCGCCTTCGGCGAAACCAAACCCACCCACGCCCTCGCGTGGTCCACCGATAGCGCGCTCCCGGTGAAAGTGGTCACCACTTTCTCCCGCTAACGAGATGCAACGGGTGTCTGACACCCGTTGGATGTGGTGGAAGGTAGGGTCGGGCCGTGATCCGCATTTGCCTTCTGTGGCTGATCCTGGTGGTCGTTGCTGCGTGTGGCGATGGGTCGAGCGGAGGATCTGGCGATATGGAGGGAGCGACGATGCGGGTAGCTGGCACCGATGTATTCATGGTGGAACGGGGCCCATCGGCTCCTGCGGCAGAGGACGAGACGGGTCGGCCAACGGTGCTGTTTCTGCATGGCGCCTCCTTCACAACGCAGGTCTGGATCGACACCGGGATTCTGGATGCGGTAGCTGAAGCGGGTTACGAAGCGGTGGCTGTCGATCTTCCGGGCTTCGGTCAGACTCCCGCTATCGATGGGGATCGCAGTACCTTTCTGGCCGCCCTGATCGACCAGGTCGACGATCGCGCTGGCAGCTCTGGCGTCGTGGTCGTCTCGCCATCGATGTCAGGCTCGTTCACCCTGCCGCTGATCGCCGCCGGGCCGCCCGAGAGCTTCCGGGGCTTTGTGCCGGTGGCGCCGGTTGCCATCGAAGGGTTTGCTCCGGCACCGCAAAGCCAGGACCTCCCAACGCTGATCGTCTGGGGGAGTGAAGACAACGTGATCGACCTCAGCCTCAGCGAAACCCTCGCCGAGGCGCTGCCGAACAGCTCAATCTCGATTATCGAAGACGCCGGCCACGCCGCTTACCGAAACCAACCCGAAGAGTTCGTCAGCCGACTAACCACATTCCTCGCCCGGTTGGACGCGTAGCATTCGCTGCGGCGGTTCGCGGGTGAAACGGGTGTCAGACACCCGTTGCATGTTTCGGGCGGGGCCTGCTGGGCGGCTTATTGGTCGAGGTAGTCGGCCATGAGGTTGCTGAGGCGTTTGGCGCCGATGTGGTTGAGGTGGTTCGGGTCGCCGAAGTCGGTTTCGGTCCAGGCTTCTTCGGCGTTGATGTCCCAGTATTCAATTCCGGTGTCAGCGACGAGTTCGTCGATCGCCGCCTCGTAGTCGGCCCGGTTCTCGGCTGGCTTCGGGTGCAGGTTCCACCAGGGCTCTTCGAGCACGGGCATCTCCACCACGATCAGGCGTCGGCCCTGGCCCTCGATGGTTTCGATGAGCGACCGCAGCTCATCCATTTCGGACGGACCTCCGTGAGACGGCTCGCTGTCGATGGCCCAGTTGTCGAGGGCGGAGCGTTCTTGGGAACTGTGCTCGCCGCTGAGCGAGTACTCCTTGCCGTCTCGGCTTTGCAGCTTGCCCAGGTCGCTGACCGGCGGGCCCACCGGGGAGGTGAGGCGTCGGGCCACGGTTTCAGGGTCTCGCAGCAGTGGCCGGTAGCGCACCAGCGCCGAAACCTTGCCCGCTTGCTGATTGAGTGAATCAAACGACGATTCGGTGCCTTCGATGCGGCGCCAGCCCACGGAGGTGACCAGCGAGTCCTGCATCCGGGACTGGTCGAGGCTGTTGTCGTTGAGGGCTCGGCTGGTGATGCCGAGGATAACGACTTCGGGGTCGGTCTCGTCGAGCAGCACGTTCTCGGCCACCAGTCGGATGGCGCCCATCGACGGTCCGAACAGGTTGCCGTTGTAGGCGATGCCGACGGAGTCGGATACTTCGGCCAGTTCCACCGGGTCGAAACCGGCGCCGGGGCTGGAGCTGCCGATGATCAGGGTGTCGATCTCGCCGCCTTCGGTCTCGGTGATGCGTTCCACGTTGTTGATGTGGGCTGCCAGTTCGGGCACGTTCCAGTCCGGATCGGCCAGGCGGGTGCCGAGCACCCGGGCTCCGGCTTCGGCGATCAACAGCATCACCACAGCCACAAGAAACACGGTGCGCCAGCGTCGTTTCCCCTTGGGCGCGTCGTTCACCGTCGTCTCGGCGGTTGTGGCCGCGTCGTTGGCGTCGGCTTCGTCTTCTTCGGTATCGATATCGGTGTGGGCCATGGGCTCGAGATCTGCGATCGACATCAGAACTGGAAGTACAGGAAGGGGACGGCGGCACCGCCACTGAACAAGATGATGGCGGTGATTCCGGTGCCAAGCGCGGCACCCAGAGGAATCGGTCGCCAGTTCACCATCGGCACATGCGACTTGGCCTTGCGTTGGGCGAAGTCGAGGAAGAACGAAACCCCGATGGCGCCGAGCACGATAATCACGTCACCGATGTCGAAACCGACCCCCAGGTTGGTGAAGCCGGCGATGTAGTCGGCGGCCTGGCCAAAGGTGTTGGCTCGGAAGAAGATCCAGGCAAAACACACCAGGTGGAAGGTGAGCAGCACGTTGGGAATGTCGCGGATGCCGGGCATCACGTCGGCGGGTCGGTCGTCCATCTTGCGGAAGGCCCGCTCAAAGGCGAGGTAGCAGCCGTGCAGCGCTCCCCAGATCACGAAGTTCCACGACGAGCCGTGCCAGAGACCGCCAAGCAGCATGGTGAGGAACAGGTTGCGGTAGGTCTTGGCGGTGCCGCCCCGGTTGCCGCCCAGGGTGATGTACAGGTAGTCCCGCAGCCAGTTCGAGAGTGAGATGTGCCAGGTGCGCCAGAAGACGGTGATGTTGCGGGAGAGGTAGGGCTGTCGGAAGTTCTCGATCAGGTCGAAGCCCAACAGCATGGCCGTGCCCCGGGCCACATCGGAGTATCCGGAGAAGTCGGCGTAGATCTGCACCGCGAAGGCGTACAGCGCCAGGAGGAGGGTGAGTGACGATTGTGAGGCCGGGTCGTCGAAGGCCCGTTGCACGATCGGCGCCACCGCATCGGCAAGCACCACCTTCTTGAAGATGCCGAGGGCGATAAGGGCGATTCCCTCAACCCACTTGTCGGGCACCGGGTAGCTCCGGTTGCCGGTGACCTGGGGCATCAGGTGGGTGGCCCGTTCGATCGGCCCGGCCACCAGTTGGGGGAAGAAGGCGACGTACACCGCCACGTTCAGCTTGCTCTTCTCCGCCGGCAGTCGACGGCGGTACACGTCGATGGTGTACGACATCGTCTGGAACGTGTAGAAGCTGATGCCGACCGGGAGGATGATGTCGAGCGACGGCTTGAACCCACCCGCGCCGAGGCTGTCGAGGGCGCTATCGAGTGAGTCAGCGAAGAAGTTGAAGTACTTGAAGATGCCGAGGATGCCGAGGTTGGCCACCAGCGAGACCATGAGCAGGGCTCGCCGTCGTCGGTCGTCGTCGCTGGCGTCGATGCCTCGGGCCACGCTGTAGTCGATGATGGTCGAGGCCAGGATCAGCCCGAGGAAGCGGGGGTCCCAGAAGCCGTAGAAGAAGTAGGAGGCGGCCAGCAGCAGCCAGTTCTGGAGCTTCGGCTTCCACCAGTAGAGGCCAACGACGATCGGCAGGAACAGGGCAAACTGCAGCGAGTTGAAGGTCATGGTCGGTCAATCCGTCCGTATGGGTCTGCCGGTGTGTCCGCGGAGGTTGGTACGGGTGCGGGCACCGGGGTGGCGAGAAGCTTTGGCGACCACAGGTACAGCGCGGTCACTACCACCATGGCGGCCACCACTGCGGCCTGAACGCTGGTGGTGTTGTCGAGGGCCATGAGGCCGAGCAGCACCACGACCAGGCTCGAGAGCGACACGATCGCCACGGATCCAAGGGGTCCGGCGGTGCCGTCGGTGAGTCGCTGGTAGGTGTGTTCGCGGTGGGCTTCGAGCACGTTTTCGCCGCGCTGGAATCGGCGCAGCAGGGTAACTCCGGTGTCGGCCAGGTAGATCCAGAGCGGGGCGATGGCTGCGATCGGGTTCACGTCGGCGGTCATGGCCAGCACCGACACGATCGAGAGCGCGGCGCCGAAGAAGTAGGAGCCGGCATCGCCGAGGAAGATGCGGGCGGTGGGGAAGTTGTGGGGCAGGAAGCCCATGCCGGCCCCGGCGGTGATGGCGCCGAAGTATTGGAGCCAGGTGAGGTCTTCAAGGGTGCCCATCAGGGCGAAGCCGGCGCCGGCGACCATGGCGTTGACCGCCGAGATGCCGTTGAGTCCGTCCATGAAGTTGAAGGCGTTCACAAAC
>CALAML010000073.1 GCA_937925845.1 uncultured Acidimicrobiales bacterium | reverse complement strand
GGTTGACGGCGTGGTGCCTTGTTGCTGGTTGGTGGTGCTACTTCAGATCGATCTGCACCGGCACCTGGCGAGACAGGGTGTGACCGACCGGCGAGGTCGACGTGACCTTGGTGTGCAGTTCCTCGAGTTGTTCCGCAGTGGCATCGCTATCGAGATGCACATGGACCCGGATGTCTTCGAACCCGGCATTGCCGTCCCGCAGACCAAGGAAGGTGTGAAGGTCAAGGTCGCCAGCCACCTCCACCTTGAGGTCGTGGATGTCGATCCCGGCGATGGTGGCGTTGGCGGCATACCCAACGGCCAGGCAGTTCCCCAGAGCACCAAGCAGTTGCTCCACCGGGTTGGGGCCGGCGTCACCCCCACCCAGGGATTCCGGTTCGTCGGACACCGCCGGAGCGAAGTCGCGAATGGTGGCCTCGGAGCGGAAGGCCCCCTTCCAATCCACCGAGGCGTGCCAGGTGGTGGCCCCCACTTCCGGCGACTCGCTGATCTTTCCGGCCAGTCCGGCAACGGCGGCAATGTTTACGTCATTGAGGTGTGTGGTCTGGGTGGTGGACATGTCTTCCCGCTTTCGAGGCCGCTCGTTCCGACAACAAGCAGACCGATCGATGTCTAAATGGCTAATTCCTGATCGGAATAGTCATATTTACGAAGTCGAACCCAAATGTCAAGCAAGTTGCGCCGGACCTGGCGCTTTGGCTGACACCCGAACGCTGGTTGATCCGTCACGTCCGGTTCTGAAAGCTTTGGCGATCGCGGCGCTTGACACCCACGCCTGGCAGACTACGGAAGGGTATTGAGCGGCATCACGAGCGGGGAGGTCAACGAGCTGTGTTGGATCGCGATCCGCTGTCTATGCGCGAGCCTGACGGTTACGTCACCTGGTCGGCGAGCCGGAAAGCCGACTGGCTCTGGTCCCAACTGATTGTGGACACTACCCACACCCGCACCGGTCTTCCTCCGCTAACGCTGCCGTTTCGTACTGCACCGTTCACCGAGGCCGCGATTGTGGTTCGCAAGGACGAACTCCAGAAGGCCTTGACCCGCACCGCCGACCTCATGGAGCCCGGCCGACCCAAGCTCATCCACGCTCGCGGCTCGGTGGCCCAGGTTGAGTTTGTGCCGGCATCCGACTCGCCCTACACCGGCATCTTGTCGCCAGGTCCGAAGGGTGGAGCCATCGGGTTGTTACGAGTGTCGTTAGTGGCCCGGGTGTTTGGCGACGCGGCGTACACCCCCGCCATCGCCATCAAGCTCCTGATCGACGGGAAGCCATCAGCCGACGTGCTGGCAATGAACCATACGGTCGGCCAAGGACGCGACTTCAACCCGTTCACCAACTCAATGACAAACGACCTGTCCGACACCCACGAACAACTGCGTCCGGCGCAACGAATCATGTCGTTCTTCTTCAAGCGGGTATCGCGCCAGCCCCGCCGGATGATCAACGATCACCTGGCTGCCAGCTATGCCGACGGGTCGAACACGGACACCCCCAGCGGCCCTGACCGGCTGATATTTCACGCAACGAGCGAAGCGAAAGGCATCTTCACCAATCGGGCCGGAGTGGATTTTCGTCTTGTTCTTGGCGAACTTGAGCCCGGCTCGACGATCTATGACATTGAGGGGGTAAGCAGCGGACCCGGTGGACCGGAGCCAGTCCCGATCGGCGAACTTCGACTTCTTAGCAGTTTCGTTTCGAGCGAAGGCGGCGACCGACTCTTCTTCCGACATGTCCACCACCCGAAAGACCACAAACCGATCTAGGCAACTCCAAGGAAGACCCCGTGCTGCCTGACACTAGTAGTCAGCGCAGAACTCTTCAGAATCCGATCGAGGCTTCCCAGTTTCGGGGCTGCATGCGGCCAAACCGAACCCCACGCTCACGGTTGCGATCATCGACCTCGGAGTCGAGCCTCCGTAGAGACCGCTGCATCTCGACCACCGCAGCCGCGAGCCGCGGCTCATCGACCCAACGTTCAGGGGTGAGGTCAAGCAGGTTGTTCCCACCGACATTAAAGCGGCTGGCATCGCTCGCCTGGTCCATCAGGAAGACGTCGTTCATGGTCGGTGCCGGAATCGGCTTGTCGAGTCGACCGTCGCCCAAGGCGGAGGCCAGACGGCTCAGATTGGTGATGGCCTTGTCGTCAGGGTCGTCCGACCGCAGGATCGGTGACAGATCACCACACACTTCGTGGACCACGTTGTTGTACAGAAACGATGCCAACAGCTCGACCAGCCGGGACCGGTCGAGGGGCGCGCTCCGGGCATCGAAGTTCGGAATCAGGGTGCCGAGGGTGCGGTACCAAATGTCGAGATGAGCGTCGGCCCGAATCGCTTCGTCGGTGAGGCCGATTTCATCCAGGTACCGACCGATCATCCCGGTGAACTCCGGCCATACCCGCAGCGCCTCTTCGACGTAGGGGTGACCGGGGATGTCAGCAAGACCGCGGCGCTCGATATCGTCCACCGGGTTCCACAGACCCATGTCGAAGGCAGCAACCCGATTCTGGAAGAGGGTGGCCGCAGCGTCGCCGGTCATGAAACCCGAGGCCACGAAGTAGCTGCTGGATTCAAAGAAGGCCCGGTAGGCGAAGTCGTTGACCTGCAATGTGCCGTAGCTGAAGAAGTGCATAAACGGTCGCAACGGATGCCAGGTCGGCAGGTTGTAGGCGCCGAGGGCAAAGGCCTGCCCCACGATGAAGTGCACTTCAAGGAGATGTCGCAGAAACGGCACCACCCTGATATCGGCGGCATTCACCACCCGCTTGGCCCGGTCCCACGTCGGCTCTCCCGGCGTGTGGACGTGGCGGCCAATCTCGATCTGTCGCGGTCGAAGTTCACCGCCGATCACATCAAAACGAGCCACGATCGGCGGTAGCACGCCAGCGAACAGATCCCGGAAATCCAGGATGAAGCCGTCATCGGTCTGGCGCAGGTCGAAGGGGTTGGGCCCCTGCAACCGCAGCCGTACAAAGGTCTCGTCGGCGGTCGGGTCCCGCCAACCGTCCTCGGGTGGAAGGAAGGCAGAGTTCCAGGGATAGCTCGGGTCCCACGGCACATCGGGCCGCACCGGCGAACTGGCATAGGCGGCAAAGCCCACCTTGCCCAGGCCGTAGTACTTGGCCTTGTAGAGAAGGGGCAGCTGGCCTTCAGGGGGAATCGACGCGGGCACCATCAGTTCCTGAGGGAGCCACCCGAGGCCCCGGTAGTGGCTACAGGACCTGACGAGCTTCGGCATGGCGCTCACGGGCGGCACCCGACGCCGATAGGTGTCTTGCGAACCATCAACGACGGTCCGCCGATGGATCCTGCGCATCGTCAGAATCCAATTGACCCGAGCAACGTCTCGTTCGTTTGGTTCGGGTCCGTCGGCGAAGGCAACGACGCGACCGGCGTCGCTGTCTCGGGCGAGTCGGCGACGATGGGTGCCGAGGGCCCGAGCGATGTCGGCATCGGCGAGTAGCGCGGAAGCACTCCATTCGTTCCGTGCCGCTTCTCGGATCACATACCAGCGGCGAAGATAGGCCTCGGCCGAGCCCGGCTGTACCGCACGGATGTCGCCAAGCCTCTCCGGCAGACGGTTCAGTGCGTCGGTCGACTGGGCAAACAGGGCCCGCAGTCGATCCCGGCGGCGGCGGCGCTCCGGCCAAGGCTTGGTCCACGGCACCCGATATGAGGCCGACCGACCGATGGCCTCGGCCACGGCGTCCAGCAGCATCGTGTCGTCGGCAGGGCGTGGCGGAAACAGCTTGGCGATCTCGCAACCCTGCTCAGCGGCGGCCCTCAGGGCACTACCGAGATCAGTAAAGTCACGCCACGGCTCGTATCCATCCGCAAGGTCGCCAATGGGCTCCTGTTGCCAATGCAACTCGTCGACCAGCGTGCGACGGGTCACCGTCGGCTCGTGATTTACCGTTCCCACCCGACCGTTTTCGAGTCGGACCGGCTCACCGACGTGCTCGTTGGCGGGAAACTCTGGAATGGGATCGCCAGCAACCCAAACCCGACGTGCGTCAACCCGCTTAGAGAGGGCATCGGCGAACTCGTGGTCTCCGGATTTCTGGGCGCCGAATGTCACGATCCGGATGGCATCCAGGGGCCACTCGCGCAGAGGCTGCGGCAAGGCCGCGCGTAACGACCCGATGCTGAGCGCCGAACCGAGCGGCACGGCTAGCGCCCCGCCGAGGCTGTGGCCCGTGATGTGCATCGAGTCTGGCGATGTGGCCCGTCGGGAGGCGATATCGGTCAGGCAACAAACGACGCTGGAGAAGGTGGCCAAGATCGAATCGCGCAGGCCAAGGGTCACGGCACCAACTGGGCTGATGCGATGGTCCTGGACCGTCTTCAGGAACTCCATATCGGTGACCCAATCCGGGTTTCCGACTTCAGCGACAAAGCCCTGGTACGCGGCCCGGTAGGCATCACCGCTCTGGCTACCACGAAAGGCGATATGGACCTCGTGGCCCGCAGCCGTGGTCCGGTCAAGCACCAGGCCCAGCAGGCTCCAGGCTTGGGGTTGGCCGTCGTAGGAACCGGTTCCGCCTTCGAAGAGATAGAGCCTGTCGGTGCCCTCCGATTCGTGTTGGAGGCGATGGGAAAAGTGGGGGTCGGCCGGGCGACCTTTCACCAGCGATTCGTATTCACAAACGATGGTCTCGCAGATCTGAGAAGTGATCGCATCGTGCGTTTGGATCAGCCGGTGAGATGTCCCGTCGTTGGTGATGACGGCCCGGGTCGGGTCGACACGGGAGTAGTCGGTCAAAACCGGATCGAGGCTGGTGTTGGTGGCCCACCCGCGAGTCGACCCCGGCCCTCGGTAACGCTCCCTGCCGGCAACCGCCTGGTGGACCAGCGCCATCACCGTGTCGCGGCGACCGGAACCGGGGCGGGCCCACTCTTCGTAAAAGGGATCGAGCGGCCAGACCAGCGACTGGTTGTACAGCTGGTAGGCAAATACCGACAGGTCGAAGGCAAACAGGTCGGAAGCGACCGGACCAACGCTGGCCTGCGGCTCGTGCAGAACCACCCCTACCGTCCCGGGCGTGCAGGGCCGGAATCGGCGTCGGGCCCGGCGGGCTCGTCATTCACATGCTCGCCGTCGGTTGTCGGCCCTTCCGCAGCAACCTCATCAAGCCAGAGCACCGCACGATGTCCGGCCTCATTGATCGACCAGCCTTGGCCGGCACCCAGCGCGGCATCAAATCGATCACCAAGTGCGGCCTCGATGCTTTGGCGAATGGCGCGGCGAGGCCGATGCCCGATTTCGATCATGGCGCCCAATAAGGCGGCGCCCTCATCGAGTCGTCCGGCACGACTCAACACCGCAGACGCGGCGGCAAGCAGGTGGCTGGCCCCGACCAAATAGTGCCGGTCCATGGTGGCCCGAATCTCCCGGGCGGTGATGGCGGCAGCCTCGGGAACACTGTCAACAAGCGAGGAGAAATGGACAACCACACCGTTGATGAGATGGCTGATCAGGTGGTTGCTGGTGAGTGATTCGGCCATCTCCAGGCCCTGTTGGATCGACTTCTCGGCGGTAGGCCAATCCACGATGAGGCTGGCAATGGTTTGGGCCCAGTAACCGATCGTCAGAGCGCTGGCGCTGCCCGTACCCTCGGCCTCGCCGAGAGCCATCTTGGCCATGGCCGCGGCCTCGGGGTTCGGTTCCAGCAGACACAGGTGGAACGTACGAAGCCCGAAGGCAACGATCCGCTGCTCGACAAAACGCTCGCTCGGCCACTCAAGCATCTCGGCGGTGACACGGCCGGACACCTTGGCGTCGAAAGTGTTGTTTAGCGCATGCGATGCCAAGGTGGTTCGGGCCAGTCCGGTTCGGTCGGACGGGTCGAGCTCGAGGCTTCGACTCGCCGACTCACTGGCGCCAGCATCGGCCCCGAGGTATTGCCCGATCGACCGCACGGCCCACAATTCTGCGGCATCGGTGAGCTCGGCAACGTCGAGAAGGCGCGTGGCCCAGCCGAAGAATTCCATCCGCATCGAGAAGGTGGCGAACCAGGCGAGGTTGACCACCATCTCCCTGGCCTCCTCGTACCGCTCGGTTCGAACGAGCGTGTCGAAGGCAATGCGGAGGTTGTCGCTCTCGGAGTCGATTTGGGTCCAGACGTCGGCCTCGGCACTCGTCATCAAGCCCTCACCACATCGGGCCGCCAGCTCGACAAAGTGAGTGGCATGGTCGGCCAGGAGACGATCGGCCGACGGCGGGTCGCCCGGGGTGGTAGCTGATTGGCGAAGCTGCTCCAGACCGAACTGCCGAATGGTCTCCAGCATGTGAAAACGAAGGCCACCCTGGCTCGGCCGATTCTGCACCAGCGACAACTCGACCAGACCCGTGATGTCGTCGAGCAGCGTTATCTCGTCGCTGGCGCGAAGAACGGCGGTGGCGGCATCGAGGGTGAAGCCTCCCGAGAACACCCCCAGGCTGGCCAGAACCAAACGGCGCCGCTCATCGAGTTGCTCAACGCTCCAAGCCACCGTGGCGTGCAGCGAACCACTGGGCCCTTCACCCGAACCGGCACCGAGCAGCCGAAAGCCCTCCTTTAGCCCGTCGAGCAGCTGGTCGGGCGAGAGAACATTGAGTCGGGCGGCGGCCAACTCGAGGGCAAGGGGAATTCCGTCCACCCGCTCGCAAATCTTGCGGAGCGTCGTCGCGTGGGGGCCGGACTCGAATGAAGGATGCCGCTCAAGGGTGCGCTCGACAAGGAGGTCAACCGCTGCGGATGAGGTATCGAGCGGCTCGATGTTCACCCGCTGCTCGCCCGCGATGTTGAGGGCCTCTCGCGAGGTCACGAGTACCGAAGGCCCATCAACGGAGAGCAACTGGTCGGCAACCAGGCGAGCCGCCGGTTTCACATGTTCGCAGTTGTCCAGCAACACCAGAACATCTCGCCCTTCGGCAAAGTTGACGATGCTCCAAAGAAGATCCTGGCCCGGCTGGCGACGGGCACCCAATGCTTCGGCGACTGCTGCCAGCACGCCAGCTTCAGGGTCGGAACCGGAGCCATCGATAGGTGCAAGCGGACAAAACACGACACCATCGGCAAAGTCATTGCTTCGTTGACGGGCGACGGCCACCGCCAACCTGGTCTTGCCGATCCCTCCGAGGCCCACCAGAGAAACCAGTCGTCGACTTTCAAGAAAGGAAACCACCTGGCGAAGTTCGCCATCGCGGCCGACGAGCCGTCCCGCCTCCGCCGGGAGGGAACTCCCGGCAAGAGCGCGCCGAACTCGTATCGGCCGTTCATCCACCGCCAATCCATGGGCTTGGACCAGGAAGATCCGCTCTCGGCCGCAGCCCTTGAGTTGGGCAAACCCGCAGTCGACAAAGTCGACCGATGGCAGTTGCTGCTCGCTGGCCTCGGTCACCACAACGCCCGACACCGCGATTTGGTCGCCGTTGGCCACATCGGCGATCCGGGCCGCTCGGTTGATAACCGTGCCGAAGTAGGCGGCGACGTCAGGTTCGGCATCTCCGCAATGCAGCCCGATGCGCACCCGCATTCGTTCGACGCCGTCCCACGTCTCTTCCTGGAACCGCTTCTGCATGTCGATGGCAGCACGGACGGCGTTTGCCGGTGAGGTGAAGACGGCGAGTATGCCGTCGCCGGTGTGTTTGACCACTACACCGGCGTGCTGGACGGTGAGGTCTGCTGCGGTCCGATCGTGATAACTCAGCGCCACTCGGGCCGCGGCTGGTCGACGCTCCCATGTTGCCGAGCTGTCCTCAAGGTCGGTGAAGAGAAAGGTCACCCGCCCACCGGGCAGGTCGGTTCGCACCGACTCAGCCTTCACCGCGTTGACCTCTTCCACCCCACTCAACGTCTGCTTCCCCACTCCCCGCGGCGAAACCGCCGACTAAGGCTGAATCCTAGACAGTTCCCGGGCTGTGAGTCCGATCAGCGGCAGTCAGGACTTTTTTGGTGCTGGCGGATCACTCGTTGCAAAGGATCTGCACGATCGAGTCCTGATCCAGGAGCTCATCGCCCTGGTAGCAGCTTCCACGGCGGGAGGGGTCGCCGTCACCGTCGACGGAGCGATAAAGCTCGCCTCGGCTGTCGGGGCTCCTCGCTAGACCCGCTGACGGATTGCTGGCCTCTACCCCATCTACTATTGAGAAATGGTCATGGGATCCGGCAGGCGACCGTCGGTTACGGTTGCGCGCGCAGCAGCGTTTCTTTGCGCCATGACTGTGTTGGCGGGCTGTCCTTCCGAGACCGCA
>CALAML010000072.1 GCA_937925845.1 uncultured Acidimicrobiales bacterium | reverse complement strand
GGGGCGTTGGCTCGGTCGTTGCGCAGTGGTGCCACCATTGCTCAGTCGTTGGGGGAAGCGGGGCAGAGTCCGGCGTTGGCCTCGTTCCATGAAGACCTCGACCAGGTGGTGCAGGAGTGGTCGGCCGGCGGTGCGTTGGCTGAGGTGCTCGATGGTTGGGCCGGGCGTTCGACTGTGGCCGGGATGGAGTTGTTGGTGGCCGCGCTGGTGCTGGGTTCGCAGACCGGTGGCGATCGGGCGCAGGTGCTGGATCGGGTGGCGGCCACGATGGGTGATCGGCTGGCGGTGGAGGCCGAGGTGGTGGCGCTTACTTCGCAGGCGCGGGCGTCGGCGATGGTGGTCACCCTGGCGCCGATGGGTTTGGCGGTGGTGTTCCTGCTGGTGGATCCATCGGTGGTGGAGGTGATGGTGGGCACCGCCGTCGGTAGCGTCTGCCTTGGCTTGGGAGTTGGGCTGGCGGTGCTGAACTGGTTGTGGATGCAGCGGCTGGTGGCCGGGAGGCTGGCATGACTGCGGTATTCGCCGGCGCCACCTCGACCCTGTTGGTGGTGCTGGTTGCCCTTCGATTGGTGCGACCGTTGCCCGTCGGCTCGGCTCGGCTCGACCAACCCGGTTCTACCGAAACCAGTACGACCGAAAGGTCTCAGGAAACCAGCTCCGGCCAGACGCTCGCCGATCGGTTTGTGCATCCGGCTGCTGTGGCCCTGGCGGTGGTGGTCGCTCCGCTGGTGTCGGGCATATCGCTGGTGGTGCCGGTGGGCGGGTTTGTGGCCCGGGCGGTTCGGCTGCGGGCCGAGCGTCGGACCGAAGCCAACAACCAACGGGCGCTGGTCGAGTCGCTGCCGGAGGTGGTCGATCTCTTGTCGCTGGCGGTGGGGTCCGGGCTGGTGGTGCGTGATGCGGTGGGGGAGGTGGTTGGCCTTGGCCGCGACGGTCTGTTGGACCGGTCGTTGGCGCGGGCGCTGGCCGGTGCCGATGGCGCGCTCGCCGATCGGATCGAGAACGAGCTGACTGCTCTGGGCGAGCCGGCCCGGCCGTTGGCTGCGGTGTTGGTCTCTGGGATGCGATACGGCACGCCGGTGATCGATCCCCTGGACCGGCTGGCTAGCGACGCTCGGGTGGCGCGCCGCCGTCGGGCCGAAACCGAAGCCCGCCGCCTGCCGGTGCTGATGCTGTTGCCGCTGGTGTTGTGTGGTCTGCCGTCGTTTGTGTTGTTGGCCGTAGTGCCGGTGGCGCTCTCGGCCCTCGACCAGCTGGCGCTGTAGTTCGTGGTGTTTGCGCCTTCGGGCGCCCTCTCGCTGGTGAGAACCGGCCTCCCAAGTCAAAGAACTACCGAAGTGAGGCCTGCAATGTCTCTGTACCCGCTGTCTGATCAACCACTGTCTGATCAACCACTGTCTAAGCACCGTGCTCGGTGTGCTTTGCCCGACTCGTCCCGAACCGTGGGTCGAATGGCGCCCCGGTTTGGGCCGCGGCATCTCTCGGGCCACGCTGTCCGGATTGCTGCGATCTGGCTGGGCTGTTGGCTGGTGATGGTCATGAGCGCCACCGCCGCCGGCACCGCCGGACCCGCCGAATCTGCTCAGTCGACCCGGGATCGGCGGTTTGCGGGCAGCAAGGGCCAGACCACGGCCGAGTATGCGCTGGTGTTGCTGGGTGCGGCCACGGTAGCGCTGCTGGTGCTGGCCTGGGCCGCCAACTCGGGCAAGGTCCAGGATCTCCTCGACCGGGTGTTCGACTCGATCATCTCGAAGGTCACCTGACATGAGCGCAAGAGAGCGAGCGGCGGCGCGTCCCGGCACCGGTCGAGCGCATGCTCAACGGGCCGGCGATCGGGGCCAGGCCACGGTGGAGGTGGCGTGGTTGTTGCCGCTGCTGGTGTTGATTGTGGCCGTGGTGGCGTGGGTGGCTCAGATCGGTCGGGAGCAGGTGGCGCTCACCGACGGGGTGCGCGCCGCGGCTCGTGAAGCTTCGGTGGGGGCCGACGCCGAGGTGGCTCGGGCTGCCTTGGAGGAGGTGAGCGATCTGGATCCGGCCCGCCTCACCATGACCGTCGAGACCCTTGACGACGTGGTGAGGGTGACGGCCCGCTACCGATCGCCGGCGCGTATCCCGCTACTGGGTGCCACGGTGGCCGAGCGGGAGCTAACAGCCGAGGCTTTCTTCCTGAAGGAGCCGCCGCCCTAGCGTCCCCAACCCGAAATGTCGGAAGAAAACGACAAACCTTGTCGCATCTTTCCGACATTTCGGGGTTATCGGGTTGGCTGCCTGCTATCGGTAGAGGCGGCGGTTTTCGATGCTGGCGCCGTAGCCGTCGAGTTCGGCTTCCCAGGCGGCGATGATGTCGGCCGGGTCGACGTTGGCGTCGAGTTGGCGGCGGAGTCGGTCGGTTCCGGCCAGCAGGTCCATGGTGTCGGGCCGGTCGATGAAGTTGTCGCTCACACCCACGACCCGGGCCTGGTCGTAGAAGGCGTCGAGGAGGTACACCGCGGTCTCGACCGGGCGGAAGGCGTTGCGGTCGGTGATGTTGAGCCACACGCCCTCGACCGGTTCGCCTTCGAGTTTCGGGTTCGGGGAGATGCCCGGAATCACGGTGGGGGTGAAGTTGAACGGTTCGAAGGTGACCCCTGGTAGGCCGAGTCGGTTCATCCCTTCGGCGATGCCTTCGGCGTTGGCCCATGGGGCGGCTGCGGCTTGGAACGGGTAGTCGCCGCCGGTGCCGTAGCTGATGGAGGTGGCTTCGAAGAGCACGGTGCCGGGGTAGGCCAGCGCTGCGTTAAACGTGGGCAGCCCCGGACTGGGGGCCACCCAGTCGAGCCCGGTCTCGGGCCAGAGCATCGATGGCGACCAGCCCTGCATTGTGACCACGTTGAGGTCGAGATCGGAGATGCCGCCGATCAGGTTGTCGGCCTTGAGGGCCAGGGCCAGTTCGCCCACGGTGAGGCCGTAGGCCAAGGGGATTCGATACTGGCCGATGAACGAGATCTGTTCCTCGTCGAGCACAAAGCCGTCGAGCAGGTTGTTGCCCAGCGGGTTGGGTCGGTCGAGCACCACAAACTCGATGTCGGCGGCGGCCGCCGACTGCATGGCCAGCCCCATGGTCGAGATGTAGGTGTAGGTGCGGGTGCCGACGTCCTGGAGGTCATAGACCAGCACGTCGATGTTGGTGAGCATCTCGTTAGTGGGTTGGCGCACCGAGCCGTAGAGGCTTTGGATCGGCGTGCCGGTCGCTTGGTCGATCTCGTCGTTGAAGAGTTCGCCGGCATCGGCGTTGCCGCGCACGCCGTGTTCGGGGGCAAAGACCGACACCAGCTCCACGTCGGGGGCTTCGACCAGCAGGTCAATCAGGTGGGTGCCGTCGACGGTGGAGGTGTGGTTGGCGATCAGGCCCACCCGCTTGCCCGCTAACGCCTCAAAGCCGGAGTCCACGAGCACGCCGGCACCCGTGCGCACCACAGGCTGTGGAGCGGGGGCTGGGGCCGGGGTTTCGCTGGTCGAGGTGGTTGAGGCCGGGGCTTCGGTGGTGGTCGAGGTGGTCGCCGAGGTTGGCGGCACCGAGCTGGTTGTGGTGCTTGGTTCGGTGGTCGTGGTGGTTGATGACGTTGTGGTCGTGGGCTGGTTGGTGGTGCTTGGGATCTCGGCTTCAGGGTCCAGGTTCAGTTCGCCGCCGACCGCCTCGGCGCCATCCTGTGGTTCGGCACTGGGATCGGCGTCGTCGGTGTCGATCTCTTCGGGGATCTCCGAAGACACTCGGGGCGTGTTGTCGTTGGCATCAAGTTCAAGGCTGGTACCGGCCACCGAGGCGTCGTTCGAGTCGCGGCCGCAGGCGGCCGCGATGAGGCCCACAAGAGCCAACAGCACGACTACCAGCCGCATCAAACGACGAGGCCGGTGCGCGTCGGGAGAGGGGCCAACAGCGAGCCACCGCGATTTTTGCACCACGCCAAGACTACAACCCGTCACCCACAGACACCTTTTCGGACCCTCCTGCGAAGCCGGCCCGCGCCATTTACGAACGGCTCGGCTTTCGGGAGATCCTCACCTACTCCGAAGCCGAGGTGGGTCAGTAGCTCCAACTCGGGTCAGTTCAGGATGGCTTCGATGAGGCGGATGGCGGCTGCTTTGTCGAGGGGTTCGTTGAGGTTGCCGCACTTGGGCGACTGCACACACGACGGGCAGCCGTCGGTGCAGGAACAGCCGTGGAGCACTTCGAGGGTGGAGGCCAGGTGGCGCTCTGCCGCGTCGAAGCCGAGTTCGGCCACACCGATACCGCCGGGGAAAGCGTCGTAGATCACGATGGTTGGTCCGCCGGTTTCGGAGAGCCACATGGTGGAGACGCCGCCCACATCCCAGCGGTCGCACAAGGCAAACAGCGGGAGGATGCCGATGCCGGCGTGTTCAGCGGCGTGCAGCGCGCCGGGTCCTTCTTCGTCGCTGATGTTGGCTGCTTCGAGCACGTCGAGCGGTATCGAATACCAGAAGGCGCGGGTGGTGAGGTAGCTGGCCGGCAGGTCGAGGGCTTCGGTGGCGAGCAGTTCGCGGGTGCGGCCGTCGCGAAGTTGGTAGCCGGTGACCTGTTCGGCCACCTCTACCGAGCCGAGGCTGAGGCGCACCCGGCCCACCGGCACGTGGGCGTCGGTTTCGAGGATGCGGATGTCGGTGGTGGATTTGGCCTGGGTGTAGAGGTCTTCGTCTTCCGCTTCCACGATGGCCCGTTTGCGTTCGAGGTCGAGATGGTCGACCACGAAGTTGCGGCCCCGATGCAGGTAACGGGCACCGGTGTGGACTTGGCTGAAGGCGCGGGAGGCATCGACGGTGCCGATGAGGTCGTCGTCCTCGGTCCTGATCTGGAAGGTGGAGGAGTTGGTGCTGCGCAGCCCGATGCTCGATGCCGGCCATCGTCCGCCGCCCCACACCGCGGCCGGTTCGCCGCGTCGTCGTCGAATGGCGAGGCGGTCGGCGTGCACCATGGCCCGTACGCCGTCGGCCAGCCCGTCGCCCCACCAGCGTTCGTCGTCGTGGGTGAGGGGAAGTTCGAAGGCGGCACACACCAGGTGGGGGTCGCGGATCTCGGGGTTGTGGGGGTTGGCTACCGCCGGTTCGGGCGGGCGGGCGAACAGTTCGTGCGGGTGGCTCATGATCCACTGGTCGAGCTGGTCGGCGCCGGCGATCAGAGTGGTGAGCGACTGGCGCTGTTGGCGTCCGGAGCGGCCGGCCTGTTGCCACATGGAGGCGACGGTGCCGGGGAAGCCGTTGAGCACGCAGGCGTCGATCTCGCCGACGTTCACGCCGAGTTCGAGCGCCGAGGTGGTCACCACGCCCCGCAGGTTGCCTTCGAAGAAGTCGGTTTCGATTTCCCGGCGTTCGTCCACGAGGTAGCCGCCCCGATAGGGGAGCACCTGGTTGCGCAGTTCGGGCGCTAGTCGGGCCTGGGTTTCGGCGGCCACCATTTCGGTGCCGCGTCGGCTGCGGCAAAAAGCCATGGAGCGGTAGCCGTCGCCCACGAGGCGGGCCATCAGCGATGCGGTTTCGATGGCTGCGGTGGAGCGGAGCCCGTCGCCGTCTCGCGCCGTGGGGTTCCATAACAGGAACAGCCGCTCGCCGGTTGGGGAGCCGTCGTCCACCACCGGGTCGACCTGGTGGCCGCACAGGGTTGTGGCCAGCACTTCGGGTTGGCCGATGGTGGCGGAGGTGAACACGAAGGTGGGTTGGGAGCCGTAGTGTTCGCACACCCGTTGGAGGCGCCGAAGCACTTGGGCCACGTGGCTGCCGAAGACGCCTCGGAACACGTGTAGTTCGTCGAGCACCACGTAGTCGAGGGCGGAGAAGAAGTCGGACCAGCGGCGGTGCGCCGGCAACATGGCGTTGTGCAGCATCTCCGGGTTGGTGAGCACCACATTGCTGTTGTTGCGCACCCACGTGCGTTCTTCGGTGGAGCAGTCGCCGTCGAAGGCGGCCGCGGTCATGTTGGGCAGGTCGAGGCGGGTGAGGGCTCGCAGTTGGTCCTGGGCCAGCGCTTTGGTGGGGTAGATGGCGAGGGCGGTGGAGCGGGTCATCGGCGCCGCGATGGCTTCGGCGATGGGCACGGTGTAACACAGGCTCTTGCCCGAAGCGGTGCCGGTGGCGATCACCGTGGATTCGCCGCGGCGGATCCGGTTGATGGCCTCGGCCTGGTGGCTCCAGAGTTTCAGCTCGCCAAGTTGGCTTTGGGCGCGGAGTCGGGCCGCCACTTCGCCGCTGATCGGCTCATCGAGTTCGCCGAACCGGGCCGGCCGGGGGGCCAGGCGTTCCAGGTGAACAAACCGCTCACCAAACTCGGCCCGAAGGTGCTCCACCAGCTCGTCAAGCGAAGGCACCACCGCAATGTCGTCCGCGGCGTCACCAACCAACGACACGGAATCGGGGGTGGTTTGTGACACTGAGACGACACTACCCACCACCAGTGACAGCCCTTCTGTCGCAGCAAACATGCAACGGGTGTCAGACACCCGTTGCAACCGTAGGCTGGGGTATCTACCTATACGGCGCCCGGCATGGGGATCGGGCGGTGCGATAGGTTGAATGACAACCATGTTGTTTTGCGCTGCGTGTCGGGCTCAGCACGATGCGTGGCGATGCTCGCTCTGAGCGTCGCCGTCAACACGTGAACGACTGGGTCACCCCCACTTCATCGGAGCACGCCGTGCTGTTGGATATCGAGCGAACGGAGCATGAGGGCATGAGTGTCCTCACCGTGCTCGGGGATCTCGATGTTGCTTCGGCACCAGCCCTTCGCAGTCGTCTGATTGAGGCGGTGAACTCGACCAAGCGTGGCCTGGTGCTCGACCTGCGCAAGGTGCCCTTCATCGACTCCTTTGGCCTCGGTGCGCTCATCAGCGCCCACAAGCGCACGGCGGCTCACGCTGATGGCGCCCAACCACTGATGGTTCTGGCCGATCCCGTAGGCCCGGTGGCCCAGCTGCTGCGCCTCACCCAACTCGACACCATCTTGGATGTTCGTCCCGATTTCGAAACGGCTCGGGCCGGAGAATGAAACAGTCGGCCGCCAACCCGGCAACCGCTCCTCTGAGTGAGCCAGTGCCGGTCGTGCTGCCGTCGAAGCCGATCAAGCTCGAGATTCCGGCTGCGGTCGCCTATGTGTCGGTGGCCCGCCTGGTGGTGGGCGCGGTGGCCAGTTCGGATTCCCGGCTCAGCGAGTCCCGGCGGGAGGATCTCAAGATCGCCGTGTCTGAGGCCTGTACCAATGCGGTGCACGCTGCTCCCGACGATGGCGAGCCTCATCGGGTGGTGGTGTCGCTGGAGTTCACCCCCGACAGCTTTGTGGTCGATGTGGCCGATGAAGGTGGCGGGTTCGATCCCGAGACCGCCAACGACTCGCCGCTGCTCGATGACGAAAAGATGGCGGCCGAGGGTGGTTTCGGCATCCCGTTGATGCGGGTGCTGAGTGATCAAACGGAGTTTAAGACTCGAAACACCGGCACCACGGTGCGACTGGTCTTCTACCGACCGGCCCTCGAAGTCGACTAATCGCCTTTGGTTAAACCGTGTCGCCACGGTTCGATCGCTGAACTCGCCCCCGGATAGGCCACTTGGGGTGCTTTCGTCGCTACGATTGACTGCTGGCCCGCCCCCAACACCCAGGAAGCAATGGCCGGTAAATCCAACGGCAGGATCACCCCCTATGACCTCACCTTTCTTGGTGGGGATACCCGGCTCGCCCGGGTGGTTGGTCGCCCAGTAACCCGTTTCCTTCACGTGCAGGCTGCAGGTGGCATCGTGCTGCTGATCGCGGCTGCGGTGGCCCTGATCTGGGCCAACTCGCCGTGGAAGGAGAGCTACGCCGATCTCATCCACACCCATATCGATATTTCGATCGGTAGCTTCCAGATCTTCGAAGAGGATCTTGAGCACTTCGTCTCCGATGCACTTATGGCCATCTTCTTCTTTGTGGTTGGTCTCGAGATCAAGCGCGAGGTGGTGGTGGGTCAGCTGCGCGATCGCAAGGCGGCCATGTTCCCGGCTATCGCCGCCATCGGCGGTATGGCGGTGCCCGCGCTGATCTACACCGCCTTCAACCTTGGTGGTCCTGGTGTTGACGGCTGGGGTATCCCGACGGCAACCGATATCGCCTTTGCCGTTGGTGTGGTTTCGCTGCTGGGCGACCGCGTGCCCTCGGCGCTCAAGGTGTTCCTGCTGAGTCTCGCCATCGTGGATGACCTGTTGGCCATCATGGTGATCGCCATCTTCTACACCGACAACCTCGACTTCGCCTGGCTGGCCGCCGCAGCTGCGTTGCTGGTGGTGATTGCGCTGCTGAAGCAGGCTCGGGTGTGGTACATCCCGCTGTATGTGATCCTCGGCTTCTTTGTTTGGCTGGCGGTCTTTAAATCCGGTGTGCATGCCACCATCGCCGGTGTGGCGCTGGGTCTGCTCACGCCGGCCCGACCGCTGCACCAGGGCGAGAAGAACGAAAGCCTTTCGGACTTTGTCTCTTCGGCCGGTCACGACCTCGACGATGACGAGACCCAGGCGCTGGCCTTCCTGATTCGTGAGAACGTTTCGGTGCTCGACCGGTTGATCACCTGGCTCCATCCCTGGACCAGCTTCCTGATTATTCCGCTCTTTGCGCTGGTGAACGCCGGCGTGGAGTTCAGCTCCGACGCGGTGAGTAATGCCGCTACCGGTGCGGTTGGTCTGGGTGTGTTTATGGGCCTGATCGCCGGTAAGACGATCGGTGTGGGTGGCTTCGCTTGGGCTGCCGACAAGCTGAATCTGGCCAGCCTGCCGCCGGGTGTGACCCCATTGCATATGGTCGGTATTTCGCTGACTGCGGCAATCGGGTTCACGGTGTCGATCTTTGTCACCGGCCTGGCCTTCGATGATCCGGCGCTGATCGAGGAGTCGAAGATGGCCATCATCTTTGCTTCGTTGGTCGCCGCGGTTGGTGGTGCGGCCATTCTGTGGATCGCCTCGAACCGGCCCGGGGCCCAGGTCGACGACATGGGTGATGTCGGCGATTCCTCCCTCGAAGAGGCTGTTTCCTCCTAGTTCCTTCTAGTGTCCCGACTCATAAGTTCGTTGATGAATTCGGCGAGCACGCTCCGTCACGATCAAGGACGCAGTGAGGGAGTCTCCTAGGCGAGCAACCCGCAGGGTTGCCAATGACCTGAGCGAGGACGCAGAGCGTGGCAGCAACCCGAAGGGTTGCCATGGTGCCGTTGAATACGCGGCGAACTTGTGGGTCGGGACACTCGGAACGGCGGCCGTTCTCCGGCTCAACCGACACCAACTGAAGGCCGGCCGATAGAGGCATGAACCTTCCCCCGGCGGCTTTGTGGTGCTCTTGGGGAACCTCGGGCGTGGCTGCGGTGTAGGACTGGTTGATCGACAGAGTTGAACCTTCGTCTATGCCAGACGCGTTGCAGCGGGCCCTCACCGGCGACGCTGAGGCCTTTGGGGTGCTCGTGGCCGAGCATCTTCCAGCGGCGCGCCGGGTGGCGGTGGTGGTTCTTGGAGGCCGCGATGGAGCGGGTGGCGACGGGGTGGATGACGTAGTGCAGGAGGCAACGATTCGGTCGTGGCAGCGGCTCGACACCTTTCGCCCCGGTGCCGAGTTTCGGCCCTGGTATTTGCGGGTGGTGGCCAACACGGCTCGGAACCATCTGCGCAGTGCCGGGCGGAGGGGTCATCTACAGCTCCGGGCCGCGGCGCGCGAGGTGGTGGCGACCGGTGGTGCTGACGAGGTGGTGATCGACCGTGAGGAACAGGCCGAGGTGTTGGCGGCGCTGAATCGGTTGGATGATGCCGATCGGTTGGTGGTGGCGTTGCGCCATTTTGAGGGGTTGAGCGAGGCCGAGATGGCTGAGGTGTTGGAGTGTGCCCGGGGCACGGTGAAGTCGAGGTTGTCGCGGGCGATGGCGCGCTTGCGCGAGGAGTTGTCGCTGTGAGGTTGTTGCTATGACTGCGTGGACCGATGACGATCTGGAAGCGGTGTTGGCCACTGTTGGCGCCGACCTGGATGTGGGGCCAACGTCGCTCGACGCCGCCGCGATCGCCGCCCTGGTCGAAGGTGCGGGATCGGTGGAGGAGGCGAGGCCGCTGGAGCCGGCGGAACGCAAAGAGCGTGACGGGGGCGACGAAGCCGGAGAGGAACACTCGGCGCCGGTGGCCCCGGTTGTGCCGTTGGCCGATCGAGCCAGCCTGCGGGATCAGCCTCCGGGGGGGTCGGGTCGAACCGGCCGTCCCGGGTGGGCGGTGGCCGCAGTCGCGGCGGCGCTGGTGTTGGTGGCGGGGGTGGCCGCGGTAGCTCCGGCCCGCGAGGCGGTGGCCGATTTCCTCGGTATCGGCAGCACCACAATTGAGCGGACCGACGGCGACCCCACCGAGTCGGGCGGCAGCGATACCGAAGTCGGCGAGCTCCGCGACCCGGCAGCGTCGGGTCAGTCAGCCGAGGCCGGCGATCTCAGGGAGGCGGCTCGTAACGTGCTGGCCGATGATCTGTCCGAGCTGGATCGGTCCGAGGCCGAGGCGATGCTCGGTCGTTCATTGCCGGTGCCGGACGGTTTGGAGCCGGTGTTGCTGGCCACGCCGCCCGAGGGTGGGGTGGTGCAGGTGTTTGCCGATGGTTCGACGTTGTGGGTGAAGGCCGGGACCGGTGAGCTCTTCACCAAACAGGCGTCGTCGTCTCAGCTCGAGTTTGTCGACGGTTTGGGAGAAGAGGCCCTGGCCATCAGTGGTGCGCACGATCTCACCACCCCAGGGCGGGTACTGCGGGCCAGTTCGGTGGTGTTGTGGGTCGACGACGATTTGGAGCTACGCCTCGAGGGCGACGCCAACAACACCCTCAGCCTCGAAGAGCTGATCAACCGGGCCCGGTCGGTGAAGTAGGCGTTCGGGCTGGCGCGCCCGGGCTGTGCGACGATGGGTTATGGAAACGAACCAGCGTGTGGTCCTTGTTGAGCGGCCGGTTGGTCCGGCCACACCGGAGTGTTTTGCGCTTGAGCCGGAACCGGTGGCGCCGCTGGAGGAAGGCGAGGTGCGGGTTGAGGTGGCCTACCTCTCTATTGATGCTGCTCTACGAACCATGTTGCGGGGTGAGGGTTTTCACCTGCAGGTGGGGATCGGCGAGACGGTGCGGGCCGGCGGGGTGGGCCGGGTGATCGAGTCTCGGGCCGATGGGTTCGAGCCGGGCCAGGCGGTGCGAGGCCAGATGGGCGCCCAGACCCTATTGACGACTCCCGCCAAGCGAATGGAAAAGATCGATGAGTCCCGCGCTCCGCTGAGCACCTATCTGGGGGCACTGGGCGGGTCGACCGGTGTGACCGCTTGGATCGGGGTACGGGAGATCGCCAAGCCGGTTGCCGGCGAGGTGTTTGTGGTGTCGGCCGCCGCCGGGGCGGTCGGTTCCATCGCTGGCCAGATCGCCAAGATCGACGGGGCCCGGGTGATCGGCATTGCCGGTGGTCCCGACAAGTGTCGTCACCTGGTCGAAACCCTCGGCTTCGATGCCGCCATCGACTACAAGAACTCCGACGTGAACGAGCAGCTCAAGGGGTTGGCCCCCGATGGGCTGAACGTGTTCTACGACAACGTCGGCGGACCGATCCTTGATGCCGCCCTCGACAACCTGGCGTTGCGGGCCCGGGTGGTGATCTGCGGGGCTATCTCCCAGTACGACGACATGGACAACGTGACCGGACCGTCGTTGTATCTGCGGCTCGCCGAGCGGCAGTCCCGGATGGAAGGGTTCGCCTACTTCCATTTCCCCGATTCGTTTGAGACCGCCCTGGACGACCTCGCCGGTTGGTTGGCCGATGGTTCACTGGTGATGCCTGAGGAGATTCTTGAAGGCATCGAGTCGTTCCCGAGGGCGGTGCAGTTCATGTTCGACGGCGGCAACACCGGCAAGCTGATGGTGAAGGTGAGCTAGTTCCAACACCGCCTGCCCGAAATGTCGGCGCTAGACGCGCATAATTCACCCCAGGCGCCGACATTACGGATGGGAGTGGGAAATGTCGGCGCTGGACGCGCATATTTCACGGTGAGCGCCGACATTACGGATGGGAGTGGGAAATGTCGGCGCTGGACGCGCGTATTTCACGGTCGGCGCCGACATTACGGGCGGGCTGACGGGCTGACGGGGCCGGGTCTTGGGAACCTTGGGTGGGTGGCCGGTGTAGGAAAGGTATGCAGGCTCCATACCTTTCTTCTCCAACGGCTGGCGCTTCGACCTCTGAGGGCGCCGAAACGATGCGGCTTACGTCCGGCCGACCCTCGTCGGGTCGTCGGTGGTTGGTGTTCAAGATATTTGTTGTGGCCGCCGCGGCTGGTTCCATCGCTGTGGGTGCGAGTCAGCTGATGGATCGCACTGATGCCGAGACCCAGACCAAGGCTGAGCCGGTCCCGGTGAGTGCACCGGTTTCGGAGGCGGTGAAGCCCCAGGAGCGAACCAAGAGCCAGGAGGCAACGCCCGCCCTGGCGGCCACCGCATTACCCACCCCCGACCGGGTATGGCCGGTCGACGACTTCCTGGCCACTGAGACCGGTCTGTTGCGGGTGGACGGCGCCACGAATGTAGCCGAGCTCGATCCGGGCTTTACCCCGTCGGCGGGGCGGACCGCCTTCTACAAGACCGGCGGGATGGCCGCCTCGTTCGGTTTCGACGAAGACATGGTGGCGGTGACGGCGAGCCCATCGGAGTTGGGTTTGGTCGCATTCACCGATCCTTTTCCTGAGGGTCGCGACATCTACAACCCGGGTCCCCGCCAGATCTCCAACATCGTTGTTGTCGACACCAGCGAGACGTCGCCCCGCACCTTCACCTTTAAGGGCAACATCGTGCCCGAGGTGTTTGCCGCTGATGGCAAGAGCCTGTTTGTGATCGACCATCTGATCGACCCGGATGACGCGACGGGCGAGCCGCTCGGTTACCGGGTGCTGCTGTTGGATCTCGACACCGGAGAACTGGAGGAGGTCTTCGGTCCACTGAAGACCCCGCCCGGTGAGGTGATGGAGGGTGTCGGTCGCCGGCAGTTGGGGATTCCGAGCGAGGACATGCTCTTTACTCTCTACACCCGCCAACCGGCCGATCACGGCGCCAGCTTGGCCGCCGAACTCGGTATCAACGAGGGTGCCGCGGCGGGGCATGACCATACGGGGCACGACCATGGCGGTTACGACCATGCGGTTCACGAGGAAGGCCAGGTGGCTGCGACCGAAGTCGGCTTCGGTGGGTCCGGACACGCTGAAGGCGGAGCTACAGCCACCGGAGAGGGCATGCACGGCTTTGTCCACACCCTTTCGTTGACCGACGAATGGGCGATTTGTATCGATCTCCCTAAAGGGTTTGGCTATGGCCCGCCTGAGTCGGCGGCGCTGGCGCTCGATATCGACGCCGGAGCCACGAACGGCCAGCTGCTGGCCCTTGATTCCTATGCCGGTGGTGAGGCGGGCCAGGGCCAGATTGCCGTGTTCGATACTGCGGAGATGACCACCATGCAGGTGCTGACCAACGGCATCCCGAAGCCGACCGGGGTGTTCCGGTTCACCTCTTCAGGAGAGGGCGTGCTCCATGCCCAGGTGGTGGGGGAGTCACTGGTGGTGGCTCAGGGGAACGTGGTGCAGTACCTGAGCCTGGCCAACAATTTTGAGGTGACCCATCGTTACGAGGTTGACGGTGTGGTGGAGCATCTCACCGCCAACGCCGACACTCTCGACGGCCAACACCAAGGCCAGGCCTTCGCCGTGGTCGCCGGCCGACTGGTGCCGCTACCAACAGGCGACGACCACAGGTAGCACCCGCCGTTTCTGGCTGCACCAGTGCATGCCTGACCCGGCTCGACTGCAGACAGAACCGGTTCCAGTGCGTGCTACCAGCGTTCTGGCTGCACCAGCGCATGCTTCACCCGGTCCCACTGCAGACAGAATGCCTCGCCGCCGCACCCGCCGTTTCTGGCTGCGCAGGAGCATGCCTCACCCGGCCTGAGTGCAGACAGAATGGCCCGGAACGCCCCGTCCCAGAAAATTCTTTTGGAATCTTGAGCCTACGGCTCACCCCCAGTTGCCTACCGACCGGGGGTTGACGGCGGCGGCCCAAACCCCTATCGATTGATGGCGTTCCGGCTGTTTGGATCACCCTGCCAACCGCAGGCCAACCAGCTGAGTGACACTGAACGTGAGAAGCCATCAACAAGGCTGCAGAAAAGAAAAGTCTGCATCTGGCGCCGTTTGGGCTTACCCTGCGGAACCAGCGGCCGATTGGCGTCATGGCCCTTCGGCGTGGAAACTCCTCATAAAGCGGGCCAGCGGCGGACCCAGGTCGGTCGCTGATCCCCGGGAAGTTCTCACCGCACTTCTTTGTTATTGCCTCGTTGCGCTCAACCGTTCATCAACACCAGAAAGCAACCCGAAAGTTTCCCCTCATGCCCGCAGCCCTCGTCATCGTCGAGTCCCCGGCCAAAGCCAAGACGATCTCCAAGTACCTGGGCGACGATTTCGTCGTCGAGTCCTCGATCGGACACATCCGGGATTTGCCGCGTAACGCCGCTGAGGTGCCCGCCACCTATAAAGGGGAGAAGTGGGCCAACCTCGGTGTTGATGTCGAGAACGACTTCAAGCCGCTCTATATCGTGGCGTCGGAGAAGAAGGATCAGGTCAAGAACCTGAAGGCGCTGCTGAAGGATGCCGACGAGCTCTATCTGGCAACGGATGAGGATCGTGAGGGCGAGGCCATCGCTTGGCATCTCCTTGAGGTGCTGAACCCCAAGGTGCCGGTGCGGCGCATGGTGTTCCACGAGATCACCAAGACCGCCATTCAAGAGGCCTTGGATAACCCTCGTGAGCTCGACCGTCGCCTGGTCGATGCCCAAGAGGCTCGCCGGGTGCTCGACCGGCTGTTTGGTTACGAGGTGTCGCCGGTGCTGTGGAAGAAGGTCCTTCGTGGCCTTTCCGCCGGCCGGGTCCAGAGTGTGGCCACCCGCATCGTGGTGCAGCGGGAACGTGAGCGCATGGCCTTTGTGGCCGCTGAGTACTGGGACCTCAACGCCGAGTTCAACCCGTCGGCCGAAAAGGACGCCGGGTTTGGCGCCAAGCTGGTGGAGATCGACGGCAAGAAGGTGGCCACCAGCCGCGAGTTTGGCGACGACGGCCAGCTGAAGAAGACCGACGTGGTGGTGCTCGACGGCACCACCGGCCCCGCTTTGGTGGAGGCGTTGAAGCCGGCCGACTTCAAGGTGAAGAGCGTTGAGCCCAAGCCGTATCGGCGCAAGCCGGCTGCACCCTTTATTACCTCCACCTTCCAGCAGGAGGCGGGTCGCAAGCTCAACCTGTCGTCGGCCATGGCTATGCGGGCCGCTCAGACGCTGTACGAAGACGGCTTCATCACCTACATGCGTACCGACTCCACCACGTTGTCGGGCACTGCGGTGGCTGCCGCTCGCCAGATCATCAAGGATTCCTACGGTGCCGAGAACCTGCCTGATGAACCTCGGGTGTACTCCACCAAGGCCAAGAACGCCCAGGAGGCCCATGAGGCCATCCGTCCGGCGGGCGAGACGTTCCAGAGCCCCGAAGCGGTGGCCAAGCAGGTGTCGAAGGCCAACGCTGCGGTCTATGAGCTGATCTGGAAGCGCACCATTGCTTCGCAGATGACCGACGCCACCGGCGAGACCGTGGCGGTTCGGTTGACCGGCGATGCCACCGATGGCCGCACCGCCGAATTCAGTGCGTCGGGCACCGTGATCACCCATCCCGGCTACCAGCTCGTTTACACCGAGAGCGAGGGTGACGCGAAGGACGCCAAGGATAAAGACGGCGGCAAGGCCAAGGCCGACGAGTCGAAGAAGCTTCCGGCCATGGCGCCGGGCGACGGACTCGACCTGCGGGAGCTGACCGCCGACGAACACAAGACCCAGCCGCCGGCCCGCTACACCGAAGCGTCGCTGGTGAAGCGTCTGGCCGAACTCGAGATCGGTCGTCCGTCGACCTACGCCTCGATCATGGGCACCATTCAGAACCGTGGCTATGTGTGGAAGAAGGGCTCGGCCCTGGTGCCGTCGCTCACTGCTTTCGCGGTGATCACCCTCCTGGAAGAGCATTTCCCCGACCTGGTCGACTTCGCCTTCACCGCCAAGATGGAGACCGATCTCGACTCGATCGCCAACGGCTCCGGTGAGGCGGCCCCGTGGCTGAGCCAGTTCTATTGGGGCGCCGCCGGTCCTCGTGACCTCACCGTTGAGGCCGAAGCAGCCGAGGCCGCACTCACCGCGGCCATCGAAGCCGACGACGGGGCCGGTGGCCCCAACGCCCAACACAACGGTGAAAACGGAGCCAACGGCAACGGTGCTGCGGCCACGGCACGGGCCAAGATCGCCATCGAGAACCTGAACGACATCGGCCTGAAGGCCAAAGTGACCACCCGCCTCGGCGCTATCGATGCCCGGGCGGTGAACTCGATCCCGATCGGTGCCGATGCCGACGGCGTTCCGATTGTGGCCCGCGTTGGCAAGTTTGGCCCCTATGTGCAGCGTGGTGAGGACACCGCCTCGATCCCCGACGATCTGCCGCCCGATGAGCTCACGGTCGAAAAGGCCATCGAGTATGTAGAGGCGCCGTCGGGTGACCGCGAGCTGGGTACCCACCCGGAGTCGGGGCTGCCGGTGCTGTTGAAGAACGGCCGCTTCGGTCCCTATATCCAGGTCGGTGAGTTCGAGAAGGGTTCGGAGGAAAAGCCTCAGACCGCTTCACTGTTTAAGGATCACCAGATCGACACCTTCACCATGGAGCAGGCGCTGCAGTTGCTGAGCCTGCCTCGGGTGGTGGGTGTGCACCCCGAGACCAAGGAAGAGATCACCGCCCAGAACGGCCGCTACGGTCCGTATCTGAAGATGGCCAAGGACAGCCGCACCATCGATGCCGAGGAGCAGCTCTTCACCATCACGCTCGAGGAGGCGTTGGCTATTTACGCCAAGCCCAAGCAGCGTGGTCGGGCCGCTCCCAAGCCACCGTTGCGGGAGATGGGTAAGGACCCGGCCACCGATCTGGAGATGGTCATCAAGGATGGTCGCTTCGGCCCGTATGTGACCGATGGCGAGATCAACGCTTCGTTGCGTAAGGGCGACGAGGTGGAGGAGATCACGGTCGAGCGGTGCTCGGAGCTGTTGCAGATCCGCCGCGACAACCCCACCACCAAGAAGAAGAAAAAGAAGAAGGCTGCGGCCAAGAAGAAGAAGGCGCCAGCCAAGAAGAAGTCGACCGCCAAAAAGAAGGCTGCGGCCAAGAAGTCGACGGCAAAGAAGAAGGCCCCGGCCAAGAAGGCCGCCACCGCCAAGAAGAAGTCGACGGCCAAAAAGAAGTCGACGGCCAAGGCCTCGGACGACACCGCCGAAGCTTCTGAGTCGGCCACCGGGAATGCCGTGCCCGACACCAACACTGTGGACGACGCGTTCTAGCTAGCCCTCTCGGGCCACCAACGACTGGGCCGGTTGGCGCGGATCACCCCCATCGCTTCGACTCCCCCGTACGGGGGTTTGCGGGGTGCGCGTTCCCCGTTGGCGGGGTCGGCCTTGTAACGTGTTCTTAATATGAGTAACCAAGGTCGTGGGGCCCCACCTGGCGCCCCATCGGCCACCGAGGAAGCCGGGTTGTCCTCCATGGCGGCGGACAGGGGAAGCAGCGACAACGGCCTCGAGCCGAAGGTGAACGCCGCGCCCGTCGGCGAAATCGGCGATCTCAGCGAGAAAGACGAAAGCGGCGAAATCGGCGGGGGCGCCACCGAGGAGGAGATCGGCCCGCTTCTCACCAATATCCCGTTTCTGAAGTTGTGGCTGGCCCAGATTCTGTCGGCCACCGGTGACTGGTTGGGTTTGGTGGCCATCACCGCCCTGGCCGCTCGGGTGGGCGGTCAGGCTGAGGGGGTGGCTATCGGTCTGGTGCTGAGTGCCCGTATCGCCCCCGGTTTCATCATGGGACCGTTGGCTGGGGTGTTTGCCGATCGTTGGGATCGGCGCCGGCTGTTGGTGGGCGGCGATGTCGGCCGGGCTCTGGTGCTGCTGACCCTGCCATTTGTCGACACCGTGCTCGGGCTGGTGTTGGCCTCGCTGGTGCTGGAGA
>CALAML010000071.1 GCA_937925845.1 uncultured Acidimicrobiales bacterium | reverse complement strand
AGGGTGGGCAGAATCCCGAGCACGATGGCCAGGAGCCCGGCGATCAGGAAGATGGCGAGCGGGATGTTGCGGACCGCCTCGACGTAGACCGCAGCCAGTTTCGAAACCAACCAGTTCTGGCTGAGCCGGGCGATGCCCAGGATCGTGCCGAGGATGGTGGCGAGGATAATGCCGACGATCGAGATCCGAAGCGTGTTGTACAGCCCCTCGAAGATGGCGCTTCGCACCGGAGCGTTTTGGCTCAGCGGGTTGCCGGTGAGCTCAAAGGATGTCGGGTTGTCGAGATAGCCGAGGTCGGTCGGGAGGTTGAGCCGAGCCGAGTTGGTGGTGTAGTTGCTCCACAGCCACCACAGCACAAGGGCGGTGAACGCGAGGATCACCAGCTGGAAGGCCCACTGGAGGACGCGGACGTTGCGCCAGACCGGAACGCCGGCGGCGGAGTTTGGTGAAGGCGATGGTGCGGGTGCGCTCACCATGGTCGACAGCCCGATGCTGGTGATTCAGTTTCCCCCACGTGACCTCTTTCCCCTTCAGCGGATTTGTTCATGGGTGTTCCGCTCACCCAGTAGTACCGGGAGAGCCCGGGCCACCGCCAATGCGGCAACCCGGGCTACCCGAATCACTTCTGCAGTGCCGCCTAGCGGTACGGCGGGGCGTACATGATGCCCCCGTCGGTCCACAGTGCGTTCGGACCACGCTCAAGACCGATCGACGACAGGTGCTCGTCGTAGATCTCGGCGTAGTTACCCACCTGCGACACAACCTGGAAGCCAAAGTCGTCGGGGAGTCCGAGACCGGGATCGAGGGTAGCCGAGCCGTCATCGGTCTCGATTTCGAGCCCAAGGAAGCGCTGGATGTTGATGTTCTCGGTGTCGGAGAAGTCGCCAACATTGTCGGAGCTGATACCGAGTTCTTCGGCGATGATCGGCGCACTGACAGCCCAGTTGATGACTTGGGCCCATTCGGTGTCGCCATCGGCTACCGCCGGAGCCAGAGGCTCCTTCGAGAACACGGCGTCAAGAATGGTGAGCGCTTCCGGTCCACCTTCCTCGTCCGGGAAGGCCGAACGGATACCAGCGAGCTGGCTGGTGTCAGAGGACCAGCCGTCGCACTGACCGGCGATGAAGGCCTGCTGGATCAGGTCGACATCTTCGAAGGCTCGGATTTCCCAGTCGAGACCCAGGCGGGCCGCTTCGGAAGCGGCGTTGCCTTCGGTGGTGGTTCCCTGAGCGACACAGATGATGGCGCCACCATCCAGGTCTTCGATCGACGAGAAGTCGCCGCCGGTGCCAACCATCATGCCTTGGCCGTCGTAGAAGTTCGGCTGGAGGAAGGTGGCGCCTTCGCCACCGTCACGGCTGGCGGTCCAAGTGGTGTTACGCACCAGAACGTCGATCTCATCCGACTGCAGGGCGGTGAAGCGGTCTGCGGTTTCGAGATCAACAAACTCGACCGCTTCGGCATCGCCGAGCACCGCAGCAGCGATCACCCGGCAGAAGTCGGCATCGAAGCCGACATGGTCACCATCGTCGGTGAGCACGGCGAAGGCCGGTAGCGCGTCGCGGGTTCCGCAGCGCACGACGCCGTTAGCGAGCACTTCCTCCAGCTTGGAGCCGCCTTCCTGGACTTCGACCACGTCGTCGTCGCCGTCGTCGCCGTCGTCACCATCGTCACCGTCATCGGACGGCTCGGGCTCTGGTTCTGGCTCTTCGCCGCCGTCGTCGGTGCTGGCTTCACCGTCATCGCCGTCGCCGTCATCACCATCGCCGCCGTCGTCGGCGGAGTCTGAGCTCTCGTCGCCGGCCGCGGTGTCGTCATCACCGCCGTCGCTGGTACAGGCAACGGCAAAAACACCAATAAAGCACAAAAGAACTGCACGAAGCAGCAAGGTACGCATAAGCCCCTCCAATAAATTTCGTTGAGGCCAGACTCTACGGACACTCCGCCGCTGGGGCAAGAGTCGAATCGGCGACGATCATGTCGATTTCGACCACTGTCGAGGCATAGGACAGATTCTGAGCCGGGCGGGAAAGCACCATGACCCCCAGGAGGTGGCCTTCGGGGCCGACCAGAGCCGAGCCGCTGGTGCCCACATCGACGGCGCCGGCCACCTCATAGGCCTGTCGTTGCCGGGCATCGCCGTCGGTGGTGGCCACCCGCAAGCGGACTCGGCGGGCCGCCACTGGATCGCGAACGCGGTTCGGGGTGTGGATCCGGGCCTGATCCACCCTCCGGGGATTGGCGGTTGTCGGTGGTTGGTGATTGAGCCCCTCGACGGTGAGCACCGCCAGGTCGCGCTCGGCCGATAGGGCTAGGACCGTTGCTGGCTGGTCGTCCACAAGGAGCTGGCGCAGGTCACCATCCACGAGGTGGGCTGCGGTCACCACCTGGTTTCCACCGATCGCCACCGCGGCGCCGGTGAAGCGTTTCGGTCGATCGCAACGCTGTGACGAAACCGCGAGCACCACCGGCGGTTGGTTCGCCGCAGCTTGGCTCGGGGCGGCAGTTGGCTCGGCGGTTTCAGACTCTTCGGGAGGCTCGAGCGACGCAAGCGTGTCAGC
>CALAML010000070.1 GCA_937925845.1 uncultured Acidimicrobiales bacterium | reverse complement strand
GGCCAACATCCAGTAGCGAAGCACCTGCACAAAGTCGCGGTAGGTGCACGACACCGCAGCGTCGATGAGGATGTCCTGGCTGTCGAGCAGCGCGAAGTGGGTGCGGCTGTTGTCGCAGCTCTTCAACAGTTTCAGGTGGGCAACGGTGAGTTGGCCCTGTTTGGCCGCGGTCTCAAACTTGGTGAACTGGAGGAGCCACATGCCGATTCGGCGGTCGGCGGCGACTTGGTTGCGATCCGCGTTGGTGTGGTGGGCGACAAACGAGGCGATCGAGGTGAGCCCGTCGATGCCGGCTACCGATGCCATGTCGGCTTCGGCGGTAGCGGTGACGGTCAGCGTGTCGAACCGTGCCCGCAGACCCTGGAGCTGAGAGAGGAAGGTGCCGATGTCTTCAAGGTCATGACCAGCCACAGACACTTCGCCAGCCGCCGTCAGCGCGTCGTCGAGCAGGAGCACGACATCGTCAAGGGATTGCACTTCGACACTCACGCCATCACCCACTTCCTCGCATCCACTGGTTCACACCAGAAGCTGGTTCGCCCCACACAAACGGCGGGGAACCTGCTGTTGGAACTCGAAGGCAAACGTCCGCCGGACGGTTGTTTGCAAAGACAGCCACCTGGGGAAGTAGGCCCACCCACGAGCGGGCTGGGCTCAAGTGACTTGCGATCACCTTAACAAACAAACGTACCGAACACAACTTCCACAGTGAATTTTGAGCATGGCTACTGGGACCCACGCCGCTGATGGGAAGGGGTCATCGCCGAGATCCCCGGTGTGGTCGGAATTTGGTAGCGCAAATGACCGTGAAAACTCATGGACCGGCCGGTCGAGTCGGCTACCGAAGCGATCCGTCCGCCGGCTGAATCGAAGGTAAGCGTGCGGCCGGCAACGTCGGTATCCACCATGCGGGTACCGGTCGGGTAGGTGACCCGGGTGACGTAGCTGGCTGGATCGGTGAGGTCTCGGCGGCTGGTGAGGCGGCCGCTGTTGTTGAAGGTGAAGCGCTTAGGAATGCCAGTTGGGGTTGACGAGGACTTTTGTTTGGTCGCTCTGGCCGCTGCCGAGGTCGGTTAGGGCGTCGGCCAGGCCTTCGAGGTTGGTGGTGGCTGAATGCATCGGGTCGAGTTGGATGCGACCGTCGCCGACCATGCCCATGGCGATATCGAACTCTTCGTGGGTGTAGGCCAGCGATGAGGTGACGTTGATCTCCTTGATCAGCCAGGTGTGGGGGCTGATCTCGGCGTTGGAATCGGCGAGGCCGATCAGGCACATGTTGCCGCCCCGGCGAGCGAGGTCGACCGCTGACTGAATCGTCTGGGGCTTGCCCACACACTCATAGACAATGTCGGCGCCGATGCCACGGGTGCGCTCAGCGAGCACCTCTGAAACCTCATCGGGAGTGACGGCTACCGTCGCCCCGAGCTGCAGCGCCAGCTCCCGCCGAGCGTCGTTCGGCTCCACCACAATCACCTCACCGGCCCCGGCGGCCTTCACCCACTGCAGGGTGACCAGGCCGATCGGGCCCGCCCCCTGCACGACGGCGATGTCGCCGAGACGCTGACCGGCCTTGCGCACCGCGTGCAGGGCGACGGTGGCCGGCTCCACCTGCGCCGCTTCCTCATCGGAAAGGTTGTCGTGGGTTCGAACCAACCGATCGGCGCCGACCGAAATCTGCGGAGCAAAACCGCCGTGGCCCGGGGCCCGCTCGTCACGGCCACTTGCCACCTTCAATACCCGCGAACAGGTGGAGCCCAGCCCGGAGCGACACGGACCGCACGACCCGCACGCCGACGGCACCCCGATCACCACCCGGTCGCCCTCGCTCAACCGCTTCACATCGCTAGCCACCGCCGAGACGGTGCCCGACCACTCGTGGCCACAGATCGCCGGGTTGTACGGGTTGCCCGACTGAAAGGCATGAATGTCGGTGCCGCAGATGCCGCAGAACGCAACATCAACAACCGCACACCCGTCGCCGGGAGTTGGTGCCTCAAACTCCCGAAGCTCAACCTCGCCCTTGCCGGTGATCAGCGCTGCATGCATTAATAGAGTCTCCCTCACTTCAGACCGTGAAGCGCAGTGGAAGTTCTTTCACCGGCAACAGCAGCAGGCTTGGCTCATGCACCGGCCCCTCGAAGGGCCGGGCCAACTCGATGTTGGAGGTGCGGTCGACCCAGTTCGTAAAGCCACTCACCAACTCCTGGCGGGCCAGCGCCGCCCCCACACAGAAGTGGGCGCCCAAACCGAAGGCCACATGCTGATGGGCATCGGGACGATCGATGTTGAACTCACCGGCGTTGTCGAAGGCCGAGTCGTCACGGTTGGCGGCGCCATAGCGAACCAACACCATCGTGTCGGCCGGCACCATCACGTCGGCGACCTCCACGTCACGGGTGGTGCGGCGGGCCAGCCCCTGCACCGGGCCCTCGAAACGAAGCGTCTCTTCGATAAAGGCCGGAATCAGCGAAGCGTCGCCCCGCAGTCGCTCCTGCACCTCGGGGTAGCGGGTCAGCAGCCACATGCCGTGGTTCAACGCGTTGGTGGTGGTCTCGAACCCGCCAGTCACCAACTGGTGCATCAAGTTCTGGAGTTCGTGCATCGACAACGGCTCTTCATCGTCACCGTGGGAATGCACCAGCGCCGAGATCAGATCGTCGGTTGGGTGCTGGCGGCGCAGCTCAAACTCAGTGGCCAGATGGTGCTGGGCCTCCAGCTCAGTCTCCACCGTCTCCAACAACTCCTCTTCGGTCAACGGCCGCATCGAGATGGCCAACATGGCGTCGGCCCACCGCTTGAAGGTGCGGATATCGCTGCGATCAAGACCCAATTGTTCGGCGATGATGATGCCCGGCAACGGCATGGCGAAGTCATCAACAAACTCGGATTCGCCAACCCCGGAGGAGGCTGCCCCGAGCTCACGCTCGAACACGGTGTCGATCAACTCGGTGGAGATCTCATCGATGTGGTCGGCCATCAGGCGGACCCGACGGGGCGTAAACACCCGGTTGAGTCGCCGCCGATAGTCGGTGTGGATCGGCGGATCAGTGCGCTGAAGGGTTTCGACATGACCCCAGCCGCGTTCGGCGAGGATGGCCTGGTAGCGCTTGGCGTTGTCGACCTGTAGCCCCTTCTTGGCGCCCCCTCCACCGCGCCCGCTGCTGGAAAAGATGTCGGGGTTGGTCAGCACGAAGCGCACATCTTCATAGCGGGTCACCATCACCGCCCCCATCTCCGGGATCGGGAACACCGGACACTTCTCATGCAGCTCGGCGTAGAAGTCCCACGGGCTGTCCTGCACTGCGGGATCCAGCAGGCTGTGGTCGACCGGGCAGGCCATCTCACTCACCGGTGTCGGTTGCATGATTCCCCCAGACATGTTTCCCCCGCAGACACGGCCTGTTCGGTGTAGAACAGACATCCGGCCAGTTCCCATACCGACCGGTCAATTAGTTCGTTTCCAGATGGTAGCCCCAGGACCCACCTCGGGCACGAAGTCCCGCCGCGGCGGGCAGTGGAGGACCACATGATCATCATCGCTGGCTACATCGACTTCACCGACGAGGCCGGTCGGGACCTGGCCGTGGAGAAATCCCGAGCACTGCAACAGGCGACCCGCGACGACGAACCCGGCTGCCAGGCCTACTGCTTTGCCGCCGACCCGTGTGTGGCCAACCGGGTGCAGGTGTACGAACTCTGGGACGACGAGGCGTCGCTGGCGGCCCACTTCGAACACCAGAACTACTTCGACATGCGCAACATGCTCGGCGAGATCGGGCTGGCCGGAACCGACAACAAGAAGTACCGCTGCGACCTGGCCGAACCGGTCTACGACGACACCCGCACCCCCCGCGCCGACTTCTTTACCGCGTAGTTCACCGTCAAGCCGACCACCGAGACCGGACCGGAGAACCCCGCCATGAGCCTGGCCCAACGTTTTCGACTGGACGACCGGGTGGCGGTGGTCACCGGAGCCGGACAGGGTATCGGGCGCGCCATCGCCGTCGGGTTAGCCGAGCACGGTTGCGATGTGGCCATCAACGCCCGCCGCCAGGGCGACCTGGAGGAAACCGCGGCCCTCATCGAGGGTCACGGGCGCCGGGCCTTGATCGCGGCTGGCGACATCCGGGACTTCTCCGAGGAAGTCGGCGACCGCACCATGGCCGAGTTCGGTCGACTTGATGTGTGGGTGAACAACGTGGGTGGATCCGACGAAAAGACCACCCGACTTCTGGTCGACACCCCCGATGACATCTTCCGATCTCAGATCGAACTCAACCTCACCTCTGCTTTCCAAGGGGCCAAGGCGGCGGCGGCCCGGATGGGTGACGGTGGCAGCATCATCAACATCTCCTCGGGGGCGGGCACGCGGGGGAGCCCGATGACCGGGCCCTACGCGGCTGCCAAGGCGGGTATGAACAACCTGACCGAAACCCTGGCCCTGGAACTGGCGCCGCGAATCCGAGTGAACGCAGTGGCGCCGGGTCCGGTGGTTACCGAAGCCTTTCGGGAAGTGCTGGGCGTGAATTCGAAGCTCGACGAGCTGGCATCAACGGTGCCGCTCGGCCGGCTCGGCACACCGGACGACATCGCCGCGGCCGTTGTTTACCTGGCCTCGCCAGCAGCTTCCTGGGTGACCGGCCAGCTGCACCTGGTGGCGGGTGGTCGCACCCACCGGACGGTCCGATACGGTCAAGACGATCGTTAGGATGGCATCTTCCCAAACCGAGTTGGCGCGGAATTAACCGACCAGTTAATTTATTTGGTGTGGCTCGGGATGCGCCTGCCCGAACCAGGATGAAAAAGGGGAACAGCCGGTGGAATCCACGGACCACAAATCTGACGACGGCACGGCCCAACGGTCGCCCGGGTTGAGCTACCAGCAACTCCTCGACACCGACACCCACGACGTGCCCGACGTGCTGCGGCTCGAGTCGCCCCGCTTCCTCGGCACCCAGGACGTACCGATCGACCGATACATCTCCCGGGAATGGCACGACAAAGAAGTTGCCAACCTCTGGAGTCGGGTATGGCAGTTCGCCTGCCGTGAAGACGACATCCCCGAAGTGGGTGACTACTACATCTACGAAATCGTGCGGTCGTCGTATTTGGTGATGCGAACCGCCCCCGACGAGATCAAGGCCTACCCCAACGCCTGCCTGCACCGGGGTCGCCTGCTCAAGGAATACAACGGCCAGTGCGGCGAAATCCGCTGCCCGTTCCACGGCTTTGCCTGGGCCCTAGACGGTACCCTCAAAGACGTGCCGGCCGATTGGGACTTCCCCCAAATCAAGGCCGATGAGTTTCACCTTCCCGAGATCAGCGTGGACACCTGGGCCGGGTTCGTGATGGTCAACCCCGACCCCAAGGCCGAACCGCTCGCCGACTTCCTTGGCGAGATCGTGGATCAGTTTGCGGTGTGGGATCTCGAGAACCGCTACACCCAGGCCCACATCGCCAAGGTGATCGACTGCAACTGGAAGGTGTCTCAAGAAGCGTTCTGCGAGGCGTATCACGTCAACGCCACCCATCCGCAGATCATGCCCTACCTCGGCGACACCAACTCTCAAATCGACATCTGGGACAACTTCTCCCGGGTGATCACCGCTGGCGGCACCCCAAGCCCGCTGCTCGACTGGACGCCGAGCCAGGACGAGATGATGCGGGCCATGATGGACGTGCGTCACGACATGGACTCGCCCCTCGAAGTGAGCGACGACCAGTCGATGCGGGCCATCGGTGCCAAGGGCACCCGCGAACGGTGGCGTGAGTTTGCCGGTGACTGGGTCGACAAGATGTCCGACGCCGAGATGATGGACAGCATCGACTACACCGTGTTCCCCAACTTCCACCCGTGGGGTGCGTTCAACCGCATCGTCTACCGGTTCCGCCCCAACGGCGACGACCACCGCAGCTGCATTATGGAGTGCATCTTCCTGGCGCCCTTCAGCGGCGAGAAGCCGCCACCGGCACCGGTGCGCTGGCTCGAAGAACATGAGACCTTCACCGATGCCACCGAACTCGGCATGCTTGGCAAAGTGTTCAACCAGGATCTGTTCAACATGGCCAAGGTGCAACGCGGCCTCGAAACCACCCACAAACCCGGCATCACCCTGAGCGCCTACCAGGAATCGAAAGTGCGCTGGCTTCATGCCCTGTTCAGCGAGTGGGTCGACGGTGAAGAACCAACCGATGTCAGCGTGTCGATCTCCAGCAACGGGGGAGCGTCGAGCACCAACGGAAGCGACCAGTGAGCGCGGGCATCAAGCACCCGTTCACCGGTGCCCTGTATGAACGTGAAGGCGACGACAAAATCAAGGTGACCGAGGCCGATGATGGCCGGTCCGGGATCTTTACCCACGAAGGGGAGTGGATCGAAGGCGAGCTTCGGTTTTGCGACCCACAACTCTGTGGCTGGGTCGGGGGCCCACTCGTGGCCAACCATCGTTTGTCGGAAGCGGCACCCGACCGCTAGGAGACTGCTCGTCGGGCCGAACGACTGACGCCGGCAAACAACCAGGGGGAAACGTC
>CALAML010000069.1 GCA_937925845.1 uncultured Acidimicrobiales bacterium | reverse complement strand
GCCAACTCTTCGTCGGTGAGGGTTCGGTCGTCGGCCTGGAAACGGAGGCGGTAGGCCAGGCTGCGGCGGTCTTCACCCAGGGCTTCGCTGCGAAAGACGTCGAAGAGTTCCAGGTCGATCAGCAACTCCCCGCCGCCGGTCTTCAACGCGGCCACCACTTGGTCGGCGGCCAGCGAGTTTGGCGCTTCAAAGGCCAGATCGAGGTCGCTGCTCGGGAACTTCGACACCCGCCGATAGCTGAAGTCCCGCTCCACGCCGGCCAGCATCCGCTCGAGGTCCAGGCTGAGCCAGGCCACCCGCTCGGTCACACCGAAGGCCTCGGCTACTGCCGGGTCGACTTCGCCGACCACTCCCCGAACCTCGCCATCAACCAAGACCGACGCCGACCGCGTTGGATGCAGGCCCGCAAGTTCCTCGCCACGAAGCTCCACCTCACCCAGCGCCATGGCTTCGGCAAAGACCATCAGGGCGTCAACGGCCGCTGGCGCCTCCGCACCAGCCAGCGCCAGGGCCAAAACCTCGTGTTCGTCGGGCAGCAACTCACCACCGGTCGCCGGCGGGAAAATGTGGCCGATCTCAAACAGCGAGGCACCGACGGTGCGGTGCGATTCGTTGTAGGCGACGGCCTTACACAGCCCCGGCAGCAGCGAGGTCCGCAGTACCGACTCCTCAGCCACCAACGGGTTGGTGAGGGTGATGCCATCGGCCTCATCGAGACCGGCCTTGGCCAGATCATCCGGAGCCAGGAACGGCATCGGCTGAGCTTCGTCGGCGCCCAACCCCACCAGCACCTCGCGGGCCCGGCGGCGCAGCTTCTGATAGCTCGTGAGCCCACCCACCTGATCGGGACGGGGCACGGTCCGGGCCAGGTTGGCATATCCAAACATCCGAGCCACCTCTTCGGCCACGTCGGTCGGCGTCACCGTGTCCCAACGCCAGGTCGGCGGCACCACAGCCAGCGCCGACTCAGCGCCAGAATCAGCATCAGAACCGCCGGCATCCCTCGCCTCCACGGCGAAACCGATCGAGGTGAGGTGATCCGAAATTTCTCCAGCCGCAAGGTCGGTCCCCAGCAGACCGTTCACTTTCGCAGGCAGCACGGTGATCGGTGAACGGTCCGGCAGATCGCCGGGCTCATCGATGGTGTCGGGCGCCAAGGTGGCGCCGGACTCGGCCATCAACTGGGCAAATCGGCGGGCGGCTCTATCGATGTTCTCGCCCCAATCGGCACCCCGCTGGAACCGCATCGACGCTTCGCTGCGCAGCTTCAACCGCTTTACCGTGCGCGAGATCGACGGCGGATCCCACCACGCCATCTCCAACAACACCGAGGTGGTGGTGTCGGAGATCTCGGTGGACTCGCCACCCATCACGCCAGCGATGCCGATCGCTTCATCGGCACCGTTGGCGATCACCCCATCGATCGAGGCGAGGGTGCGTTCGGCCCCGTCGAGAGTGACGATCTTCTCGCCCTCGCGGGCCCGACGGACCCGGATATGTCCGGCCGGGACCTTGGCCAGGTCGTAGGTGTGGTTGGGCTGGCCCAACTCCAGCATCACGTAGTTCGAGATGTCGACCACGCTGTTGATCGGTCGCATACCCAGGGCGGTGAGTCGGTTGGAGAGCCACTGCGGCGAAGTGCCGACGGTGATGTTGTCGAGCACCCGGGCCACGAACCGGCCGCAAAGACTCGGGTCGACGATCTCGATGCGGGCCTGGTCGAGAGCCGAACCCCCCGCCTCAGCCACATCGAAGGAGGGGTAGGAAAAGCCAACACCCAGACCGGCGGCCAGATCACGAGCCACGCCGGCTACCGACAACGCGTCGGGGCGGTTGGCGTTTACCTCAAGATCCCAAAGCACATCGCGGCCCATGCCCATGGCATCGGTCAACGGCTGGCCGGGGGAGCCGGCGAAGTTCGGGTCGGCCGACAGGATCATGATGCCGTCGTGGTCGTCACCCAGGCCAAGCTCGCGGGAAGAACAGCACATACCGTTCGACCACTCGCCGCGCATCTTGCGCCGGCCGATCTCCATGCCATCCGGCATGGTGGTGCCGATGGGTGCGAACGGGATCAGGTCGCCAGCGCTCATGTTGAACGCACCGCACGCCACCTGCAGGGCCTCACCATCGCCAGCGTCGACCTGCACTAACTGAATGCGATCGGCGTCGGGATGGGGGTTCAGCTCCAACACCTTGGCCACCACGATGTCGCCCAGACCCTCGCCGGTGATCGACATCTCCTCAACGGCCAACCCCAGGCCACTCAGCTCATCGCCAAGCCGGGTACCAAGGACCGTCAGCTCGGCCGCACTCGGCGGTGCCGCCGGATCAAAATCGGCCACATCGGGAGCGAACTCGCGGAGCCAGGAAAGCAGTACGTGCATGGTCGGGGTCTCTCTCTACAACAATTACAGCAACTACAAAATGTGTGGGCAGCGCGTTGGTTAGAACTGGCGGAGGAAGCGGACGTCGTTGTTGACGAGTTCGCGGATGTCGTCCAGGCCGTAGCGCATCACGGCCAGGCGGTCGATGCCGAAGCCGAAGGCAAAGCCCTGCCACTCCTCCGGGTCGATGCCGCAGTTGGCCAGCACCTGAGGGTTCACCATGCCGCAGCCCCCCAGCTCCAACCAGCTGCCATCGGGCATCGAAATGTCGAACTCGGCCGACGGCTCGGTGAAAGGGAAATAGGACGGCCGAAGTCGAGTGTTCACCTCGGCGCCGAAGAAGGCCTTGATAAAGGCGTCGATGGTGCCGGCCAGATCGGCCATGGTGATGCCACGATCGACGACCAAACCCTCGATCTGGTTGAAGGCTGGCAGGTGGGTGGCATCCGCGGTGTCGGTGCGGAAGGTGCGGCCCGGAGCAACGATGTAGATCGGCGGCTCCTGGTTCTCCATGGTGCGAATTTGCACCGGCGAAGTATGGGACCGCAGCATCACCTCTTCCGGTTCACCGAGGTTCACAAAGATGGTGTCGAACTCGCCGCGGGCCGGATGCCAATCGGGGATGTTCAGGGCTTCGAAGTTGTACCAGGCGGTCTCCACCTCCGGCCCCTCCGCCACCTGATAGCCCATGGCGATAAACACATCTTCGAGGCGGTAGCGGGCCTGAGTGACCAGGTGGAGATGGCCCCGCTGAGCCTCTCGCCGAATCTCGGTGAGATCGAGTCGCTCGGTCTCGAGCTGGCGGCGGCGAGCAGCATCGCCGAGGGCCGACTCGGCGGTCGAAAAGGCATCACCCACCGCACGGTTCGCCTCGTTCAGCGCTTGGCCCGCCACCTTGCGATCCTCGGGATCAAGCGAACCAAGCTTCGCCTTGAAGCCACCCATCGGTGACTTCTTGCCGAGGTGCTGACCACGGATCTCCTTGAGCTCGGCCAGCGAGGCGGCCCCCTCGGCGGCGGCGATGGCCTCGGCCGCAAGCCGATCCACCTCGGTGGTGATCTCGGCGATCTCAACCGACTGATCCGTCATGTCCGACCTACCTTTGGCGTCGGCGCCTTGCAGAGCTTCATGCCGCCGATCCTAACGGGCCGAAGGTAGGGATCATGAACGATTTCCACCGCTCAACGGCTCAGGCCCGACCGTCGCGGCACCGGCAACACAGCGATGTCGAAGCCCGCCCGCTGGCGATCCTCACGAACGGTGTTTCATCGGGCGAGGGAAGTCCTGCTCTCTTCTTAATCCTGACCCCATGCATCCCCTAACGGTCCTTTTGAACATTTTTGGCTTGCACTGGTAACTTTCAGTACTGCAAACCTGGACCTCTTGCTTTCTGATGCTTCAGCGTTGTTTCCCCTAAGGCGGATCCCCTGTGAGTCAAAACCAGCCCTCGAACGCCCCAGACGATCAGCATCGGCCAGCGCCTGATGCGGAGTCGCCGCGAACAGGCCCAATCTTTGTTGCCGGCCACCGCGGTCTGGTGGGTTCGGCCATCGTTCGAAAGCTCCGTGATCTCGGTCATGACGACGTTGTCGTGGCCACGCGGGACGAACTCGATCTTCGCAACCAGGCCCAGGTCAACAGCTGGTTCAACGACGTTCGGCCGGCGCAGGTGTATCTGGTTGCCGGGACGGTCGGCGGCATCATGGCCAACAGCACCCGCCCGGCCGAGTTCCTCTACGACAACATCATGATCCACGCCACCGTGATCGAGGCCAGCCGTCAGGTGGAGGTCGACAAGCTCCTCTACCTCGGCAGCAGCTGCATCTACCCCCGCATGGCGAGCCAGCCGATCACCGAGGACCAACTGCTCACCGGCGAGCTGGAACCGACCAACGAGGCCTACGCCCTCGCCAAGATTTCCGGCATGCGGATGTGTGAGGCCTACCGCCGTCAGTACGGCTGCAACTTCATCTCGGCCATGCCGACCAACCTCTATGGACCCGGCGACAACTTCGACCTCGAAGCCAGCCACGTCATCCCGGCGTTGATCCGCAAGTTCCACGAGGCCAAAAACACCGGACAGGCCACCGTCGAGATCTGGGGGTCTGGCACGCCTCGTCGCGAGTTCCTCCACGTCGACGACCTGGCCTCGGCGTGTGTCTTCCTCATGAACTCCTACTCCGGGTCGGACCACGTCAACGTCGGCACCGGCGTCGACGTCACCATTCGGGAGCTGGCCGAGACCATCGCCAAGGTCGTCTACCCCGAGGCCGAGCTCAAATTCGACAGCTCGCGGCCCGATGGCATGCCCCGCAAAGTTCTCGATATCACCCGACTCCGCAACCTGGGATGGGAGCCATCCATCCCGCTTTCTGAGGGAGTCCAGAGC
>CALAML010000068.1 GCA_937925845.1 uncultured Acidimicrobiales bacterium | reverse complement strand
CGTTGCCAACGGAAGGGAAGCCGTCAGTGTCTGAAGAGCCAATGTCTGAAGAGCCAATGTCTGATGAGCCAATGTCTGAAGAGCCAATGTCTGATGATCCGACCAAGTTCTACACAGGGTTGGTAGCCGAGGCTTACTCGGCGCTGGTGTCGATGCCATCCGACCCCGCCCCCTACGCTGAGTTCGTTCGGGCCGCCGGCGGCACGGCGCTTGAACTGGCCTGTGGTGACGGCACCCCGATGCTGGATCTGATCGCTGATGGTCTGGAGGTGGAGGGTCTCGACAGTTCGGCAGACATGTTGGAGCGGTGTCGGGCCCGGGCGAAGGCCGAGGGACTGGACGTAACACTCCACCTCGGCGACATGGCCAACTTTGATCTTGGTCGCCTGTTTGGTTCGATCTTTATCGCCGGACCGTCGATCACCCTGCTGCCCGACGACGCGACCGTCGGCCAATGCCTGTCGTCAGTGATGAGCCACTGCCAACCCGGCGCGCCGGTGATGATTCCGTTTTGGATCCCCGCTCCACCGGGCGAAACTCCTCCCCCGCCCCGCTCGGCGGCGTCTCCAGAACCCGACGGCGGAGAGCTGCGGCTAACGACCGTTTCGGTCGACTACGACGCTGCCGCCTGCAACCAAACCAGCGTGCTTCGTTATGAGCGACTGCGCCAAGGTGAAGTGGTTGAGTCGGTCGAACGGCCATGGGAGATCCACTGGCTCGCACCCGAAACGGTCGTCGACCTGGCCGCAGCAGCCGGCTTCACCGACATCACCACCCTCGACCTCAACGACTCCCCCGCCACCGCCGACTCGATGCTCTTTACCCTTCGGGCCACAGCACCCAGTTAGCCGGTGCCACCAAAAACCTGCAACGGGTGTCAGACACCCGTTGCAGGTGCATCAGCGCCCGTCGCTGGCTCAGCTAGCCCGCCATCATGAGGCCGAGGCATTCGCGGACCAGCTTGGCGCCGACCATGGCGGTCATGTCGTGCTGGTCGCGGTCGGGGTTGATCTCCACGATGTCGGCGCCGACAACCTGAACATCCTCTCCAGCGATGTGGTGAACGATGTCGAGCACCTGGCGCATCGTGAGTCCACCCGGTTCGTGGTGGCTGACTCCGGGGGCAAAGGCCGGGTCGAGGCCGTCGACATCGATGGTGAGATAGACCGGCCCGTCGAGTGAGGCCATCGATCCATCCCAGGTCCGAATCTCGTGCATCTCCACCCCGAACCGTTCCACCTGTTCGCGTTGATGGTTGGTGGCGGTCCGGATTCCGTATTGGACGAGCCGCTTGGCCAAGCCGGCCTCCATGATGCGGGCGAAGGGGCAGGCGTGGCTGAAACGGTCGCCGTCAAGTTCGTCGTAGATGTCGGGGTGGGCGTCGATATGCACGATGGTGAGGTCGGGGTGAGTCGACGCGAGGGCTTCGACGATGGGCCAAGTCACAAAGTGGTCTCCACCGATCGAAACGATCGGCGAACCGTCGGCCACCGCTTCGGTGATGGCGCCCACAATCTGGGGATGAGCGATCTGGGCGTTGTCGTCCAGCTCAACGTCGCCGAGATCGATCCAACCATCGGATCCATCGGCTGCGGGGCGCACCTCGGTTCCGAGTTCGGTGAAGTAGTTGGCCGAGCCCGCGTGGAGTACCCGCCGCACTTCTCCGGGCGCTTTGGCCGGTCCTCGCAAAAATGATGAGGCTCCGTCGAACGGCAGGCCGATCAGCTTTGGCGTCATCGGCTCACCCTATCTCCGACAGCTCCAGCCTTCGGAGGGTGTGGCCCAGCCGCTACGGTTCGGACATGGCCGCAGTCCTCTTTGAAAAGCGCGATCAGGTGGCGTGGATCACCCTGAACCGCCCCGAAGCCAAGAACACCATGAACGCCGCAGTGTTTGTGGGCCTGAGAGACGCGTGGAGCGCGGTCCGCAGCGACGACGACATACGGGTTGCCGTATTCACCGCCACCGGCGACGAGGACTTCTGCTGCGGGGGTGACCTCGGTTCGGTCATCCCGTTGTGGACCGGCGCCAAGCAGCCCGAGACCGACGAAGAACGGGAGTTGGTTGGCGATCCCGCCATCTCCAACAAGGTGCTGTTTCGGGGCGACTCGGCCGACTTCTTTAAGCCGGTCGTGGCCGCGGTGAACGGCCGGGCTCTGGGTGGCGGTTTTGAGATGCTGCTGAACACCGACGTGAGGATTGCCGTGCCCCATGCGGTGTTTGGCCTGCCCGAACCCAAGGCTGGGGTGGTGCCGGGTGGCGGGTCGATGGTGCGCCTGGCCCGCCAGATCTCCTACGCCAACGCCATGAAGATCATGCTGACCGCCGAACCGATCACTGCGGAGGAGGCATTGCGCATCGGTCTGATCTCCGAGGTGGTGGCCGCCGATGCTCTCTTGGAACGGGCCGAGGAGCTGGCGGCTCGAATCGCCGCCAACGCCCCGCTGGCCATGACCGCCATCAAACGTACGGTGCTTGAAAGCCACACCGAAGCCTGGCCCGAGGCTTTCGCTATCGAGAACGCCCAGTCACGGGTGGTGATGGGCAGCGAAGACGCCCGGGAAGGTCCGCGAGCCTTCAAAGAAAAGCGAGCGCCAAACTTCCTCGGGCGCTAGAGCGATGACCGCTACTCGGCCCAGGCTTTGACCTTTTCTATGACCTTGAGCGGCTCTTCGCCGTAGGGGGTGATGGTGAGGTGGGTGACGCCCACGCTTCGGAACACGTCGAGTCGTTCCCTCACAAACCCTTCGTCGCCGCACAGCGTTGATTCGTCGAGGTACTCCTGGGGGACGGCAGCAACTGCTTCGCCCCGCTTGCCCGACAGGAACAGGTCCTGAATCTCTTCGGCTTCGTCGACCCAGCCATACCGCTTAAACAGATCGTTGTAGTAGTTCTTGTTCTTGGCCCCCATGCCGCCCACATAGAACGAGATCAGGCCCCGCTGGCCGTTGAGCGCTTCCTGCACAAACGGGTCTTCTTTGGCTCCGAGGGCCACCGGACCGCCAGCGATGATTTCGAGTTCGCCAAGGTCGGCCGAACGCTTGGCCCGACCCGCAGCCAGAGCATCACCCCACACCCGATCGAAGCGGTCGGGCACAAAGTGGATCGGCTGCCAGCCGTCGGCCATCTCGGCGGTGAGCTCCACGTTCTTTGGCCCGATCGATGCCACCACAATCGGGATGTCGGTGCGCAGCGGCTTGTCCATCAGCTTCAGCGGCTTGCCGAGGCCGGTGCCCTCCTCCTCTGGAAGTGGCAGGTTGACCGCTCGCCCTTCATGGGTAACCCGGTCGCCGCTCCAGACCTTGCGACAGATCTCCACGGTGTCGCGGGTGCGGCCCAGCGGCTTGGAGAAGGGAACCCCGTGCCAACCTTCGATCACTTGGGCCCCCGAGGTTCCGAGGCCCAGCACGAACCGGCCACCGGAGAGAGCGTCGATAGTCATCGCCGTTTGGGCTAGCAGCGCCGGGGTCCGGGAGAACACGTTGGCGATACCGGTCATCAGCTCCACCCGCTCAGTGTTGGCAGCCAGAAACGAAAGCGGGGCCACGATGTCATAGCCGTAGATTTCAGCCATGATCAGCCGGTCGACCCCGGCCGACTCGAGATCCTGAGCCCGCCGAACGAAACTCTCGGCGTTGCCGTTGAATCCGATGGTGGTGCTGATCTTCATCTTCTACTGGCCTCGCTATGGTCGTCGGGTCGATGTCGTCGAACCCGCACGTTAGCCGGATCGTCCACCCCGAAGCCCTCCTGTTGCAACCGTCACCGCAACGAGACGGCACCGCCGCGATCTGTCGATTAGCTTTCGGCGGTGACCACAACGGGGGAAGACGTGGGGGCGGGGGCCTTCGGAGCTGCGACGGTCGGCTCAACCGATTCCCTCGACACGACCCGAGGGTGGGTGGTGGTGGGCTCGGCGTTTCTGGCTATGTTCACCGTTTTTGGCGTGGCCTACAGCTTCGGTGAGTTCTTTGGCCCGATGGCTGACGAGTTTGGCTCCGACCGTTCCGCTACCGCTCTGTTTTTCTCGATCACCACCTTCGCCTATTTCGCCATCGGCATCTTTAGCGGTCGCATCGCTGATCGCATCGGGCCTCGCCCGGTGATGATCTTTGGTGCGGTGGCGATGGTGATCGGGCTGCTTCTGACCGCCGAGGTTTCATCGATTCAGCTTGGCTATCTCACCTACGGTCTCGGCGTAGGGCTCGGCGTGGCCTGTTGTTACGTGCCGATGGTGGCCGCGGTCGGCGGCTGGTTCGTGGAGCGGCGCACCCTGGCGCTGGGTTTGGCCGTCGCCGGGATCGGCACCGGAACCCTGGTGCTGGTGCCGATCATCGAGCGGGTGATCGATGCCAACGGTTGGCGTGACGCCTACCGACTCTTTGCTGTGCTCTCCGGGGTGCTGCTGGCGGTCGCTGCGATCGGTGCCCACAAGCCTCCGGGCTCGTCGGAACCACCGATTCCAATCCGCGACGCGATCCAGGGCCGTTGGGATTTTCGTCTCCTGTACCTGTCTTCGCTCTTTATCGCCGTGGCTTTGTTCACCCCGTTTGTGTTTATGGCCGACTATGTCGACACCACCAACACGTCGGGTTCGGCTGCGGTGCTGCTTGGCATCATCGGGATGTCGTCAATCGTTGGCCGGCTCGGTTTTGGGGTGGTGGCCGCCCGGGTCGGGATCCTGGCCATGTACCGGTTCTCGTTCCTTGGGCTGGCTTTCAGCTTTCCGATTTGGATCGTGGCCGATCGCAGCTATCCCCTTCTGATTCTCTTTACCGTGGTGCTCGGCGTGGCCTACGGCGGTTTCATCGCGTTGTCACCTGCGGTGGTCGCCCAGCTGTTCGGCACCGTCGGTATGGGTGGGGTGCTCGGCGCGCTCTATACCTCGGCCGGTGTCGGTGGCCTCCTCGGTCCGCCGATCGTCGGAAGAATCATCGACACGTGGGGGCACACCGCGGCCCAGTGGACGGCCTTTGCCGCCGGCCTCATCGGCACCGCCCTGCTTTATCGGATGCGGCCTCAGCCGTCGGCTTCCTGAACACCTACCGGCGGAGTAGGCCGATCCGCGCCGCGATCGCCGCGGCCTCAAGCTTGGAATGGGCACCAAGCTTGTTCAACACATGCTGCATGTGGTTCCGGACGGTCGGTGTGGCGGCCGGACCCAGATGCCATCCGGCTCGTGCAGCGGTTTACCTACTTGGCCGCCGTCGCCATCGACCATCATCGGCTCTTTGGTGCCCTGGCGGAGAGTGAATCACGGTTTCGGAACGCCTTTGAGGGAGCCGGAGCCGGGCTGGCGCTCATCCAACTCGACGGTCGCGTGCTCAAGGTCAATCCGTCGCTGTCGAAGCTGGTGGGCCAGCCCGAATCGGTCCTGCTGGCTTCGAATCTCCTTAGCCTCTTTGACCCGGGCTCACGACGGCGCATCCGCGCCGCATGGGAGTCCCTCGCTACCGGGTCGGGTGCGGAAGCCGCCGACCAGCCCGTTCTTGAAGTGCCTCTGGCCATCACGCCCGGAACCGATCCGGTGTGGGTCTCGTTGACCACCTCGATCATCGCCACCGAGGGCGAACAGAGTCTCTATGTGGAGGTGCGAGACGTGACCGCGGCCCGGCGACACTCGGCTGAGCAGCGGGCTCGCCAGGCAGCGGAGGCCTCGAACCGGGCGAAGAGTGATTTCCTGGCGTTGGTGAGCCATGAACTTCGCACACCGCTAAACGCCATCCTGGGGTTCGCCCAAGTGTTGCAACTTTCGGATCTGAGCCTGGATGCCGCCCAGCGGGCTGACAGCATCGACCAGATGGTGCGAGCCGGAGAACACCTTCGGGACCTGATCGACCAGCTTCTTGATCTGTCCCGGATCGAAGCCGGCCAGTTGGCGGTCAAGGCCGAGCGGGTGCATACCGCTGAGGTCATCAGAACCGCGGTTGACCTGGTGAGCCCGCTGGCGATGTCTCGGAACATCTCTCTTGTAGAGAATCGACATCGCGCCGATCAACTCCACGTTCGCGCCGACCGTCGGTGTCTCCGACAGGTGCTGATCAACCTGCTGGGGAACGCGGTCAAGTACACACCGGTCAACGGACGGGTTGAGGTGGTAGTGAATGAACTGGCCAGCGGCAACATCCGTATCGCCGTCAACGACACCGGTCCCGGCATTGCCGCCGAGTCGATCGACCAGCTGTTTCAGCCGTTTCACCGGCTGGAGTCCGAGTTCGATGGTCGGGCCGAGGGAACCGGGCTCGGCTTGGCCCTTACCGCTCGGCTCATGGCTGAGATGGACGGCACGATCGGCGTCGAAAGCGACGTTGGGCACGGCAGCAGCTTTTGGGTTGAGTTCCCCCCGGCGAGCCCCATCGAGACCATAAGTTTTGTTGCCGACCGGAAGAACACCCACTCACCTTCTGCGCCGGCCGGGGCGTTAGCCAGGGAGAAGGTTGCCACCGGCGTGGTCCTCTACATAGAGGACGACGAGGCTTCGGTTCAGATGATGCGAGCCGCGCTCCAGTCGCGACCCCTGATCGAACTTCGCACCGCTGGTAGCGCCACCGACGGCGCCGCCCAACTTCGGGCCGGCGACATTGATCTGGTCCTGCTCGATATCGGCTTGCCCGACCGGTCGGGTTGGGACCTGCTTTGTGACCTTCGAACCACCTCGCCGAAGCTACCCGTGGTGGTGTTGACCGCAGCCACCGACACCCCCAGCACCGCCGTTCCCCGCTACGACCGGTTGCTTACCAAACCGGTGGACATCGTTGAGGCCATAAGCGCCATCGATTCGCTACTCGTTCGAGCGACGAGCCGCTACCACGTCGGCCAGGCGTTCAACCTGGTCCAGAAGTGATGCCAGGTCGACCGGCTTCGACACAAACCCATCGAATCCGCTTTCGACGGTGGCCTGCAGTACCGCTGGAGTGTCGGCACCACTGACTGCCAAGATGCCGACTCCCTGTGTCGAGGTGGTGTGACGCAGCGTTCGGGCCAACTCCAGTCCTCCGCCCTCGGTGCCGAAGGTGAGGTCGGTGAGCACCACATCCGGCGGCTGTTGATTGGCATGGTTCAGGGCTGAGTCGACATTCGTGGCCGTGGCCACAGTGTGTCCGGCGCCTACAAACGCCAAGCGCATAAAGGCGACGGTTGCCTCGTGATCGTCGACGATCAGAATGTTCACCGGTGTAGCCCCCCGGAGCGTTCGATCAGCGACTCGGACAGTAGCGAGCCCAGCCCTCAGTGGAGTGACGCGAATGCACTGTCGCAATGATGCATCGGGCCCTGTCGTCAAGACTATTCAGCTCATATGGTCGCCAACATCGCCCAAGAGGCACGACCGAACAAACATCAGGGGGACTGTTGTGGGAAGAGTAGACGGAAAGATTGCGTTGATCACCGGTGGAGCGAGGGGCCTCGGTGAGGCTACCGGTCGCACCATGGCCAAGGAGGGGGCCACCGTCGTATTGACCGACATGCTCGATGATCTGGGCAAGACGGTTGCAGAGGAGATCAACAACGAAGGCGGCAATGCCGAGTACCTCCACCAAGACGTCACCCAGGAAGGGCCGTGGGATGAAATCGTCTCCGACATCGTCAACCGATACGGCCGATTGGATGTTGTGGTGAACAACGCCGGCGTTGTGCTCGACGCCACTGTGGAGGACACCAGCCTTGCTGAATGGCGCCATGTCAACGCCGTCAACAGTGAAGCGGTATTCCTCGGCACCCGGGCCGGCATCAAGGCTATGAAGGCCCAGGATCCCAAGGGTGGATCGATCGTGAACATTTCTTCGGTGGCGGGCCTGATCGGTATTGACAACCTGGCCGCGTACAACGCGTCAAAGGGTGCGGTGCGGCTGTTTACGAAGTCGGCTGCCCTGCATGTGGCCCAGGAGGGCTACAACATCCGGGTCAACTCCGTTCACCCCAGCTACACCTGGACTCCAATGGTGCAACACCTCGGGGACAACACCGGCGACCGGGACGCCTTCTTCGATGCGCTGGGCGAAGCTCACCCGCTGGGACGGCCAGGTGTACCGATGGACATCGCGTGGGGGGTTCTCTACTTGGCCTCCGATGAGTCGACCTGGGTGACCGGGTCGGAGCTGGTCATCGACGGCGGTCTGACCTGCCGGTAGAGGTCAGTTCGTGCGGACGGTCGCGGGGTCAGCTTCAGCTCGAAGTTGATCCCGCAGCTCCCGCTTGACGATCTTGCCGTAGTTGTTGGTGGGTAGGGCATCGACGAAGCGGTAGTCCTTGGGGCGCTTGTATCGGGCAATGGATTCAAGGCAAAGCGCATCGAGTTCCCCAACCGCCGGAGGATCTCCGGCGGCAACCACGAAGGCCACGACGGCTTCGCCCCATTCGGGGTCGGGCCGACCAACCACCGACACCTCGTGAACGCCCGAGTGGCCCAGCAACGCCTCCTCGACCTCGCGGGGGTAGACGTTCATCCCGCCGCTGATGATGAGGTCCTTGGTCCGGTCTCTCAGGGTGAGGTAGCCGTCTTGATCGAGGCTGCCGACATCGCCGGTGTAAAGCCAACCGTCCTTGAGCGCCGCCGCCGTCTCCTCGGGCTGGTTCCAGTAGCCCGGCATCACCACGTCGCCCCGGACCGTCACTTCGCCCACCTCGCCGACCGGTAGTGGCTGGCCCGACTCGTCGACGATGGCGATCTCCACATCGGTCCGGACGAACCCGACACTCGCCATTCGCGCCTGCCACGACGGATGGTCCCGATCGGCGTGATCGGCTTTGGGCAGCGCGGTGATCGTCATCGGACTCTCACCCTGCCCGTAGATCTGGGCCAGCCGGGGACCGAACACTTCAAGCGCCACCTCCAGGTCGGCCAGATACATCGGCGCACCGCCGTAGATGATGGTCTTCAGATTCGACAGGTCTCCGTTCACCAGGGCTTCGTGTTCGGCGAGACGTTTCACCATGGTGGGGGCGGCGAAAAACGATAGACCAGGCCAGCGTTGAATCAGCTCGGCGATCTCGGCACCGTCGACTCCGCCTGACTCAGGTGTCACGCTGACCGAACCTTGGGCGATGTGCGGCAACCCGTACATTCCCGACCCGTGCGAAAGCGGAGCCGCGTGCAGAACGCTGTCGCTGGGCGCGATCGGGTCGATGTCGGCGAAGTAGCTCAGGGCCATCATCATCAGGTTGCGGTTGGTGAGGGTTGCCCCCTTCGGTCGCCCGGTGGTGCCGCTGGTGTAGAACAGCCAAGCCGGGTCCTCCGCCCTACGCTCCACCACCGGTGAGGGGGCAGCCTCAGTGAGTTCGCTCCAGCGAGCGCTGGGCGCGACGACCACCGAGGTCAGTGTTGCCACGGTGTCGACGAGCGCATTGATGTCGTGGAGGTGGTCGGCGTCGGTAACCACCGCGGCCGCCCCGCTGTGTTCGAGGATGTACTGAACCTCATGACGGTGAAGGCGGGCGTTGACCGGCACCGCCACCAGCCCGGCATGCCAGATGGCAAAGAGTGCCTCAAGATACTCGGGCCGGTTGTTCATGACGATGGCCACCCGGTCTCCGCGCCCGAGCGCCAGATCTACCGTGAGCGATGTGGCCCCGCCCGCAGCCCGCTGAGCGAACTCGGCCCACGTGGCGTGAACCCGTGAGCCGGCCGCCAGCGCCGGTTCCTGTGGTCGGCGACGTCCATGGCGTGCCACCCAGTTGGCCAGGTTCATGTTGCGCTCCATCCGGTTGCGCTGGTGATCTCAAACACCAGCACGGCGGCAAAGGGTTTGTCGCGATATTGCACGTAGGCGCTAGCGAGTCGGTCGGCCAGTGTCTCAGCACGGCCTCCGCCGTCTTCGCCAACCCATCGCAGTTCGGCTCGCACCCACCAGAGTTTGGACCAGTCGTCGCGGTCCCAGCGCTCAATGAGCAGGTTGGCCCGAGCGTCCGCTTCCAGGTTCTTCTCGCGCTGGAGCCGCAACGACGATTTGAGTTTGACCAAGTCCACTGGTGAGCCCAGAAACCCGTCCTCGGTGGCGTAGACGATAGGGGTCATGTCGACCCCCCGAGCGTCATGAAGGGTGCCAAGTACGCCGTGGCTGTGGGCTGAGATCAGCTCCCGAGCCCCAGCCTCATCCATTTTTGGCACCGGCTAAGCCGCGTTCACCTTCGGCATGATCTCTTCGTTGAGCTGCTGCAGATCTTCCAGGGTCTTCGACACTGGCACGTCAGCAAACGGGGGCCAGATCAGCGGCATGGTCATGCCTGCCGCTTTCAGTTCGATCAGGTTCTGGGTGATCTGGTCAGCGGTGCCGGCGAGCAGGTTGGTCAGCTTGCCGTTCCTGGCCTGATCGGTTGGCTCATCGGTGATGACAAACCAGCACATGCTCGAGATTTCGAGATCGTCGACGGTGTGGGATCCGTCAATTTTGTCGAGTTCATCGCCGATGGCCGTGACCCATTCAGTGAGCTCCTCGGGGGTGTCCTGGATGCCGATCCAACCCGACAAGTTGTACTTGGCCACCCTTTTGGCCGAGATGGCCGGGTTGACCAGGCCGCTCATGAAGATCGGCGGATGCGGATCCTGGAGGGGTTTGGCGCCAAATCCGCACGGCTCGAAGTCGGCAAACTCCCCGTGGTACTCAAAGACTTCGTTGGTCCAGATTCCCTGGCAGATCTCGATCGTTTCCCGCACGTGCTTGTGACGTTTGGGATAGATGTGGGTGGCGCTGGCGGCGGCGAACTCTTCTGGCATCCAGCCTGCGCCGACGCCGACGTTGACCCGCCCGTTCGACAGGTGGTCGACGGTGGCGATCTCGGCAGCAAACACTCCCGGAGCCCGGTACGGAGTGTCGGTGATGCTCATGCCGATACGGCACTTCGACGTTTTGGCGGCGAGCCACGGGATGAGGGGCCAGCCCTGGAACCAGTGGCCCCGGGCTGAAACGGGGAGTTGCTTCGGGAACTGCTCCATCATGCCGAACGACTGCTGAAGTTCTTCGCGATCCGACGCTTCGGGGACCACAATGCGGTCCAGCGTCCATATCGAGTCGAAATCGAGTTCCTCCGCGAGGTTGGTCAGATCCTCAAGCTCCTTGATGGTCACGTGATCGCGAAAGTTTGGCAGGTAAAGCGCCAGCTTCATGTCGGCCATTGTGGTTCCCCCAGGTTTGTGCGTTGGTGTGGTTGTTGCCGACAGTAGGAAATCGCCCTCGGACCTGGAACAACGCTTTCTCAACTTCATCTCAACGAACGGGAGCGGGATGGCACGGGATACTAGATTCGGCGTATGGGGGAATCGCGACGGGTGCTGGTCGTCGATGACGACGAAGGGGTGCGGACCAGCGTCACCTGGGCGCTTGAGGCCGATGGCTTTGCTGTCGATGCTGTGGGCGATGGGCTGGAGGCGATCCAGTCGTTGGAAGGGAATCGACCGGCGCTCGTGGTGCTTGACTTGTCGCTCCCCGGGGTTGGTGGCCTCGACATTCTGAGGAGGCTTCGCCAGACCGAGGCCGCCCAACGTGTTGCCCGCCTCCCGATCATCGTGTTGTCGGGCCGTGACGGCGAGACCGACCGGATTGTCGGTCTCGACCTGGGTGCCGATGACTATTTGGTGAAGCCCTTCTCCCCGGGCGAACTCGCTGCTCGAGCCCGATCCCTGCTGCGGCGCACTCACGAATACTCCACGACAGATCACGACCCGTTTTCGGTACGGGGTTCCGGGGTTGAGCTTGACCACCAGGCTCGCGATGTCTGGGTCGACGGTGCGCCGATCGAACTGGCCGCCAAGGAGTTTGATCTCCTGGCCTACTTTGTCGACCATCCCCGCCGGGCCTGCACTCGCGAGGAGTTACTGAGTGCGGTCTGGGCCAGCCAGGCCGGCTGGCAGACTCCGGCGACAGTCACCGAGCATGTCTACCGGCTCCGCCAGAAGATCGAAGTCGACCCGAAGAGGCCGAAGCGCCTACGCACCTTGCGGGCCGTCGGCTACCGGTGGGAAGGGTGACGGTGCTGACCGGCGGCGAGGTGACGGCCGTGCTCGACCGCCAGACCGCGGTGATGGAACAGCTCGCGTCCGACGCGCCGTTGTCCCAGGTGCTCGACAGCATCGTGATCGCTCTGGAGGAGTTGATACCGGGCAGTCGGTGCTCAGTGCTTCTTCTGGATGAAGACGGCGTGCTTCGTCACGGCTCGGCACCGAGTCTCCCGGTGGAGTACTCCAAGGCCATCGATGGTCTGGCGCCAGGGCCGCTCGCCGGCTCCTGCGGCACTGCGGTCCACTTCGAAAAACCGGTGATTGCCAGCGACGTCACCACAGATCCCCGGTGGCAAGACTTTCGCGGCTTGGCTCAGGCCCATGAGATCGGCGCCTGCTGGTCGAGCCCGATCCGGTCACGATCCAGCATCGTAGGCACCTTCGCGGTCTATGACCGCACGACCCACAAGCCCGATCAACGGGAACAGGAGTTGGTTCGCCGCTTTAGCCACCTGGCTTCGATCGCCGTGGATCACGACCGGGCCGCCCGCCAGCGCGAGGCCCACCATCAAGCCGACCTGGCTCGCCAGTCGGCTGAGCGGGCCAACCATGCCAAGTCGCAGTTCGTGACCTCTCTCAGTCACGAGCTTCGGACACCGCTCCAATCGATCACCGGGTTCGCCGAAAACCTCAAAACCCTTCAGCTGTCACCGGACCAGCGCCAAAAGGCGTTGGATGGCATCGCCGGTGCCGCCGACCACATTTTGTCGATCGTCGACGATGTCCTCGATCTGGCCCGCGTCGAGGCCGGAGCCATGCCGATCCAACTCGAGCCGGTCAATGTCCGCCAAGCGATTTTGGTGGCAACAGACCTGATGCAGCCTCTCGCCACCCAACGCCGCATCACTCTGCAGTGCAGCGGGCCGGCGCTTTTCGTTCAAGCCGATCGTCGACGGCTGCGGCAGGTGGTGCTCAACCTGGTCTCGAACGCACTGCGCTTCTCCCCCTCCGACACCTCCGTGCACGTAAGCACCGAGGCTCGGGGCCAAACAGTGGAAATCCATGTCGTGGATGAGGGGCCCGGAATTCCCCGGGACCTGCTGAACCGGTTGTTTGTGCCCTTCGATCGACTCGGCGCCGATGCCGGTCGTGAGGGCGGTGCCGGTCTTGGCCTGGTGCTGGCCCGGCGGCTCACCGAGGCCATGTGCGGCTCGCTCGATCTCGATAGCTGCGTGGGCAAGGGCACCCGCGCCACCGTCACCCTGTCCGCTTGCCACGACGCAACCTCACCTTCCGACACGCTCCGTGGTCGGTCGCTCTCACAGGATTGAGCGGTTCTCGGTCGAAAATGTGGCATTCGCCGAATCTTGGCCGACAATAGCTAGATGAGCAGCACCGTCACCAGCGAAGAACTCCATTCCCGCATCGTCGGCCAGAACCTTCCCAAGCGTTTCTTGGCCAACGTCGAACGCAATGGAGGGGTCGAAGTCCTCAACTGGAAGAACGCCGAAGGCGGTTGGGAGTCGATGACCCTCAACGAAGTGGCCGACCATACCGCTCGGTTGACCGCCGGGTTGAAGGATCTCGGGGTGAGCCCTGGCGACAAGGTCGTGATGATGATGCGGAACCGCCAGGAGTTCCACGCCCTCGACCTGGCCATCCTGTTCTGTGGCGCCACGCCGGTGTCGATCTACAACTCGTCGGCGCCCGATCAGGTCCAGTATCTGATCAACGACTGCGGTGCTTCGGTGGCCATTCTCGAAGATGGTGGGTTTCTCGAACGCTTCGACGCCGTTCGCGACAAGATCCCCTCGATCAAACACATCGCCATCATCGAAACCAGTGATGCAACCCGTGACGATCTGGTGCGCTATTCCGACCTGCTGGCCTTCGAACCGGCCGACCTGGCCGCCGAGGCCGAGACGGCAAAGCTCGAAGACATCGCCACCATCATCTACACCTCCGGCACCACCGGCCCGCCCAAGGGCGTGATGCTCAGCCACTCCAACGTGGCGTGGACCCTCGAATCGGTTGGCCACTCGATGCGCACCCAGACCGACATTGCCGACTTCGCCGGCAAGCGTCACGTCTCGTATCTGCCCATGGCTCACGTGATGGAGCGGCTGCTGGGCCACTACTACATGGTTGACATGGCCACCCGGGTCTACTGCTGTCCGGAGACGGCGATGATGCCGGGCATGGTCGGCGAGTCGAAGCCGAACGTGTTTATCGGCGTTCCCCGAGTGTGGGAAAAGATGTACGCCGGGGTGAACGCCGCGTTGTCGGCCGACCCGGAGAAAGAAGCCCAGTTTAATGACGGGGTCGCCGCCGCCATTCCGATCATGGAGAAGATGACCGCGGGCACCGCCACCGACGAAGAGATAGCCACCTGGAACTTCCTCGACGAGGTCGGCTTTAAGGCCGTCCGGGGTCTGATCGGCCTCGATGAGGTCGAGATCGGTATTTCCGGTGCGGCACCGATCCCGGCCGAGATTCTCGAATGGTTCCGCGCCATCGGCGTACCCCTCACCGAGGGTTACGGCATGTCGGAAACCACCGCGGTGTTGTCGTGGGCGGCTGCGGCCAAGCCGGGTTATGTCGGCACCGCCGCGAGTGGCGTGGAGATCAAGATCGCCGAAGACGGTGAGGTGCTGGCTCGGGGCGGCAACATGTTCGAGGGTTACCTGGGCCTGCCCGACAAGACGGCCGAGACCATCGACGATGATGGCTGGGTGCATACCGGCGATATCGGCGAACTCGATGCGGACGGCTATCTCAAGATCGTCGACCGCAAGAAAGAACTGATCATTACCGCCGGCGGCAAAAACATCAGCCCGGCCAACCTCGAAGCGGCCTTGAAGATGATTCCGCTGGTCGGCCAGGCCTGTGCCATCGGTGAGCAGAAGCCGTTTGTCTCCGCCCTGGTGGTGCTGGATCCCGACGCCGCGGCCGCCTGGGCCGCCGAGCATGGCGTGTCGGGCGACGATGCCGCCCCGACCGCGCTGGCGGAGAACCCCGACGTGGTCGCCGAAATCAACGACGGGCTCACCGAAGCGATGGCCGATTTCAACAACGCCGAGTCGGTGAAGAAGGTAAAGGTGCTGGGCGACGAGTGGATGCCCGACTCCGAGCTGCTCACCCCCACTTCGAAGTTGAAGCGCCGGGGCATCCTCGCCACCTTCGCCGACGAAATCGAAGCCCTCTACGTCAAGTAGAGCTGGATCACAGACGGGTCGGCGGGACCGACAATGGATCTCGACCTCCACAACAAAACTGCACTGGTCACCGGAAGCTGGCGGGGCACGGGCTCCGCCATCGCCGGAGTGCTGGCTGCTGAGGGTGCCCACGTGTTGGTGCATGGTTTCGAGGCCGGCCAGCCCGATGCTGTCGTAGAGAGCATCGTTGCTGCCGGTGGCCGAGCAACGGGGGTGGTGGCCGACATTACTTCCGACGCCGGCGCCCAGGACCTGGGCGAAAGTGCGGGCACCGTCGACGTATTGATTAACAACTTCGGTACTCCCGGTGGCTCGTCGTGGACCAATCCCTCCTCCGAAATTTGGGCGGCGGAGTGGAACAACAATGTGCTCACCGGCGTGCGGGTTGCTGGGTTGTGCACCCCGGCGATGAGGGATCGGGGCTGGGGGCGCGTCATCTTCTTGGGGACGGTAGGGGCTCGAATGCCGGGAGCCCGCAACCCCGGCTATTACGCGGCCAAGGCCGGGATGCATGCGTTGGTCCGCACCCTCGCCGTCGACCTACGGGGTTCCGGGGTAACTGCGAACCTGGTGAGCCCGGGCATGATTGCCACCCCCGAGATTCGCGAGCTGCTGACCCGGCGCTACCAACGCCAGCATCCCGACGCCGCGCCCGAGACCCCGTGGGATGATGTTGCCAGCTGGGCCTTGGATACCACCATGCCCAACCTCAACGCCCGCTTTGCTGATCCTGAGGACATCGCTCGGGTGGTGGCCTTTGTGGCCGGCGGACCGGCCTGGCATATCAACGGAGCCGATATTGCCGTCGACGGTGGCGCCGTCGATGCCCGAGGCTGACCGCCTCATCAGAAATTCGTTGCCTTGAAGTTCGCCTGTTGTGGCATCGTCGTTGGCGGGGTCGCTAAAGCCAGCGCCTCACACGACGAGGAATACACCATGAAGAACGAAACACCGATCGACGTTGGCAACGTCCGTACCTGGGCCACCGACCTCGACGAAAAGACCATCGCTCAGGCCCATCGCACCGCCAACCTGCCGTTTGTGCATAAGCCGCTGGCGCTGATGCCCGACGCCCATCTGGGCATGGGCGCCACCGTCGGTTCGGTGGTGGCTACCGAGGGTTCGATCATTCCGGCTGCAGTCGGTGTCGATATCGGTTGCGGCATGGTCGCTCAGCAGACCGTCTTCACCCGCGATCAGGTCGACGAGCATCTGCCCAAGATCCATACCGCCATCACCAAGGCGGTTCCGGCCGGTCAGCCCAAGCCCGGCAACCGCAAGGCCGGATCGCGAACCGACTACGCCCGGTCCAAGACTCTGGACCGGCTGGTGCGGACCGCGCCGGAGGTTCGGTCCGATCGCTTCAATGCGGGCAAGATCGCGTCGCAGTTCGGCACCCTTGGTGGCGGCAACCACTTCATCGAGCTCACCGTGGACGAAGACGATCAGGTGTGGGTGGTGTTGCATTCGGGTTCGCGTGGTCCGGGCAACATCTTTGCCCAGGAGCACATCGGTCGGGCCAAGAAGATGGTCAAGAAGGCGCTGGAGCAGCCGCTTGAGGATCCGGATCTGGCCCACTTCGTGCAGGACACTCCCGAGTTCAAGGCCTATGTCGAAGGCATGCTCTGGGCTCAGGACTACGCCCTCGAGAACCGGGCTCAGATGATGGACGACGTGCTCAAGGCCATCGGTGAGGTTATGGCCAAGGCCACCGACCACACCGGCTTTGTCCACAGGGGTAAGAAGATCCAGTGCCACCACAACTACGCGTCGTGTGAACACCACCATGGCAAGGAGATGTGGGTGACCCGCAAGGGTGCGATCGATGCTTCCGAGGGCAAGTGGGGCATCATCCCCGGCTCGATGGCGACCGGTTCGTTTATCGTGTCGGGCCTCGGTAACCCGGCGGCCTACCGTTCGGCGTCACACGGTGCCGGTCGCAAGCTGTCGCGAACCGCGGCCCGCAAGAAGCTCAGCACCAAGTCGTTGGAGAAGGCGATGAGCGGTATCGCCTGGAACGACGATGCCCAGGGTCTGCTCGATGAACACCCCGACGCCTACAAGGACATCGGTGAAGTGATGGACAACCAGAAGGATCTCGTGAAGATCGAGCACCGCCTGGAAACCATCCTCAACTTCAAGGGCGCCTGAGCTGAGCCGCTGGTGGCCCGACCTCGACTGATTGGGGTCGGGTCGCTACCGCGTTGGTTACTCGGTGGTGTACCAAACCCGAACAAACTGGTGCCACGACCCGCCACCGAGCGACGGGTCGGTGGAGCCGTGGCTTGCTCCGTCCTTTCTTGGGTAGCCATCGTGGATACTCGGGAGCACCACTGTTTCGATGTTGACGATGTCGATTCCGGGCTGGCTGCACCAATCGCTGGCCCGGGCGACCGCGTCCTCGAACGGCTCGTACTCAACGCGTACCGTCAACCCGATTCGCTCGCGCGGTTCGGGGACGAAGTCCTTGAACTCAATCATCGCTCTTGCCTCCAACTCGTGTGGCCGAAAGGGTATCGGTTGCCCGACTGTTGGGGATCTGGGAGCCTGAGGGCGTGATCACTGAGACGCTGGACATTTCCGCTGACGACTTTGCCGCCGGTACCGGGTGGGAGATCAAGCCCGAGGGGGCCTGTAAGGGGGAGGTTTGTGTGCCGCTTCCCGATGGCTTCTCCGCCACCGATGCGGCCGAGCGGTTGGGCATGGCCGTTGTGCGAAACGACGGCGCTGGTCTCACCGCTATCGGCCCCGAGTCGCTTTCCGGCCGGGCATTGGTGACAGCGGAAGCGCCGGAGGTGGTGCTTCCCGACCTCGATGGCAACGAGTTTCGCCTGTCGTCGCTTCGGGGCAAGAAGGTGGTGGTTGTCGCCTGGGCCCCCTACTGAGGGTGCCGCTATGACCTGTCAGGTTGGCAGGCACTACGAGAAGAACTGGCCCCGCTCGGCGTCGAGATCGTTACCGTTTCGTTGGAGCTGAGTGACCCCGACGCCTCGCGACCATTTATTGAGGCAGCTGAGCCGACCCATCCGTCGCTGCTCGATCCCCAGCATCAGCTCGATGCCCTGTTCGGTGTGGTGAATATCCCGAACGTGTTCTGGATCGACGAGGCCGGCATGATCGTCCGGCCGCCGGAGCCGGGCTGGCCACCGGGTGATGGCTACCCGGATTGGTTGCAGAGTTTCCTGGTTGAGCGCAATAAGAGCCTCGAAGCCAAGGCCGCGGCCATCGAAAAGGACGACCCCGAGATGGCGGCCCGGCTGCGTGGCGGCCAGGACCGCGACTCCTACCCCGACGCACTTCGGGACTGGGCCCACAAGGGCGCCGACAGCGAATTCGCCATGACGCCCGACCAGGTGGTGGCAGCATCAGCCGACCGCGGCATCGACAAGAGTGAAGGTGCGGCCCACTTCGAGTTGGCCAACCACCTGTGGACCGCCGGCGAGCGCGAGGAAGCCATCAGCCACTTCAACGAGGCCCATCGGCTCCAACCCGATAACTGGACCTACAAGCGCCAGGCCTGGTCGTTGGTCGGCAACGAGAACGCCGGTGGCGGAGAGATGGGCCGGTTTAACCAGGGTCCAACCCCCGGTGCTGAGGAAGAGTGGCCCTTCGCCGGCGACTTCATGTCGGAGACGGCCAAGACGCCGCCGGCCGACTACTACCCGGCCACGATGTAGTCAGCCGCTTCGGCCTGCTACGAACCGCACCATTCGTCGAGGTTCCGGTGGAGGTTGATGACCCGACACTCTTCGGCGGAGAGGGCCAGGTGGGCCAGCCCGGGCTGGTGAAGGCCCCGTTGGGCGGTCTTCATGATGGCCACGTCCTGGTTCATCACAAAGCCGAGGTCGGTGTCGGAGTCGATCTCGGCGGTAACCGGCTGCGAACGGGGTGCGTCCGGAGCCGCCCGTCGGAAGGACATCATCACAAACTGGCAGTCGTCCGGCGTGAGGCCGGGCCGGGCTGCGAGCACCGAGATCATGTCGGGCATCACCAGCACGGTGGCGTTCGGGAACAAGTTGTATTGCGACATGGCGGTGAGGCGGACCGTGTCGTGCATCGAGATGTCGACGCCCCGCTCAGCCGCATGGTCTACGAGGCCCTGCGCGATCAGGTCACGGGCCGTTTGACCTTCACCCAGGTCAGGCATTGGGGTGCCGGGTTCTACTCCGAGGCGTTGGCCCATGTTGTTCATCCAGGTGTCCCACACCGTTTCCGGTTTCACGTTGCGGCCGAGGCGGGGCGAGGGCACACCGTAGTTCTGATAGGAAACCCCGTGGCGGTGCCAGAGTTTCTGTGGCGCGTCCACGTCGTCGATGTGGCCCAGCATTTCCCGGTGAATCCCCTGCACGTGGTAGGTCTCGCTAAAGCCCTCGACCACCACTTTCCAGTTGGCCGGCATGGCTGACACCACCAGGGCGTCGCAGCGGTAGTCGTCGACCGGACACCAGGACAGGTCGTCGGGTACCCCTTCAAGCCACTCGGCCAGCGGCATCGCTTCGGTGTCGAGGTTCACAAATACGATCCGGCCCCAGGTATCGACCTGGGCCGGGATCAGGGCAAAGTCATCGTTGTCGAACTGGCCGAAGCCCTTGCGGTTGGGCACCTCGCGGAGTTGACCTTCGGTGGTCCAGGCCCATCGGTGGTAGGGGCAGCGCAGCTCGTCGAGCCCTGAACCACTCCCCTGGCAGATGGAGTTACCCCGATGCCGACACGCGTTTTGGAACGCCCGCAGTGTGCCGTCGACGCCTCGGATCACAATGATCGAGAGCCAGCCGGCCCGATACTCGAAGAAGTCGCCCGGTTCCGCCACATGGTCAACTGAGCAGGCCACCTGCCAGGCGTGGGGCCACACCTTGTCGTGCTCGATGGCCATCCACTCCGGCGAGATATAGCGGTCGACCGGCACCAGCGTTGGCCCGTCGCGGTTTACCCCCGAAGCGGTTATCGCCAAGCCCTCAAAATCAGGGGCCGCAGGAGGGGAAACCGAGTCACTTTTCTTGGTTGCCATGAAACCTAAAGGTAGTCGTGGCGTTTGAGCTTTGAGAGAAGTAGCAACGCCCCGTCTGATCTGCGAGGCTTCGGATTATGGCTGAAGAACAGAAAACGGATTGGACCGCGCTGACCGCCCGGGCGGGTCGGGCGGGTCATGATCTTGTTGGTTGGTTGATGTGGGACGCCGACGCAATCGCCCGCTACGAGGGGCTGGGAGTTCCTGATGGTGCGGGGTGGATCGTGGCTTGGCGGCTCGCTCCACTCGGTGATGTCAACCATTCAGCCGCAGCGGCCGCCACCTATTCGATCAACCCTTCGATCATCGAGATGGTGATGGGTATGTACCGGGGCGTGGCCGATCAGGCTGCCATCGCCGAGGTGCGAAACGCGTCGATCGTTCCCGGTCTGGAGTCGATTGCCCCCGGCCTGGCCGACCAGCTGGCGCCTCTGGCCGAAGACCTGTGGCGGGGTGTCGACTCGGTTCACTTTGGCGCCAAGCCGATGTTTGCCGCCTTCCGGGACGAGCCCCGCTCAGAGTCTGCGCCGGGGGCGCTGTCGGCATGGTTGGCCGCCAACTGCCTCCGGGAGTTGCGGGGAGACAACCATTGGGCGCTGTGTGCTGCCGCCGACCTTGACGACGTCGAGGCCGGGTTGCTGCACTCGGCCATGGTCGACGTAGATGAGTATGGCAGCGAGGAGTGGATCGCCCGCAGCCGCGGCAACGACGACGATGCCATCGCTAGGGGTTGGGCTCGGCTCGAAGCCAAGGGCCTGGCCTCAGACCAGTCGCTCAACGATGCCGCCCACGAGCTTCGTCGCCGCATCGAAGCGCGAACCAACGAGTTGACTGCGCCGGCGTGGCGGGCGGTTGGCGAAGCGTCGACCCTCGCCTACTGCGACGCCATCGATGCCCATCACGATGCCTTTGTGGCTCGTATCACTGAGACCGCCGGGCCCCGGTGGATGCCGGCCGTCCGCCAGTCATAGCTTGTAGCGGCTAGCTGCTGGCTAGTGCTCCGACAGGTGGTTGATGACCGCCTGGCACCACTGGTCGGAATGGCTGAGCTGGGGTGAGTGGTAGGCGCCTGGGATCACGACCTTTCTGGCGTTGGGAATGGTTTCGCGCATCCGGGTCGAGGGTTCGCGGAACGGCAGGTCGAGTTCACCCACGATGATGGTGGTGGGCACCACGATCCCGGCGGCGGCTTCGAGCATCGACGGCGCACCACGGGTGAAGATGGCTCGGCCGAGGTCGACTCGGGCCTTGGGGTCGAAGTTGGCCGCGTTGTAGTCGTCGTGTTCGGTTATCCACTGCTCGCCCCAGGCCGCCTTCGTTAAGACGCTCTCCTGGGTCTCCTCGGCCTCCGCTGCGAACGATTCGAAGGCGGCCAGGATTTCTTCGTCGCTGAGTTGGAAGATCGGCTCGATGACCTCGCCCATGCCGGTGTCGAAGTGGTCGGCCCAGGTGTCCATCAGGATGAGCGATGAGGCCCGCTCCGGGCGGGTGGTGATGGTTTCCAGCACGGTCCGCCCACCCATCGAGTGGCCGAGCACATCGATGGGCCGATCGAAGTTCTCATCGATGAAACCACCCAGCTCGACTGCCAGTTCGGCCAGCGAGTAGCTGTCGCGTCGGGGCGACTTGCCGTGTCCCGGCAGATCCACCCGCACGATGTTGCGGTGAGGGGTGAGCCGCTCGATCAACGGGGTGAAATCATCACTCGATCCGCTGTAGCCGTGCACCAGCAGCAGGTGGCGATCCTCCTCGCTATCGGTGCAGGCGGCGGATGAGGACAACAGATCGGTCATGGACTATCCAGCGTACCCAACGACACCGCTTCTACTTTGCAACGGGTGTGACGGGTGTCAGACACCCGATCACGATCCCTTTGTGGCTCGTATTCCGGAAACTGCCGGACCGCGGTGGATGCCCGCCGTCCGCCAGTCTTAGCTCGTTGGCTGCCGACTGAGGCCGTGGTTCGGCGAACCCCTATCCGGTGTAGTTGATCCTCAGCACGAGGTTGTCTTCACCAGCGGGACTCAGATCAACGCTCGCGAACGCGTTCACGTGCGCCCGCTGACCATCGGTGGTTGTCACCTTCGCGGTCAACGTGTTTTGTACGTGTACGCCGTTGTCATCACCCCTGGAGGTGAAGCTATGGCGACCTTGTCCTACCGCGATTGGTTCGACCACCGCCGCCCCACCGGACGCGATCGATGCGCAGTTCAGATCGATGAGGTCAAACACGTTTCCTTCCCATTCGAACACCATTACGCGAATGTCCTTGATCTGCCATGTCTCGGAGAAGGTGCCGTTTCCTCGATTCACAACCTGGGTGTTGATGGGCGGGAATCCCTCCCCGAAGCAGCCCTGTTCGAAGGCCGGGCCCGTCACGACTGCATATTCACCGTTGTCGTAGACCAAGCCGCCGAGAATTTCGAACCGCTCAACATTGCCCGACTGAGATGGCGGCCCAGCCGACACCGGGTTGATGGTGCCGAGCAGCAGCACGGACATGAGTAGTAGCCCTGTAAGGCCTCGGATCTTCAGGTGTTGCATCTTGCTTCCCTTTCGTATTGCCCGCGACTGGCAGTCACGCGCTTGGTTGTTGTCCCACCAGGCCTGGTGATGCCTTAAGCACTCGTGGTGGTGTTGGAACCTGAGGCCACGCCCGGAGACCATGGTTCAACCATGTTCAGTTCGCGCCCCGTTGACAAGGCTTGAGACGGCCCAATCTGTGCTTCAGAGCGGCCCAATCCGGGCGCGAACTGCGCCTTTACATGGTTGTGACGGCCTGGAGACGCCGGTGCGTTTCCATGAACGAACAATTCGGCTAAATTAAACTTAGCCAGGGAAGCAGGTAATGATGGTGAGGGAAGTCACCAGAGAGTTCTGGCCCTTGGTCGGCCGCAATCGAGTGGTCGACGATCTAACGAAGTCGATCCGCACGGCACAAGGTGCGGTCATCGCCGGGGCCGCCGGAGTAGGAAAATCTCGCGTCCTAGCGGCGGTAGCGGACCGGTTGAAAGCCGCCGAGTTCAAGGTGGTGGAAATCACCGGGGCACAGTCGGCGGCGGCGCTGCCGTTGGCGCCTCTTCTGGAGTTAATCAACTTCGAAGCCTCGGGAAACCTCGCCAGCCTGGTCTTGGCCGAGCTGAACCGCAGATCCAAGGCGAACCCACTTGTCATTGTGGTCGATGACGCCCAGAATCTGGATGAGGCTTCGGCCGCACTACTCCATGGGGTGGCCCTGTCGGGAGTAGCCAGCGTCTTGGTCTCGATACGTTCTGGCGAAGCGATGCATCCAGCCGTTACCAACCTCTGGAAGGATCAGCATCTGGCGAGGATAGAGCTTGAGCCCCTCAACCGTAGGCAGACGTACCGTCTCTTGGATCGGGCTCTCGGGCCAACCAGCAAGCATGCAGCGAATCGATTTTGGCAACAAAGCCGGGGACACCCGCTCTTCCTCCGGGAGCTGATCGCTGCCGCTAGGGCCAACGATGCTCTGCACGTTGTGGACGGAGTGGTTCAGATGGCAGAGACCGTCCCCATGTCGGATCGGCTGCTCGAAGTAATCGGCTCCAGTTTGGATCACCTCGGTCATGATCGAGTTCGCGGACTAGCAGGCCTGAACTTGGCCCAGCCGATTGAGGTTGACCACGCACGAAACCTCTTCGGACCCAATGTTGTTCAGTCGTTGATTGCCGCCGGCCTCGCTGCCCAGCGTGGCCGGTGCGTTGAGGTGGCCCATCCGCTCTACGGGGAGGCAGCAGCGCTTCGCCTTCCGCAACAGGAACTGGACGAGCTGACAGTTCAAGTGGCTAGGACGCTAGCCACGCACGGCGAACGCGATCCGGATGCCACCCTCCTCCTCCTGGATCTTGGGGCAGAAGTCGACTTGCCCCTACTGAAAGACGCCTCGGCAGAAGCGATACGGCTACGCCAAGGGCACCTCGCCACCCGCCTGGCCACCGCCCTTGTCGAGGTCGAACCATCAGGGACCTCCTGGGCCCAACTCGGAGCTGCCCATGCCATCAACCGCGAGTGGGACAAGGCGGATGAGAGCTACCGGATGGCGGTCACGCTGGCTCAAAATGGGACTGAAGCCGACACCGTCTGGCTGGGATGGATCCGATCGACCTTCGAGTACCGCGACGATGTGACTCTCGCCCGTGACCTCGCGCTCGAAGCGGAAGCTGTTTTGGATGGTGCTGCGGCCAACATCTCCCATGCCTGGAGCCTGAGGGCGCGAATGTTCAGCGAGCCTCTCTTACCAGTCGTAGAGGGACTGAGAAGCCATATCACAACCTGTGAGTTGGAGCCGGAAGCGGCGCGGATGGTCGAACTCGATCTCGCCGCTTCCCTATGGCACTTCTGCCAGCCCTCCGAAGGGCTCGCCGCCCTGCGACAGGGCCAGGCGCTCGCCGACACCGACGTCGTCTTTCGATCGCGGGCCATGCAGGTCCACAATGCACTTTCCGTGTGGGTCCACGGTTTCAGATCCGCGGAGCACGAACTGAATGATCTCATCGAGTTTGCCCTCGAAACGAACGACCCCGATGTTGCGATACACGCGCTAGCGGCTCGAATCCTGCTCAATGCTCGAGCAGGCCGCGCTAGTGCGACCACCGAACCTCACCCGGCCCTTGACTCCCTAACGCTCGGGGCCACCGTGTCTCGGTGGTCTTCACTCTTTATCGCCGAGCACGCCTGGGCCCAATGCCACCTCCAGGGTCAGCAGGGCAAGGCCGCTCAGACGATTGCCCTGGCGGAACTCACACCTGAAACCGTCAGCGCACCCCTCGTGGAAATCGTCCGCTCGCGACTCGCTCCCGACTTGGTGAGCGCCGCCGCTCATTTGGAAACGGCGGTTACCGTCGCTCGACGCTTTGACTTGGGGCTGTACGAACTCCTCGCCCTGCGGGAGATCATGCTCCGTGTGGACCCCACCAGGCGCGTGATCGACCGTATTGCCGAGTTGGCCCACCGAGCAGGGCCCGGCCTCGCTAGCATCTATCACGCCGAGGCCGAGGCCATCGCTGCCGACGACCTTGGCGCGCTTACCGCCGCGGGTCAGGAGGCCGAACGCTATGGCGCCAACGGCCTGGCTTGGGAGATCTACCTCCGAGCCCAGATCGGCCACCATCGAAACGGTGATTTTGCCGCGGCGTTCCGGGCGGAAGTTGTGATGGAAACGCTCGGCTCGGAGCTGCCGAACCAATACGCACCCATCATCGAAGAGTTCGTACCGGTCCTGACCGAGCGTGAACGTCAGGTTATCGACGGTCTTCAGGCCGGGAGAACCAACAGGCAGATCGCTGAACTGCTCTTCCTCTCGCCGCAAACGGTCAAACGACATCTCGACCGCATCTTCCAACGGCTGGATGTTCACAACCGCAAGGACCTCGCTATTCTGGCAACCCGATAGCCAGATCGTTCTTGTGTGCAACGATGGCCCATGGACACAGACACCACCGCTGCTGGAATTGAGTTCGTTCGCACTCCCGAAGATCGCTTCGATGTGGTTGAGGGCTTCGACTACACCCCGAAGTATCTCGATATCGAGGGCCTGCGGATGGCCTACCTGGATGAGGCGGATGCTGGCGCCGCCTCTTCGGGCCACACCATTCTGCTTCCGCACGGCGAGCCGACCTGGGGTTATCTGTACCGCTTCATGATTCCGCCGCTGGTGGCCGCCGGCCATCGGGTGGTGGTGCCCGACCTGATCGGTTTCGGCCGCTCCGACAAGCCGGTCGACCGATCTACCTATACCTATGACAACCATGTGCGTTGGATGAAGAGCTTCAGCGATCAGCTCGGCCTGAGTGGGGTCACGGTCCTGTGTCAGGACTGGGGTGGGCTGATCCATCTGCGCATTGTTGGTGAGGAACCGGATCGCTTCGATCGAATCGTCGCCGGAAACACCGGCCTGCCGGTCGGCGAGTCGCTCGGCGACGGCTTCGACTTCTGGCTCAACATGAGCCAAACCGCGCCGGAGCTTGACTGTGGCCAGTTGGTGGCAGGCACGGCCCGCAACCGCACCTTGACCGAAGCCGACGTGGCCGCCTACAACGCCCCGTTTCCTACCGAAGACTTTATGGCTGGGGTCCGCGAGTTCCCGGCCATCGTGCCCATCACCCCGCAACATCCGTCGGTGGCCGAGAACAAGGCCGCCTGGGCCACGCTTGAGAAGTGGGACAAGCCGTTTCTCACCTTGTGGGGCACCGCCGACCCAGTGCTGGGCCATCTCGGGCAGGGGTTCATCGACCGGATTCCTGGCGCCACCGGCCAGCCCCATCAAACGTTTGAGAGCGGAGGCCATTTCATCCAGGACGACCACGGTCCCGACCTGGCCGAAGCCATCAACACCTGGCTTGCTAGCTGAAGACCGTCGTCTGCACGTCCATCGTTGCCATACAGCAAGATCTACCCGTCGCCCGAGGCGACGTCGGTCTAAAGTCAATCCCAGACCTATGAGCAACTCCAGCGAAGACCTCATCCTGATCGACAAGCCGCGGCCTCACACCACGGTGATCACCATGAACCGGCCCGAGCGAATGAACTCGATGGCCTTCGAGTTGATGGTGCCGCTCCATGAAGCCTTTGAACAGGTCGGCGCCGACAACGACACCCATTGTGTGGTGCTGACCGGAACCGGGCGGGGCTTTTGTTCCGGCGCCGACACCAGCAACGACAGCGAGCCGCCGCCCAACATCGACGGCATGACGCTTACCCGTATTGCCACCAAGGCCATGTCGGTGTTGGCCGATCTGGTGCCGTCGATGCAGCGCATGCCCCAGCCGGTGATCTGTGCCATCAACGGGGCCGCCATCGGTGGCGGTATGTGCCTTACCCTTGGCGCCGACATCCGCTTGGCCGGCGAGTCGGCCTACTTCCGGGCCGCCGGCATCAACAACGGCCTCACCGCCACCGAACTTGGCCTTTCGTTTCTTTTGCCGAGGGCCATCGGCTCGTCGCGGGCCATGGAGATCATGCTTTCTGGTCGTGACGTCGATGCCGAGGAGGCCGCCGCGATCGGCCTCGTATCGCGGGTGGTGCCCGACGACCGATTGCTCGACGAGGCGCTCGACTTGGCTGACCAGATCAACGGGTGGAGCACCCAGGGCACTGCGCTCACCAAGCGCACCATGTGGGCCGGGTTGGAGATGGGAAGCCTGCGGGCCGCCATCGAGATGGAAACCCACACCCAGCTCTACATCCGGATGACCACCAAAAACTTCGAAGAAGGCGTCCGGGCCCGCAGAGAAGGCCGACCCCCAGACTTCAAAGACTAGGTTCGAAACAGTTAGGGCGTTGGGGGTCAAACTCCGAACGACCCCAACCTATTTGGACGGCATGGGTCAGCTGTTAGTTGGTGAAGGCTCGGTGGTCGAAGCAGGCGAGGTGGGTGCGGACTGCGGCCTCGTCGCCGGCAGTGACCGTTATGGCTCCGCTGTCCAGCGCGTCGTCGAGGCTGATCTTTGTCGCCAGGAGTTCGGCGAGGGTGGCTTTGGTCATCGCGATGGCGGTTTCGGCATTGGTGCCGTCGGTGGGCACGCCTACGCTGCGCCGGATGCGCAGCCCGGTCGCTTCGCCATCCACCTCCCATCGCAGTTCGTGGTCGAGGTCGCCAGCTCGGTCGGGGTCAAGCAGCACCCGGAGGGTGTGAACTGCGGTCGCCGGTTCTCCGGCCAGCACTGCCCCTCGGGCGAAGCGGTGGACCCGATGACGGGCCACGTCGATTTCGCCCGCCAGTTCGAGGGCCCGAGTGAGGCACCAGTTGCGCACGTTGGCTGAGGTGGTGCGCCGGGCGACGGCTCGCAACACATCGGCGAGCAGTTCCCGGTCGGCCGGTTCCCCGCCATCGGCCCTGCCGTCAGGCCCGGGCTCGCGCCGGACCAGCCAGGACGCCAGCTCGAGGGCCCATCTCAGGTCGTCATCATCCAGGGCGGTTCGAGCCTGGGCCCGAACGGCATCGACACCACCGAACCCCTTGATCAGGCGGTTGGCCCGATCAACGGTCGGCATCGGAAACAGGTTCTCCTCGGCTCCGTCGAACCAGCCCCGTAGACCAGTGGCGACTTGCCGAACGTGGTGTTCGACGAGGCCGTAGGTCTGTTGGGTGAAGTAGGTCTCGGAGAAGTGATCGGGCAGCTGCACAAACTCGGTGAGTTCGTCCTGGCTCAAGCCCCGGTTGATGCCCCGTACCGTCTGATCCCACATGAAGGCGATGCTGTCGCGGTAGTTCACCACCTCGTCGGCGATGCGTTCCGCGCCAGACAGCGGCGGGCCGTGTGCACACACCAGGTGCTCGGGAGCCAACCCGCCGATGTGGTCGATGCCGTTGAGCAGTATGCGGGGGTCGCGGTATTCCTCGCCCCGGATGGCAAACACGTTAAACAGCACCGGCCAAATCAGGTTGTTGACACACAGCTTGAGGCTGGGAAACCAGATGGTGATCGAGTCGTCGGCGTCGGATGGGGCCGGCGTCATCTCCACGGTGAGCCCGGCAATGGTCGCCGTGGTCGGTTCGGTGAAGGTGTGGGTTGGCGGTCGGTACCCGTTGGTGAAAGGGGCGTGCTCGACCCGCCGGTACGACATGCCGAGCCCAACGTTTACCAACCCGTCGGGTCCGTCCGCTGGCAGCGACATGCCGAACTGGTGCACCAGCCCCCGCCCGGCCACGGTGTTTACTTCCGAAGCCATGCGGGCCAGGTTCCCGGCGATACCGTCGTGGCCCCAGATCGGCAGATCGGCAGGGGTGTCGGGTTCGGCGAAGAGGGCTTCGGTTCCAGCGATGTAGTGGAAGTGGGTGGCGATCATCGCCACCACCGGCGTTGTTGTGTGTTCCCGCAGCATCGCCAACGCCCGGGACATCTCCTCGACGCTTTCACCGCTGTCGATGGCGATGATGCCGTCGGGCCCTTCAACAAACGTTTGGTTCGACAGGCCGTTGCCCACCACACACCACACGCCGTCGGTTACCGAGTAGAGCCGCTCGGCCAGCCGTTCGTTGTGGGCCAGGAGCGTCTCATGCACCAGCTGCCCTCCATCGGCGCTGGTCGTGCGGGACCCATCAGGCTCGAAGCTCTGGGGGTGGGCGTTGGTCTTGGTCATGGAGATGTTCTAGCCCAAGGGCGGCAGGTAATCCTGCGAGGTCAGACCTCGAGAGCACCTGGAGGGCAGATACCCACGGCTTGATCTACGTTGTGGGGTCATGGCGCTTCACCGATTGACGTCCATCACTCTTGGGGTTCCCGACCTTGCTGCGTCGGCCGCGTTCTTTAACGACTTCGGC
>CALAML010000067.1 GCA_937925845.1 uncultured Acidimicrobiales bacterium | reverse complement strand
ACCCCCACTGGGTCGAACTGATCCCCGGTACTCCGGCCTGGCACGGCTCAAAGATCATCACCGTCGAAGACACCGAGGTATCCCGCCAACTGTGCCTCGACGGCGAACCGATCAGCCCCGAAGGCCTCGAAGTGCGATCGGTGGTTTCGGTCGGCGACAACCAGATCATCATCCATGCCAGTACCGAAGCCACCGAACTCCACGTGATGGCAATCGACCCCGACTCGCTCTCCGACGCCACCACCACCGTCGCCCCACTCACCACAGAGCCCGGCATCCATCGCGCCGCCGGCAACGAATCCACCCTGGCCATCATCAGCCGCAGCATGGACCGCGATCAGCCCCGAGTTGAGCTGCGCTCGCTCACCAACACATCCGAGACCGGCAACGACACGGAAACCGCCACCGTTGCCCTACCGGTGCACGCGGCGGAACTGGGCATCGACCTGCGGGCCAAATTCATCAGCCTGGGCCGCCGCAAGCTCCGCTCCACCATCTTGTTGCCGAGCCCCGAGCACGACCCCGGCGGCGACCTGCCGGTGTTACTCGACCCCTACGGCGGCCCCCACGCACTCCGGGTGCAGCGGGCCCGCAGCGCCATGGCGGCATCACAGTGGCTGGCTGACCAGGGCTTCGCAGTGCTGGTGACCGACGGTCGCGGCACGCCCGGCCGAGGCCCAGCCTGGGAGCGGGAAGTCGCCGGAGACCTCGCCACCAAAGTGCTCGACGACCAGGTCGACGCCCTGGCTGCGGCGGCCGATGCCGAACCCCGCATCGACACCAACCGAGTGGGGATTCGCGGCTGGTCCTTCGGCGGCTATCTTGCCGCCCTCGCAGTGCTCCGACGGCCCGATGTGTTCCACGCCGCCATCGCCGGCGCCCCCGTAACCGAGTGGCGGTTCTACGACACCCACTACACCGAGCGCTACCTCGGACACCCCGACACCGACGCCGAGCACTACGACCGGTCCAGCCTGTTGCCCGATGCGGCCAAACTCGAACGCCCGCTGCTGTTGATCCACGGCCTCGCCGACGACAACGTGCTGGCGATTCACACCCTACGACTCAGCCAGGCCCTGCTCGAAACCGGCCGACCCCACCAAGTACTTCCGCTCTCAGGAGTCACCCACATGACGCCACAGGAAGAAGTGGCCGAAAACCTCCTCCGACTCCAAGTGGACTTCCTCAACACCAACCTCTAGGGCCACCGCCAGCACTGCGGCAACAGACCTCTATTTACCGGTGAAGTTGGCGTGGCCGGGGCCGTTTTCCAGGAATGACTTCACGCCGATCTGGGAATCGTCGGTTTTGAAGACCTCAACAAAGGCCTCGTGCTCGGTGGCGATGCCGTCGGCCAGACTCTGATCCAACCCCCGGTCGATGGCCGCTTTGGCCAACCCCTGGGCCACGACGGCACCGCTGGAGAGTTCAACCGCCATGGCCATGGTGTTCTTACGCAGCTCGTCATGGTTCACCACCGAATCGGCCAAGCCGATCTCGAGGGCCTCAATAGCGGTGACCTGGGCGCCGGTGAAGATGATGCGCTTGGCGCGGGACGGACCGACCAGGCGGGCCAACCGCTGGCTACCGCCAGCGCCGGGAATGATGCCGAGCAGAATCTCGGGCTGACCAAAGACCGCCTTCTCCGACGCAATGCGGAAATCGCAGGCCAGCGCCAGCTCACAGCCTCCGCCCAGCGCGTAGCCCGACACCTCAGCGATCGTGGCTCGCGGGATGGCGGCGATCGCATCGAAGGCGCGGTTTAGCTCATTGCCGATCACCTCGGCTTCTTCCGGGCCGCCAAACTCCGAAATGTCGGCTCCTGCAGCAAACACCCGGTCGCCACCGGTGATGATTACCGCGCCCGGTGGGTGATCATGAAGAAACAGCGCCGCAGCCTCGATCTGGGCCGCCAACTCACGGCTCAGGGCGTTCACCTTCGGCCGCTTCAGGGTGACGACAGCAACCCCGTCGTCGGTGTGGTCAATCTCTACCAACGGATCTGCCATATGTGGAAACACTACCGCACCCCCGCAGCCGTTCCGAATGAAGACCCGCGGCCCGCTGTCCACCGGTCAGGGCAAGAGACCCGCCAAATCCGCGGCAATCAACCACGCTCGTCGCCGCTTTTCCAGGGCTGGCGAGCTGGATCTATGCCTCGTCAAGGAGTCGCTCGGCCGCAGTCCACGGATCGACCTGGCGGGCCTCCACCGCACCCCGGGCCGCCTCGAACCGTTCGCCGCTGGTGGTCAGGCGGGCCCGCTCGGCCAACGTCCGACTCACGATCTCGCGCAACTCCTCGCCAAACTGGGCTCGTCGCCGCTCCACCAGCGCGCCGGTGGATTCCAGGTGATGACGATGATCGGCGATCGCCGCCGCCAACCCCTCCACCCCATCACCCTCGGTAGCTACCGTTCGCAGCACCGGCGGGCGCCACTCGGAGCGGGTCGACATGTCGAGCATGTTCTCGAGATCGCGCACCGTGTCCTCCACCCCGGTCCGGTCCGCCTTGTTCACCACCAGCACGTCGGCGATCTCCATCAGACCAGCCTTGTTGGCCTGCACCGCGTCACCCCAACCCGGGTTCACCACCACCACCGTGGTATCGGTGGCCTCCACCACCGCCACCTCCACCTGGCCCACACCGACCGTCTCGACCAACACCCAGGGACGGCCGCTGGCATCAAGCAGGCGCATCGCCTCGCGAGCGGCGAGGGCCAAACCACCGAGATGGCCGCGGGTCGCCATCGAACGAATGAAGACGCCCTCGTCGAGCACGTGGTCAGACATTCGCACCCGATCGCCGAGGATGGCGCCGCCGGTGAAGGGCGATGACGGATCGATGGCCAACACAGCGATCTCCGAGCCGTCAGACCGCAGCGTCGAGACCAGCGAGTTGGTGAGCGTCGACTTCCCGGCTCCCGGCGCACCCGTGATGCCCACCGTGTGAGCCTGGCCGCCGTGAGGATGGGCGGCGGCGGCAATCGTTCGCGCCTCCGGGCCACCACGCTCGACGATCGTGAGCAGCCGAGCCAACGCACCGCGGTCGCCGGCACGAACGCGTTCGACCATGCCCTCCAGATCAGCGGTGGTCATCGACAGTTCCTCTCAACCGCAGAGAGCGGGGCGGCTCAGTGACCCGACCTGCTAGAGCGATACTGCTGTCTCGCCGATCCCGCCGTCGAGATCCTCCAGGGCCACCACATGACCGATGTTGACCACCTCGGTCACCTCCGGCACCCGATCACGCATGATGCGCTCGACGCCCGCCTTGAGGGTCTGGGTAGAGGCGGGGCAGGTGACGCAGGCACCGATCAACTCGACCTCAACCTTGCCGGACTCGTCATCGAAAGAACGAAAGAGCAAGTCGCCGTTGTCGGCCTGCACCGCCGGGCGCATCACGTTGATCACCTTCATGATGCGCTCTTCGACTTCACTCAGGGGGGCGGTAGAGGCGGCGTCCTCGCCCGTACCGTCGGCATCGGTGCCGGCGGGAGTGGCGGTAGCGGGGCCGTTGTCAACCACCGCGCCGCGGGGGTCGAAATCGGCACTCACATCGGCCGCAGCCGCGCTCGGTGCATCGCTTGACACATCGCTTGACGAAGTCGTTGCCGCTGCCGGGTCTGTTGCCGAGTTATCCACAGCTTGATTCTACCTCTCAAAGGCGCCTGGCTTGCGAGTGACATCCGCAACGCACGAACCGTCGGCGGTCACACCCAGGCCAACGCCCCTTGTCCAGGCGAAATTCCGGACCCAACACGAACCGGGTCCATCTGGGGTCAGACCCCCAACGGATCCGGTTGGCGCGACCGGCACTGGCGTTGGTTTGCACCCGAAAACTCCCTGCTGGCCCTACAACACCGGACCGGCCGATGACCGGCCGGCGAGGATGGTTCGATAGCATGGCTGTCGTGCGCTCCTCCCCCCATTTGGCCGATCTCTCGGCCACAACCCTGGCTCACCAGGGCGGCTGGGATGAGATTTTGATGGTGGCGGTCCCGGTCGCCATCATCGGCCTTCTGTTGGTTGTCGCCGATAAGCGATCCCGCGCCCAAGCGGCCGAGCGGGCCAACGAAGAAGCCACCGCAGCCAAATGACCAGAACGGTCACCTTTACCCTTCCGCCGCGCCCAGGCACGCCGCCGGATGCCGATGCGGAAGCCGACGACTACTCCGAAACCCGAGACGCCATGCTCGGGCCACGAACCGACCTGCTCCATGAGACCGAAGTGGAACCCGGCCGGTTCGTTCAGGCCCAGGGTCCGTTTCGCACCTATGAGCGGACCGTCACCACCGCTGCCGACGGCACCCTCGTGCAGAGCACCACCTACGACATCCGCATTCCGATCTGGGGCGCGCTGTTCGCCTGGCCCATCCGCAAACGACTCGCCAAGGCTCCAGGTCGAAGCGCCTTCTGGGCCCCGCCGGACCCGATCGACACCAAGGCCATGACCGTACTTGCGGTGCTTGCGGTGATCGGCGTGGCCGGCGGCTACCTCGGCACCCTCATCGGCCAAACGCTCACCTTCGCCGCCGAAGAGTTCGGCAACGACGACTCCGATCAGGGCTGGCTACTGGCCGCAACCCGCTTCGGGGTGCTGCTGGCGCTGGGTCTGGCCACCCTTGCTGACCGACGCGGCCGCCGCCTCCTCGCCATGACCGCAGTGTTCGGCAGCGTGGCCTTCACGGTGGCTGGAGCCCTCTCGCCCAGCCTGGTCTGGCTCGGAGCCAGCCAAACCATCGCCCGCGGCCTAGCCACCGCCCTCGCCATCATGATCCCGATCATCGCCGCCGAAGAGGTAGCCGCAGGATCACGGGCCTACGCCCTCAGTGTGCTGGCCCTCGCCGCCGGCCTGGGATCGGGTATGGCGGTGTGGGCCCTCCCACTCGCGGAAACCAGCGACCGGGGCTGGCGCATCCTCTACGTACTGCCCCTCCTCTTCCTTCCCGCCCTTGTCTGGGCGGCCAAGAACCTGCCTGAAACCCGGCGCTACGAGCGGGTCGAAGCCCACCTCGAAGCCCACGGCACCAGTGGCGCCTCGGTTCCACGGATGCCCTGGAATCGACTGGCGCTCCTGGCGGTTGCCCGCTTCTTTGGCTCAATGTTCGCCTCGCCCGCCTCGCAATTCCAGAACGAATACCTGCGCGAGGAACGGGGCTACTCGGCGGCCCGGCTGTCGGCGTTCACCCTGCTCACCCAAACGCCGGCCAGCGCCGGGCTCGCCATCGGTGGCCGCTTGGCCGACACCAAAGGACGCCGGCCGGTTGGCGCGGCAGCCATGGCCATAGCCACCGTTTGTGTAGTGATCGGCTTCCAGGTGGGCGGGCCGCTGCTGTGGTTGTCGTCGTTCGTCGGGGCCTTCGTGGGAGCGATGACCATCCCGGCCCTCAGCGTGTACTCCCCCGAACTGTTCCCCACCCAGATTCGCGGCAAGGCCAACGGACTGATCACCGTGGCCTCGGTGCTCGGTTCCAGCACCGGCTTGATCTTCACCGGCATCATCTCCGACCGGGTGGGCAACCTCGGTACGCCCCTGCTGATCCTGGCCATCGGCCCGCTGATCTACGCCCTGCTGGTGCTGCGGAAGTTCCCCGAAACCTCAAACGCCGAGCTCGAAGAGATCAACCCGGTCGACGCGAAATACACCACCCCGGCGCCATGACCGGCCGTGCCAACATCCCGATGGTGCGTCGCACCGGTGCCGCCCGACTTCCGATCGGGGCCAACCGGGCCAGCCGCGTTAGCCTGAACCAGTGATACTGGCGGAGCTTGAGCTCTTTCACTCCCGGCCTGTAGCGCCGACCCGACGGGTCTCGCTCGGTACCCGACTCCTTCCAGCCGACCCGGCACCGGGCCCGGCCGGAGTCCTGCTCGGCGGCATCCTGGCCGCAGTTGCGGGCGAGATCGACCCCGACCTGGAAGCCGACCTTCTTCGACTCACCCTCAGCGTTGAAGAGGGCCGACGCATCGTTCAACCCTGTCTTCGCCACCGGCTCCAGATCGACCAGGTCGGGCTGAGCCGCAGCCGTTTCCGCCTCATCCGCAACGACGAGAACGAACTCTCCTACGACTTCGACGACACCTCGTGCACCCCGCTCGCCGGAGCGCTGGGCGCCATCTACGGCGCTGGCATGTTGTCGGCCCAAGCCCGAATTCCGGTTATGGACTCGGTACGGCGAGGCCTGCGATGGCACGGAGACATGGGCCCGGAGCTGATCCGGACCCTTTCGGGACGCACCTCCGGCGCCGCGCTCGACGGCGATGCCCTGGCCGACCCGGTGGGTTGGGCCCGCAAACTCCTGGGATTCGACGACGAGGAAGGCGACGGTGTGCCGGAAAGAAAAGCGGTCCAGCGCAAGTTCCGCGACGCGCTCCGCGACGCCCACCCCGACCACGGCGCCGAAGACGACGAAGCCGCCGACCGCATCGCCGAACTCACCGAAGCCCGCCGAATCCTCCTCGGCTGAGGGCTTCCCAGGGTCTCCAGTCTCAAGCGCCTGGAGCCGTGACCGCTACACGTACGGGCGGAGGGTTTGGCAAAGCTCGCGGGCGGACTCCATCAGGTCCTCTTCCTCGGCATCATCGTCGAGGATGGTCTCCTTCAACGCCACCGAGCCCTCCACAATCGACGCCCATACCGGCCGCTCAAAACCGAACGGCAGCGCCGCGGCCTTGATCTCGTCGGCCCGGTCGATCGCGGCCTCCACCGACTTTGGATGCCGCGGGTTCTTCGACAACCGGTTGGCGGCCACAAAGATCTCCCCCATCAACTCCTGAGCCTCCAAGCCCTGGAGCCGGACCTCGCCGAACTCATAAACCGGCTCCTCCTCCCCGTCGCCTTCGCCGCCAACCCCGCCAAGTCCAAGGAGTGCGGCCCCGGCATCGGCACCATCGTCGGCCTGGACCGCACCGGACTGCACCCCTTCGATCAGACCAGAAACCCGCTCTTGATCGGCCTGTTCCACAACCAAATCGCCGTCGGGGTCGAAGGCATGAGGAATCTCGTCGCTGACCAGGCGGGAGATCACGATGCTCTGATGCTCGCCGGTCCAGTCGCTGGTCTCAAACAGCACGAGGTCGGCTTCCGGATCGAGGGTGGGAAGCGTGGCCGCCTCCACCTCATCGACAACGGCGTCGACCGCGTCCTCGTCCTCTTCACGAACCATCAACGTGGTGCCCTGCCAGGCATGAACCACGCCAGCAGAAACCAGCAGCGACTCCATCATTACCCGGGATTCCACCGACCACTCGTGGAACTCGTAGGCCAGCTTGTCCTCATCGGCGCCAGCGACATCTTCGACCGCAGTCGGGCGACCGTCCTGCAACGGCGCATCACAAACCGGGCAGGTCTCGACGCTCGAAAGATACTCAGCCTGACAAGCAACACACCAGCGAAGGCCCTGACCCCCACCGGTCCCTTCCGAGGCTCCGCCGGGCTCCGAACGAGCACCCTCCTCGCCGGAGTCACTCTCAAGTTCCGGGTCGAAGTCGTCGTTGTAGTTGGCGACGGTGTCGACCTCTTCGTCGCTGTTATCGGTGTCGATGCCGTTTCCGGTGTCGTCGTTGTTGTTGTTGTCGCCCACTGGTTCCCTCGATCGTCGAACGGCAAACCCGATTGCGACCATCGAAAGGCCGCATCAGTCCCCGGAAGATCGCTAGGCAATTTCGCTAGGCAATCTTGGCTAGGCAATTTTCGGGGATGGCGGACCGACACTAGCTCTCGGAAGGCTCATGGTAGTACCTTGAAAATCATGGCAGAAGCACCAGATCGCAACCTCGCAATGGAACTCGTCCGAGTCACCGAATCGGCGGCCCTTGCCGCCTCGCGGTGGATGGGACGAGGCGACAAGGAGGGCGCGGATGGAGCTGCAGTAGATGCCATGCGCGAGGTGCTTGACACCGTCTCCATGGACGGCGTGGTCATTATCGGCGAAGGCGAAAAAGACGAAGCGCCGATGCTGTACAACGGCGAAAACATCGGCAACGGGCAACCACCCCAGTGCGATATCGCGGTGGATCCCGTCGATGGCACCACCCTGACCGCCATGGGCCAGCCCGGCGCCATCGCGGTCATTGCGGTCGCCGATCGCGGCGCCATGTTCGACCCGGGACCGTGTGTCTACATGGAAAAGATCGCGGTAGGCCCCGAAGCGGCCGGCTCGATCGACATCAACGCTTCCCCGGCCATGAACCTGTCGTGGGTAGCCAAAGCCAAAGGTGAGCGGGTCCGAGACCTCACCGCGGTGATCCTCCAACGTGAGCGTCACGACGAACTGATCGCCCAGGTCCGAGACGCTGGCGCCCGAATCCGCCTCATTCCCGACGGCGACGTGGCCGGCGCCATCTCCACCGCCTGGCCCGACTCGGGTGCCGACATCCTCTTTGGTATCGGTGGCACCCCCGAAGGCGTTATCAGCGCCGCAGCCCTCAAGTGCATGGGTGGCGAGCAGCAGGGCCGGCTGTGGCCCCGCGACGATGCCGAGCGAACCGAAGCACTCGAACTGGGCTACGACCTCGACAAGGTGCTGTCGGCCGACGACCTGGTGAAGAGCGACAACTGCTTCTTCGCCGCCACCGGCATCACCGACGGTGACCTCATGCGAGGCGTCCACTTCGGCCCCAACAACGCCACCACCCAGTCCCTGGTGATGCGCTCCAAGTCCGGAACGGTGCGCCAGGTCAACGCCACCCACCGCCTCGACAAGCTCGACACCTTCGCCTCAATCCAATACTGATCAACCAGCCTGATCCTTCGTACAGCTGGGGCGGTTTGGTTCTGCCCGACCCTGAGAACTCCCGACTCTTTGGCTGTTTGTCGGGGTCTACAGGACCTATTGGATGCCTGGTGGCTTTTGGGCGAACCAGTTTTGGAGATCGGCTTGGGTTGGCACCTGGTTTCTGATGGCCAGGTGATGCAGCGTGCCCTTTAGGCCGCGGTCCCGCGTGAACTCATTGCCCACGTTCAGCGGATAGAAGTCCGACCACCACTTGATATCGCGGCCGACGTCATCGGTGAAAACCACCTCGCCGTCAACGGCCAGGCTCAACTCGCCATCAACAAACCACATCACCAGGTGATACGGGCGATCCGGCTCGGTGAAGACATCCTCAACCAGGCGGAATTCCTGGCGCTCCGGCCGGTTCCGAATCCGCAGGCTGGCCATCGTGCCTTCCTGGCCGAGATGAACGTTGGCCTCCCAATCGTCGGTGCCCTCCGAGAACGCCACCAGCCGGGTCGGACCCTCCTGAGTGATGTCGGCGGGTGTATACCAAGCGGCAAAGGTGATGACGTCGGCCGGGATGATGTTGCACAGGAGCCATCCGGCACTGTTCGGACTCTGAGCGATACCGGTCCCGCCGGTGAACTCCCAGCCAGCGGCGGTCTCGTTGATGCCTCCACTGCCTCCCAACTCACCGCCGTCGATAACCAGTTCGCTATCGGTCTCCTGAGCCAGGTTGTTGGCTACACCGTCCTCGGTGGCCGAGAAATCGTAGATGGCCAACGGCTCGCCCACCGGACGAAAGAGCTCCCCCTCCGGCGGGCAGCTACTTGGGGGTTCCGGCTGATACCGAACCGCGGTGAACGTGGCCAGAGCCAGGGCAAGAGCGGCCAGGCCGGTGGTAACGGCCACCAGCACCCGCCGGTTGGCCACCAGGGCAACCAATGCGGACGAAATGGCCACGCCGAGGGTGGCGCCGATCGCGTTGTCGACCAGATCGGCAAACTCCTGGCCCCGCGCGGGCACCGTCAGCTGCACCAACTCGAGCACAAAGCCGCCCGCCACCACCAGACCCCAAGCCAGCAGCGCCGTCTTCCACAACGGCCACCGTGGCCGCCACGGCACCAGCAACAGGTGACTGAGCCCAGCCACCACCAGCGCTCCGAACCGATGCTCGATCAGCCACGCCAAAGCCGGCGGCGGCAACGCCTGTTCGGGGATGACGGCCAGGTATCCGAGCACACCAACCCACAACGCCAGAACAGCGGCGGTCACCCAAGGGAGGCGGCCCCACTGGTTCACCGACACTGGTTCACCGACACAGTTTTTGCCGACACAGTCTTACCGACACTGGTTCCCTGAACACTTTCCCGAAGCACTCGGCCTGATTCGCTAACACGGGCGCACCGATGCTGCCCACCGGCATGTGGTCACTCGACGCTTGCTCAGGACTGAAGGCAGGGAGACCACTATCGCTCAGGGTACTGGCCGGACTCAGCACCATCGACGCGGTGAGTGGGCGCAGGTGTGACCTGCCCCCCACACACCCATTCAGCGCTAATTTCGAGTCTCAGCGTCACCGACTCACCCGAATCGCACCACCGCAGTCCCGGCGTCAGACAACCACGCCGGCTTTTTACAACCGTTTTTGGCTTGATTTGTCGGCCCTATCTACTAAGGAGGTCAGCTTTACACTAAAGGAGATCGACGCTTCGGTCGTCACTCCTTGTATGCCGAAGGAACTAGATGACCAGTCGACAACGAGCGGTGCTGCGAGCAGCGATCCCTACAAACCCATGGTGGTTTACGTCGACAAACGCAACGAAGACGAAGAGCCAGCGGAAAAGGGCTCCGGGAAGGGCTGGGTCTTCGCCGCCGGCGGTCTGGCCCTGCTGGTCGCCGGTGCCGGTGGCGTAGCGCTCGCCAGCGGCGGCGACTCCGAACCCGCAGTGGAAGAACGTCTGGCAGCCACAGACGAAGAAGTGGCCAGCCCCGAAGCTGAGGGCGAACCCACCGACCAGAACCCGACAAGCTCATCGACCAGCCCCTCAACTGCACAACCGGTCGAGGAAACCCCCGACAGCAACAATCAGGAACCGGCGGTTGAGAATCCGGGCAACGACACCCCGGACAGCGAAGTAGGTTTCCCGCGTGCCGCCCCGGCCGACTACGAGGGTCGTGCCTACCCGGAAGTCTCCCCGGAGTTGCTGGCGAAGATCGCCCGTGACAACCCCGAGACCTGGACCATCACAACCCGAGACGATAAAACCATCCTGGCCGGCAAGGTCGCCAGCCAGGAGCGATCCGACTTTGTGGTCGAGAGCCTGGCCCAGCTCGTCGGGGCCGAGAACATCTTCAACGACTTTGTCATCGATCCATCGACTCCGCTCGATGCCGACTCACCGGTCTACAGCGACAACAACATTCTCTTCGACACCGGAAGCGCAGTAGTCACCGAGCAGTTCCAAGTGCAGCTCGACCGAGTCAACCTGCTCTTTGCCATCAACCCCACGGTGAAGGTCCACATCATCGGCCACACCGACGACGTCGGCGATCGCGATGCCAACCAGGTCCTTTCCCAGGCCCGCCTCGATGCCGCGCTTGAGTACCTTCGATCGGTCAACGCCGACATGTCACGAGTAACCGTTGAAGCGCGTGGTCAAGACGACCCCATCGCCGACAACTCCACCGCCGAAGGTCGAGCCCTCAACCGTCGGCTCGAGTACGTCATCAGCGGCTTCTTCGGCTAACAGCACTCCGGCTGGGGGTCAGACGATGGTCACGTTTGAAAGGTCCTCGTCGGACTCCGGATAGGCAAGATCGAGCGACTCAAGGGTGTCGATCAGGATCTGGGAGATCACCAGGTTTCGGTACCACTTGCGGTTGGCCGGCACCACGTACCACGGAGCGTCCTTGGTGGAGGTCTCTTCGAGCATGGCCTCAAAGGCCTGGCGATAGTCATCCCAATGCTCGCGCTCTTTGAGGTCGCCGAGTTCAAACTTCCAGTGTTTGTCTGGGTCGTCCAGGCGGGCCTGCAGCCGCTCGGCCTGTTCCTCCTTGGAGATATTGAGGTAGATCTTGACGATCGTGGTGCCCTCATCCACCAACAACTGCTCAAAGTCCCGGATGTGGCCATAACGCCGCTTCCAACGCTCCTTGGGCACGATGTCGTGCACCCGCACCACCAACACATCCTCATAGTGGCTGCGGTTGAATACCGAGATCATGCCGTCGGCGGGCACGTGAGGATGCACCCGCCACAGATAGTCGTGAGCGAGCTCCTGGTCGGTCGGCCGCTTGAAGCTGGTGACCTTCACCCCCTGGGGGTTGGTCCCGCGGAACACCGCCCGGATCGTGCCATCCTTGCCACCGGTATCGGTGGCCTGAAGCACCACGAGCAGCCGATGACGACCGTCGGCGTAGAACTTGCGCTGCAACTCCATCAGCCGCCGGTTCAACTCAGGCAGCTGAACTTCACCGACATCCTTATCTGACGCATCCGGATCGGCCAGATCGTTGTCGTAGTCGGAACGATCGAACTCCGACTTGTCATCGGGATCCCAATCGTCGAGGTCGACTTTGGATCCGGGCTTGACTCGGTACTTGTCTGGATTCACGTTCTCGGTCCGTCTCGTTTCAGGATGGTTCCGTCCCGGTGGGGACGGCGGAGCGGGGGCACGACTCAGGAACGGGTGAGGAGTTTGTCCAGATCCGGAATAGCGCCGATCAAACCGTAGCTCGCAAGCAGCTGTGCGGTTCGCTCAATCGAGGTCGGATCAGGGCGTGGTCCCCACTTCGGCAACAGCAGGGTGTTGGGAATGTCCTCATCAGCGAGGGCCGACTCTTCAAAGGTGATGGCGGTCAGGGCCCGGGTGAAGTCGTTGGCGTTGGCGTAGCTTTGGCGCAGCACCTCGGCGGTGCGGGCGATGGCCTGACGCTTATTGCGCAGAGCATCGACGCTGGTGAACCAGTAACCCAACTGGAGGTCGAGGTCGAGTTGGCGCAGCGGCCGACCCAGCACCGTCGCCCCCTCATGCACCGCGGCCCGCAGATAGGGCTCGGCAACCACCGCCCCGACAACCTCCTCGGCTTCAAGGGCGGTCAGCGCCTCGTCGTGGGTCATGGCGACAAAGTCGAAATGACGGAGCCCCATCCTGGCGGCTGCCATCTCAATCCGTAGCGCCAGCTCGCTCAGAATCGGCTGGGCCGGAACAGCGATCGTGCCCCGGGGCAGAGTAGTCAGGCTCGTGGCCGTCGGCTCCCTCGTGATCAAGGCGATGTGGTCCGGCTCCCCCAGGCGGGGGCCAGCCACGAGAATCCGCAGATCGAGCCCCGACTCGTATGCCGACAGCACCTCGGCGGCACTGGCATACCCGACGTCGATGCTGCCGTTGATCACGCCAGTCACCGCAGCTCGTCCGCTTCCGAGCGGCACCGGCCGCACCGCCACACCATTGTTCGAGAACTCATCACCGCCAAGGGCCAGATGCAGCGGCGCTGACTCCACCGTGGCTACCGAGCCGACCCGCACCACCACCCGACGATCCAGTACCTGAGTAACCGGCACCGTCGAAGACACACCGCCAACATCGGTAGCAGGGTCCGATGACTGGGAACCGCCGGAACAGGCGGCAAGAACCATCAGCATGGCGATGACCGCGGCCACGGCCCGGACCAGTCGTGGCCAAATGCCGGGCGATGGCCAACCCTCACGCACCCGCACCGCAGCGTTAGACACCACGCCATCGTCGCACGCTCGCCACCCGTCCGCACCTTCAGCTCGGCTGTCATCGAGTCTCGTCCGATGGCGCCACCTCCGAGAGCGCCGAACGCCCCCACCGACCCCAATATTGGGGTGTTTTCCGGGCAAATCGAGCCCCGCGCTACCCCAATATTGGGGCATTTCGGCCAACATCTCGCCTCTCGCTCAAGCTTGGTTGCCAAGCGCCGAAAGCTTTACCATCACCCCCTGCTGAGTCTGTCGAACCAGATACGCATCCGGCACTCGCCCACGGTTTGTCCGAGTTCGGTAGGGGGCGATTCAAGCCCAAGGAAATACCAATCGAAATCACCCCGACTGCCCAACGATCGGTGCCACCCGATCACCGGTCAGTACCAAGCATGTCAGCCGCTGGAGGCGCAGACGACCGGCAGGACCGTCTCAGCCTCCGGCGGTTGATGTGTTCTATGGCTCAACCACCAACCGCTGTTGGGACCCTCGGTCCATCCCCCTCCTCAGTGAGGCTCGATGTCCGAGAAGTGCGCCGTAGGACGCCTGCTGAGCAAGACATGCCGGCCAGCATTCCTCAGCAGGCTCATAGTCGCGCCCAGGTGGAACTGCGCCGTGAGTCCGCACCGCGAGCCGGCCAAGCGCGCCCACGTGCGGCGATGGCTACCCGACCCAAGTCTTGGGACCCAAGTTTGCGGACCCCAAGGTTGGGGACCCCAAGGTTGGGGCATTTGGCCCTGTATAGGGAAATCAGCTCAACGTAACGGAAGCCATTACCGAAGGTGTCAGGCAACCCGCATCCCGAAGCCGTTCAGACAAGACACGTCGTTGGTACCCAACGCACCCGGCGGAGGGCTTCCGTTTCCGGATGGGGCTAGGAGCAAGCGAAATGAAGCAGCAGTCCACATCTCGGCGCAGCGCCACACACAACCTTCGGCGTCGCCGTCGGAACCTGTTTGACCGGATCTTTGTTGCATGGGTCGCGGTCAGCATCGTCTCCGGAGTGCTGGTGACCATGCCGGTCTACCCGGCCAGTGCCCAGCAACAGAACGAGATCATCCTCTCGGTCGACTTCGACGGCACGCCCAGCTTCGGCGACCCGCTCGACGATGGGTCGGGCAACGGCGTACACACCCCCGGTGAGGACGGCGGAGCCAACAACAATGTGGTCCGCACCAACGACCAGGTCCAGTACCGCATCGACTGGAACGTGAACGAGGCCGACGGCTCCGCGGTCACCGTAAAGATGGTTCTCCCCGTCGGCGTGACGTGGTTGGCCGACCCGACCACCACCACAGGGATCCCACCCGGCTGTGCCGCCGGATCCATCACTGGTCTCGGCGGTCGGGAGCTGATCTGTATCACCGAGGCCGAGTTCGAAGGATCCAACGGCGCCATCCACCCCCGTGCCCTCGTCGGCGCACTGCTCGACGGTGATTCGCTCACCCCGACGGCAACCGTGGAAACCGCAGAACAGCCCCCCACCACATCCAACGCCGTACCGATCACCGTCTCGGCCCGTCCCAAGGGCAACTGGACCAAGGGTGAAGAAGTCACCGACGCCGCTTCTGGCGACACCATTGGCTACAAGCCCAACGAAGAGATCTTCAACGTCGACAACAACGGCGAGAACGGCCGCATCTTCGTCTACAACCTTCGACTCGTGCCCGCCGGTGGCCTCAAGGGCGCCGAGCCGATGAACGACACCATCCCGATCCAGTTCTTTGACCACATGTGGTACACCTCAAGCGACGCCGTTCTGGCCACCGGCCTGATGCCCAACGGCCGCAGCGCCTGTGGCGGATACGACGGCGACGGCACGTTCCCGTTCGGTAGCGGCGGCCTGGGCACACCAGCCCAGACCACCGCTGGCACCTGGACCTGTACCGATATCTCAGCAGCCGCCGGCTACGGCTACCCGCTGATCCAGATCGACATCGCCGGCCACGACACCTCCAACCCGCCGGCGCAGAACGCGGATGGCTCCGGAAACGGCGACACCCTCATCTCCGGCCAGATCGCCTTCTGGATCTCCGAAGAGGACCTGGCTTCGCTGCCCAACCCCCGCTTCATCGTCAACGGCATCAGCGGCGATACCGGCGAGATCAGCCTCGCCGGCAATGTGCCGACGCCCATCACTATCCACGGCACCAACGGCCCCGTTCCGGAAGCGTCGTTCGGCCTCGACAACAACTCGCCCTATGAGTTCCCTGCGGGTCCGCCAACAACCACCCCGGGCCGGAGCTTCCGGCACTGGGTCAAGTACCTCAACGGCCCGCCACAGCTGGTCGAGGGTGAAGACCCCAACAGCGGCCTCACATTCCTCGGTCACGACTGGCGAACCACCGGCTTCGGCGGCACCGGCTACGGCGTAACCGATGGCGCCAACAGCGTGAACGCCGGCAACTGGTGGCGCTGGGATGGCGACGGCCAGGTGCCGCGCGGCAACGAGATGCTGGTGACCGCGCACTACACCACCGTCACAACTCGCAGCACCACCCCGAACACCTTCAAAGAAGCGACCCATGGTTGTGTGGTGCTTGACACCACCCATCAGGAAATCATCCCGATGCCGGCATCACTCAACGTCTCGACCATCGAGCCCCACCCGACGTTGCCGAACCTCACCCTGAACCGGGCTACCAACGGTGGCTACTCGACCGCCCCCTCCGCCCCAGGCGGCGGGCTGGCCAACGTGATCGCCGGTCCCAGCGCCACTACGGCATCCAGCTTCTGGGCTCACTACGGCGGAATCGTGAACAATCGCGGCACCATTCCCCACGTGGTGGAATACGCCGCCGGCGCCGTGGCCCCGACCAACAGCGTCGCCCAGCACGGCGTGACCTGCAACGAAGGCGACGCCGACGGCCGCGGCTGGGTTGACGGTGCCACCGGCGACCTCTCAGTCTTTGACCCCAACGGCGACGGTCGCTACGAAGACCTGACCCACGTGCGAGTCCGAGTCCTTGAAGACCTTCCCTGGCACGGCGACGCAACCCGCAGCGTCATTAGTATGGGTCACGCGTTCCAGATCAACCTGCACGTCCGGGTCAAAGACAACCCGGCCGCCGGCTTCCAGGAAGCCGACCAGGAACTGTTCGTGTACGCCTCCCGGGCTCGCGGCCTGTGGGACGGCACCGGCCAACCGCCCACCGCCAGCTGCACCAACGGGTCAGCATTTAGCGGCGGCGCCAACACCAACGTCCCCACCGGCTGGTGCAACATGTCGTTCACCGACGACGGGGCCAACTCCACCGACATCAGCGACTTTAAGAACGACTTCGACTCTTCCTCGGTCGAGTTCGCCGACACCGCCGCTCGACCCCGCATCGTTCATGCCGATGCCGTGTACATCGTGGAGCCGGCCCTGGCCATCTCCAAGGCCAACCTTGACGGCGCATCCGACATCGTGGTCAACGGCGACATCGTGGAGTTCGAAGTGCGGCCTCGAGTCGTGGGTTCGTCGCTCGATGTGATCGCCGATGTCACGATGACCGACCCGCTGAGTGGCAACTACGACTTCGTGGCCTTCACTCAGCTGCCGTCGACTCCCGGTGCCAACTGCTCGGCCACCACCACCATCACGTGTACCTTCGGAACCCATCCGGGTGGCTGGTCCGATGTGGTGCGCTACACCGTGCGGGTGACCGGCGCCGGCGCCAACCAGACGCTGCGCAACACGGCAACGCTGCGAGGCAACGACCCTCTGGCCGGCACCCCCAAAACCCCGGCGTCGTCGTCGGCCAACTCCTTCACCCCCGCCCCCTTTGAGGAGTCGGCCATCGTAAAGGTGCTCGACAACCACATCGGCCCGTGTCTCACCCATCCGACCGACGATCCGGCCCCCGCCGACTGGGCGGCCCGCTGTGAGTACATCGGCCAGGACAGCGGCATGCTCTTTGAGCTCACCGCCATCAACGAGGGCAACACCCCACTCGACAACTACCGGCTGATCGACGTGTTCCCCTACAACGGCGACGGCACCGAGCCCACCTCGGCCACCCTTGTGGGCGATGGCCGCTCCCCGGCCTCGGCCTTCGCCGGCACCGTCGAGTTCGCCACGGTTAGCGGCGGCCCGGCCGGTACCGTGTTCCTCTACTCGGCCGACGCACCGGCCACCATCTCCCGAGACCCTCAGGTATCCGAAGGAGCCAACACCTGGTGTAGCGCCCCCTCAGGCGGCACCGCAGTGTTCGGCACCGGCGCCTGCCCCACCGGGCCGGCCACCGTTACTGCGGTCTACGCCGACCTCGGTACCCTGCCGATCGGCTCTGAAGAGACCGTCGTGCTGGGTCTGCAGACCAACGGCAACGCCTGCGACGATCACTACACCAACACCTTCGGTGCCCGCACCGACGACCTCAGGCTTCCGATCCGCTCGAACGACGTCACCCTGATGGTTGGCTTCTGTGACCCGGGCATCGACATTGAGAAAGACACCAACGGCTTCGACGCCGACACCCCCAGCGGTCCGGCCATCGCCCTCGGCGACCCGATCACCTGGACCTACGTGGTCGAGAACACCGGTGGCACCGCCATCGTGGACGCCACCGTCACCGACAGCCAGGGCGTCACCGTTTCCTGTGACATCGATGGCGACGGCGTGATGGACGGCACCAACGTGATTCCCTTCCTGGCCCATGGGGCCAGCGTGACCTGTGAGGGCACCGGCACCGCCGACACCCTCGGCCAATACTCAAACAACTCCACGGTTGAAGGCACCGGCGCCGTGCCCGACCCGGCTACCTGTGGTTGTGATGTCTCCGACCCCACCACCTGGCCAACCGATCCCGACGACTACGTGGTGCCCACCAACGCGGTCACCGGCGAGCCGGACTTCCCGCTCGATGCCGAAGACCCATCGCACTACTACGGCTACGAAGCCGAACCCGGCATCGATATCGAAAAGGACACCAACGGCGACCAGGCCGACACCCCCTCGGGGCCAATGTTGAACCCCGGCGACCCGGTGACCTGGACCTACGTGATTGAGAACACCGGCACCCTGCCGATCTCCCCAGCCACCGTGACCGACAGCGAAGGCGTCACCGTGGAGTGCGAAGCATCTCTCGGCGACGCCGGTGGCGACAACATCATCGACATCCTGCTCCCCTCGGAGAAGGTGACCTGTACCGGAACCGGGACCGCCACTGCGGGCCAGTACTCCAACACCGCAACCGTCTCAGGCCCGGCCCTCACCCCGCCCGCAGGCTGCGCCTGTGACCCGACGGATCCGACCACCTGGCCCACCGACCCCACCGACGGCTATGGCGCCCTCACCGACGATGACGGCAACCCGGTCACCGTCGACGACGAAGACGATTCCCACTACTTCGGTGCCGACCCCTCGGTCGACATCGAAAAGGACACCAACGGCGACCAGGCCGACACCCCCAACGGCCCCATCATCGCCGTCGGCGACCCCGTGACCTGGACCTACGTGATCGAAAACACCGGCAACACGGCCCTCGCTCCAGCCACCATGACCGACAACCAGGGTGTTGTTGTTTCCTGTGACATCGACGGCGACGGCGCCTTCGACGGCACCAACGTGATCCCGCTGTTGCTGCCAGGCGACACCGTGACCTGTGAAGGCACCGGCACCGCCACCGCAGGCCAGTACAGCAACAACGCAGCAGTGACCGGCCCACCGGCCCTTCCCGACCCGGCTACCTGTGGCTGTGACCTCGACGACCCGTCGACCTGGCCCACCAGTCCGGGTGACTTCGGTCCGGTCATCGGCGAAGACGGCGAGCCGTTCGCCGACGTCGACGACAACGACGACTCCCACTACTTCGGTGCCGACCCCTCGATCGACATCGAAAAGGACACCAACGGGGTGCAGGCCGACACGCCCGTGGGCCCGTTCCTTCCCGCCGATGGCCCGGTGACCTGGACCTATGAGGTGGAGAACACCGGCAACACCGGCCTCGCCAACGCCACGGTCAGCGACGACCAGGGCGTCACCGTCGACTGCGACATCGATGGTGATGGCGCACTCGATGGCACCAACGTGATCCCCTACCTCGCCCCCGGCGACACCGTGACCTGTGAAGGAACCGGCACCGCAATCGCAGGCCAGTACACCAACAACTCCACGGTGTCCGGCGACCCGGTGATGCCCGACCCCGACACCTGTGGCTGTGACCTCAACGATCCCAGCACCTGGCCCGACGGCTCTGATGACCCCGACGCCTTCTCGCCGCTGCTCGACAGCGACGGCGAACCAGTCGCCCCAGTCGACGACGAAGACCCCTCCCACTACTTCGGTATCGACCCCGGCGTAGACATTGAGAAGTCGACCAACGGCGTCGATGCCGACGAACCGACCGGGCCCCAGGTTCCGATCGGCGACCCGATCACCTGGACCTACGAGGTGACCAACCCCGGCAACACCGCACTCGCCAACGCCACGGTCAGCGACGACCAGGGCGTGGTGGTTGACTGCGACATCGACGGCGACGGCGTGCTCGATGGCACCAACATCATCCCGTTCCTGCCCCCCGGCGAGTCGGTGACCTGTGAAGGCACCGGCATCTCCACCGGCGGCCAGTACACCAACAACGGCAGCGTCTCCGGCGACCCGGTGATGCCCGACCCCGACACCTGTGGCTGCGATCTCGACGATCCCAGCACCTGGCCCACCGACCCGGCCGACTACTCGGCGCCAGAAGGTCCGAACGGCGAAACCTTCCCGCCGGTTGACGACAACGACGACTCGTACTTCTTTGGTACCGGCCCGTCGGTCGATATCGAAAAGGCCACCAACGGCGTCGATGCCGACACCGTTACCGGCCCCCAGATCCCGGTCGGCGACCCCGTCACCTGGACCTACGTGATCACCAACGACGGCAACGTACCCCTGGCTCCGGCCACCGTGACCGACGACCAGGGCGTGACCGTGTCGTGTGACATCGATGGCGACGGCGTCTTTGATGGCACCAACGTGATCCCGCTGATGCAACCCGGCGACTCGGTGACCTGTGAAGGCACCGGCATCTCCACCGGTGGCCAGTACACCAACAACGCTTCGGTGGTTGGCGACCCGGTCATCCCCGACCCGGCCACCTGTGGCTGTGACACCTTCGACCCCTCGACCTGGCCCGACGACCCGTCGCTCTACACCCCCCAGGTCGACGTCGACGGAAACCCCGTTGACCCGGTCGACGACAACGACGACTCCCACTACTACGGCTCCGACCCGTCGATCGACGTGGAGAAGGCCACCAACGGCAGCGATGCCGACAGCCCACTGGGCCCGGAAATCGCCGTGGGTGACCCGGTGACGTGGACCTACGTGGTCACCAACGACGGCAACACCGTCCTCGGCGGCGTAGCCGTGACCGACAGCGAGGGCGTGGCCGTGGACTGCGACATCGATGGCGACGGCGTCTTCGATGGCACCAACGTGATCGGGCTGATGCAGCCCGGCGACACGGTGACCTGTGAAGGAACCGGCATCGCCACTGCGGGCCAGTACACCAACACCGCAAACGTGAGCGGCGACCCGCTGCTGCCCGACCCCGACACCTGTGGCTGTGACCTGTTCGACCCGAGCACTTGGCCCAGCGACCCGTCGCTGTACGGCCCGGTGGTCGACCCTGACGGCAACCCGATCGCTCCGGTCGAAGACGCCGATGACTCCCACTACTTCGGTACCGGCCCCGGTATCGATATCGAAAAGGCCACTAACACCGTTGATGCCGATACCCCGGTCGGGCCTCAGATCCCAGTCGACGGCCCAGTCACCTGGACCTACGAGGTGACCAACACCGGTAACACGGTGATGGCCAACGCCACCGTTACCGACGACCAAGGTGTGACCGTTTCCTGTGACATCGACGGCGACGGCGTCTTTGATGGCACCAATGTGGTCCCGCTGATGCAACCGGGCGACTCGGTGACTTGTGAAGGAACCGGCACCGCGGTTGGTGGCCAGTACACCAACAACGCCTCGGTGATCGCCGACTCGGTGGTACCGGATCCGGCCACCTGTGGCTGTGACCCGTTCGACCCGGCGACCTGGCCTGACGACCCGGCCGGCTACATGCCCCAGGTCGACGAAGACGGCAACGTTGTTGGCCCGCTGACCGACGACGACCTATCGCACTACTTCGGTACCGACCCCAGCGTCGATCTGGAGAAGTCGACCAACGGCGCCGATGCCGACGTGGCCCCCGGCCCCGCCTTCGACCCGGGTGAGACCATCACCTGGACCTACGTGATCACCAACACCGGTAACGTGCCGCTCGGCGACGCCACGGTCAGCGATGACCAGGGCGTGGTGGTTGACTGCGACATCGACGGCGACGGGGTGCTTGATGGCACCAACGTCATCCCGTTCCTGGCCATCGGCGCCACCGTGACCTGTGAAGGAACCGGCACCGCCGAAGTGGGCCAGTACCAAAACAACGGTTCGGTTTCGGGTACCCCGCTGGTTCCCGACCCGCTGACCTGCGGCTGTGATCCCTTCGATCCCAGCACCTGGCCGGCCGACCCCGCAGTGTTCAACCCCGTGGTCGACGAAGAGGGCAACCCGGTGCCCCCGGCCACCGATAGCGACCCGTCGCACTATCACGGCAACGGTCCGGGCATCGACCTCGAGAAGTCGACCAACGGCGCCGACTCCGATGAGGCACCCGGCGAAGAGATCGCTTCGGGAGCACCGGTGACATGGACCTACGTGGTTACCAACACCGGCGACACCCCGATCGCCAACGCCACGGTCACCGACGACCAGGGCGTGGCCATCAGCTGTGACCTCGACGGCGACGGCACCATGGAAGGATCCAACGTGATCCCGCTTCTGCTGCCCGGCGACTCTGTCACCTGTGAAGGCACCGGTATCGCTACCGCTGGTCCGTACATGAACAACTCCTCAGTGAGTGGCGACCTGGTTCTTCCCGATCCGGCCACTTGCGGCTGCGACATCAACGACCCCAGCACCTGGCCCAACGATCCGAGCGTGTACACCCCGCTGCTCGGCCTCGACGGCAACCCGGTTCCGGGCGTCAGCGATGCTGACCCGTCGCACTACACCGGCATGGTCGCCGTCGAACCACGG
>CALAML010000066.1 GCA_937925845.1 uncultured Acidimicrobiales bacterium | reverse complement strand
TTCGTTTTGTTCCGGATCTTTTAGGGTGATCCAGTGGCCCTCGGGTTCGTTGAACTCTCCTATGTAGGTGGCGCCCAGGGTTACGAGTTCTTTCGCTCGTTGGTGCATTTGTTCGGCTCCTACATGAACGTCGAGGTGCATGCGGTTCTTGGCCGCTTTGGCCTCTGGCACCTTGAGGAAGAAGACCCTTGGCCCGTGGCCTTCCGGGTCGACGATGGCGAAGGCTCGGTTGGGGTCGGAGCGGTCGATGCCCATGGCGTCGAGCGCATTATCCCAGCTGTCGAAACCCGGCGGAGGTGGTTGTTCGACATAACCCAATACTTCGCACCAGAAGGCGCCCAAGGCTCTGGGGTCGGCGGCGTCCACGGTTACCTGAAACGAATTAGCCATGGGCCAGTCTGGCACCTGGGCTCCGAGAAGCCAGCCCGAATAGGAGTCGCTACCGCTTGGGTGGGTCGGCGATCAGCGCATCCTTGCCGGTGCCGCCCTTGAGCACATCGACTCCCGCCCCACCCCACAAGCGGTCGGACTGATGGCCGCCGACAAGCCAGTCGATACCCGACTGGCCGAGCAGGTGATCGCGGCCCGAGTTGCCGGCGATCAGATCGTTGCCAGGCCCACCGACCAAACGATCGCGTCCGGCGCCACCGACGATCTGATCGTTGCCCGGGCCACCCTGCACCCGATCGTTGCCTGGCCCGGCACAGATCCGATCATCGCCGGCGCCACCACGAATGACGTCGTTGCCGCCAAACCCCACCATCACATCGTCACCGGCGGTGCCCACCAGCCGGTTTACCCCAGGCGTGCCAACCACGGTGGGCTGGGCCCCAAGGCAGCGGGTGTCGATCACCTTCACCCGATACGAATGCTGACGGAGTGACCCATCAACCAGAACTCCACTCACCCGGACCGTCACGGTCAGGTCGGGTTCCGGAGGGGTGGCTCGATAGGGGTCCGCTGGCAGAAGGAGATCTTCACCCAATGCCGCCGAAAAGTTCGGTTCGAACACCACGGTGGGTCCAAGGGTGGCCCCCCGATAGCGGTAGACCACCTGCACCGGCACATCAACCACGGCATCACTGCCCGAGCGTTGGACCGACACCGAAACCTTGGCCGAGTCGATTGAAGCATCCGGGTCGGTGGCCGAGAACGACCACCGCGGGAAGGTCAGCTCGCGAGGGACAAAGCCTGCGGGTGGCCACGTCACGTAGGCCGGGGTCGTTGCCGGACGACGCCAGTACCGGCTCAGATCGGTCACATACATCGCCTGGGTTTCATCGGTGGAACCGAGGCCGATCTTGCGGGTCGCGGGATGGAGCAACCACCTCCGATGCCCCACGTCGGCATTGCTCGAACCGTGATCCCACATGTAGTGGAAGATGGCATCGACACCATCGGTGGCCGCAAGGTTGGCGCCAGCCGCACCCAACGCACCGGCCTCAGAATGACACGGCCACTCCGGGCCCGGAGTATGGGAAAGATGGTCGCCAGCCCGCATCATCAACGCCGCCTCTTGCGCTCGGCGGCCCATGGCGGCGGAGTGCGACACCGGTTCCAAATCACCGGCATGGCTTCGGAAATAGTTGACCAGTGCCAACTGGGCGATGCGTGACCGAGGCGCAATCGAAGCCGCCTCGCATCGGTCGACATCACCGCGCCAGCCGGTGGCCGTTGACGCCGCCGGGAGATACACCTCGGCAAAGGCCTTGACCACGCTGGCCCGACTCATGGGATTGAGCCGCAGCTGGCCACGAGCTGCAGCCGCAACCGGATCGAGCTTGCCAGGTGTCACCTTCTCCGCTTGGGCCAACGAGGGCTGCGGTGATGACAGCGCCAGCGCAGCGACCACCAGGATCAACAGCGCCGCCACCTGGCCGCGGCCGTTCCGTGACGCGCTTCTGATCTTCGTTTGGCCCCGGCTTCCCAGCGTCGACACAAGTACTCGTTCGGCCAAAAAGGCCAAAAATTGAGGCCCGCTCAGCGCAATTCGAGGCCCGCTCGGCGCAATCCGACGACGATTAGACTTCAGCCATGACCGAAATCGACTTCCTGGCCCACGTACAACGCGACGCAATGGCCCTTCTCGACTTGGCCGGAGCCCACCCCGACGCGCCGATCGCCGCATGTCCGGACTGGGATATGACCGGTCTCGTCAAGCACCTCGGAGGGGTCTACGCCTTCATGGACGGCCAGGTCGTGGCCCAATCCACTGAGCCGTCACCGGGCCGAGGCGATGCTCCACCAGAGGGTCGAGACGGTGTGATCGAGTGGACGACCGCCCGATTCAAAGCGTTGATGACCTCGATGGTCGACGCCGACCCTGCCGCGCCGGCGTGGAACTGGACACCAAACCAAACCGTCGGCTTTTTCCACCGCCGCGTTGCCCACGAAACCGCCGTCCACCTTTGGGACGCCCAACTGGCGGCCGGCAAAACACCAGTGCTTGACTCCGACCTGTCCGCCGACGGCATTGACGAATACCTCGAAGTTGGTCTGAAGTTTTCGGCGTCAAAACCCAACCGGGACTACCCGGCCGCGAGCCTCCACCTCCACCGCACCGATGGAGAGGGAGAGTGGATGATCACCACGGACGACTCCGGCAAACCGGTAGTCACCCACGAACACGGCAAGGGTGACGCCGCGGTGCGAGGACCGGCTCCCGACCTTCTCGCCTTCATCTGGAACCGGGGTGGCCACGACGTGGAGATCTTCGGATCCGACGACGTTGCCCACGCCTGGGCCAACATGGCTCCCTGAACCAGCGCAAGGTCTTTGCTTCACTCGCCACTTGGCCTACTTGGCCCTGCGTGGCCTACTCGGTCCAGTGCCTCCGAAGCACAACTTCGGCGGCCTTGGCCTCGGGGGAGTAGCCAACCTCTCCGGCCTCGAACCACATCCACCAGTAGACGCCGCCGAACCAGTCCTGATTGTCGAAGGCGACAAGTAGTGCTTCGTAGGCTGCGGCCTGCTCGGTATCGGAGGCCGGACCGTTGGCCCCGAGGTACGGCGTTTGGGTGGCCCCCTCGTAGTTGCCGTAGCCAGCCTCGGTAAAGATCACCGGCCGGTTCCACTGAGCCGACAGCGCCGCCAACTCGTCACGAATCGGCTTCCAAGCTTCAACCAGGGCATCGGTGTCGGTAGTCGGAACGTTCGACAACGGCCAGTACGCGTCGATGCCGATGAAATCCAAGGCATCCCAGAAGCGGACCTGACCGTACTCGTCGTAGTTGGCGGCATAGCCGACCGGACCGGAGTAGACCCGCCGCAGACGGTCGATCACCGTCTTCCAGCTGGCCGTGGCCTTGGACGTTCCTGAGAGTTCGGTGCCGACGATGAACTGCTCCACGCCGGTCTCCTCGGCGAGGCGGCCGTACTGAATCACCATCTCGATGTAGGTGTCGAACCACTCCTGTTCATCCCGGGGGACGATCTCGTTTCGGGGCGCCTCCGAGGTGAGATCGACGTGTGGTTTCATCACCACGTTGAGTCCGCGTTCGTGGGCGGCATCGATGGCTACACGCATCGACGCGTCGCTCGGGGTCCGCCCGCTGACTCCGGGTTCAATCGTCGGAGGCGCTTCGGGATCCGTTTGGTACCAGGTCGGGATCATCTCGATATGGGTCACCCCAACCGCCACCAGCTGGTCCAACTCAGCAAGGAGTTCAGGGTCACTGTAGGCGCCGTGGTTCCATCGAGGCAGGGCAACACCGCGCTGGTCCATGACCACCGTGCGTGATGGTCCATCATCGATCGGACGATCGCTCGAACGATGGACGCTCGCCCTACCCAGCAAAAAGGCGAGGCCGAGTATGACGATGCCCAAAAACGCAGTTACACCTGTTTTCATGCCTGTCGTTTTGTCTCACGAGTAGTGGTCAAGATAATGTCCTAGCGCGTTCACGGCGACCGTGTCCGCGTGGCGCGGCGAGCTATGCTACCGGCGGATCATAGAGGGTTTACCAACATGCACATCGGCGTAGTCGGAGGGGGCTATTGGGGGTCGAAGCACCTACGAGTTTTCGCGGGTATGGGCGATGTTGATCAACTTACGCTGATCGAGTCGGTTCCGGAACGTCGAGACGCATTGGTCGAGGCGTTCCCCATGGTTCGAGCGGTCGGTGACCTCGACCAGGTGCTCGACGAATTGGACGGTGTTGTTATCGCCACGAAGCCGAAGAGTCACGTTTCGCTTGGGCTGAAGGTTCTGCAGGCGGGCAAGCATGCCCTGATCGAGAAGCCAATGGCCACCTCAGTGGCCGATGCCAGAGAACTGTGCGACGTCGCTGCGGCCAACAATCTGGTGCTGATGGCCGGTCACACCTTCGAGTTCAACCCCGTTGTGGTCGAACTGAAGCGCCGCATCGTGGACGGGGAACTTGGCGACATTCACTACCTGCGCTCGTTGCGACTCAACCTGGGCCTCTACCAGAGCGACGTGAACGTGGTCTGGGACCTGGCACCGCACGACGTGTCGATCATAAACTTCCTACTGTCGGACTCGCCCACCACCGTCACCGCCTGGGGTCATCACTCCGCCGGCACGGAATTCGAAGACGTGGCCATGGTCCGCCTCGAATACGAGCGGTCCAACGTCGAGGCCTACGTGCACGTCTCCTGGCTCGATCCTTCGAAGGTGCGCGAAGTCACCGTGGTGGGTTCCAAGCAGATGGCGGTCTACGACGACGTGAAGAGCGAAGAACGACTTCGCCTGTTCGACAGAAGTGTCACCCCAACTCACTCGAAGATGCACGAGGCGCCGATGTCGTATCGCTACGGCGATATCACCTCGCCGTTTATTGACTTCAAAGAGCCCCTGGCGCTCGAAGACGCCCACTTCGTTGAGTCGATTCGAGACGGCATCCAGGCGACGCAGTCCAATGGCGAATCGGGTCTCCAGGTCGTGGCGGTAGTCGAAGCGGCCCAACGATCGCTCGAAGCGGCCCGGCCGGTCCACCTCGATGAGCTTTTGAACCCAGGGCAGTCCGCAGTGATCGATCTCACCGGAGCAACGAACGGCGCGGTGGGACCCGAAGCACAGGTGGCGGGATGAGCGCCCGGCAGGCGGTTCCCTTCCTCGACCTCTCAGCCACCCACGCTGATCTCCGGGCCGAGTTTGATGCGGTGTGGCACGACGTGGTCGACAACACCGCCTTTATCGCTGGTGATTACGCGGCCCGGTTCGAGGCAGCGTGGGCCGAATACTGCGGAGTCGACCACGCGGTCGGAGTCGCCAACGGAACCGACTCAATCGAACTGATCCTCCGCGGGATGGACATCGGTCACGGCGACGAAGTGATCGTGCCGTCAAACACGTTCATCGCCACCGCCGAAGCCGTCGTAGCGGTGGGAGCCACCCCGGTATGTGTTGATGTTGACGCCGACACGTTGCTGGTGACCGCGGCCGATATCGAGCCCGCCATCACCGGTCGCACCGCGGCTGTCATCCCGGTGCATCTCTACGGCCAGCCCTGTCAGATGGACGCCATCACCGCTTTGGCCTCCAAGGCTGGGATCGCGGTGATCGAAGATGCGGCCCAGGCCCACGGAGCCCACTGGCGAGACGGGGTTGTTGGGTCGTTAGGTGACGCGGCCAGCTTCAGTTTCTACCCGGGCAAGAACCTCGGTGCCTTCGGCGACGCCGGTGCGGTGGTGACCAAAGACGCGGCGCTGGCGGCACGGGTTCGATCGATCGCCAACCACGGACGAGCCGATGGGGAGCACGTGGTCCATCCGCTGATGGGTCGCAACAGCCGCATGGACGGCATCCAGGGTGGCGTACTCCTGGCCAAGCTCGCCCACCTCGATAAGTGGAACAACGACCGCCGGGCGGCTCACGTCCGGTTCATGGATCGGCTGTCAGGTTCCGTGGCCGTCCCGGTCAGCGAGCACCCCGAGGCCCACAGCGTCTGGCATCTCAACGTGGTTCAGGTACCCGACCGCGACCAGGTGATCGAAGCGATGGGCGCTCGCAATATCGATGTGCGGATCCACTACCCGCAGATGTGTCACCGGCACCCGTCGCTGGAGGACCAGCCGGAGCTGCCCGTGGTTGAGGCGAGCACGCCCCGGCTGCTGTCGCTGCCGATGTACCCCACCATCGCCGACGACGACATCGACCTGGTCTGCCAAACGCTCAACGAAGTGCTGGCCGAGCTCGGCCATCATCCGTGACGACAAAACTTGGAGAGGTGCGGGCTGGAAGTGGCCTGCAAGCCGACCCCGGTGTGGCCCTCAGCTATCTGTCTGGTCGTTGCCAGGCGCGGGAACTCGTGCTTGGTGACGATGCGGTGATCCGGACCGGATCGGTCCTCTATGCGGGCACCACCGCCGGAGATCGTCTGGCGACCGGCCACAACGTGGTGATCCGCGAAGAGTGCCAGCTCGGAGACGACGTAGCCGTATGGTCGAACAGCGTGGTCGACTACGGCTGTGTCATCGGCGACCGGGTGAAGATCCATACCAACTGCTACGTCGCTCAGTTCACCTTTATTGGAGACGATGCGTTTCTCGCTCCGGGAGTGTCGGTGGCCAACGACCTGTATCCGGGCAATGACGCCTCGGCTGAAAAGATGGCAGGTCCAATCATCGAGGCCGGAGCCCAGATCGGCGCTGGTGTCACCCTCTTACCTTTTGTCCGTATCGGCGCTGGCGCGGTGATCGGTTCGGGGTCGGTCGTGTCGCGGGATGTGCCGCCAGGCATGGTTGCTTTTGGGAACCCGGCCCGTGTCGCCAGGGCGGTAGCGGATCTGCCACCCATTGCCGAACGGGTGCCGACCGATCATCCGTTGATGCCCTGAGCAGCAGGAACGTCTCGACCCCGGACCTTCCGGGCCCAACCACCACTCTTTAGTGTTCCTGCATTTACAAGCTCTTGTGTGCCTTTTCAGTACTTTCGATTGCCCCTTCATCATTAACGTTGTTAGGCTCTCGTCAACCGAGGACAACCCGGCACTTGTGGTGGCTGAGCACCGGCGTCCCGTGCGCCATGTAAGGATTGGAAAATCATGAGCTTGACGTTTCGCCGTGAGAAGCCAGAAGCCACCAAAGCGAGCAATCGACACGACCGGCGGCAGGGTCGCGCCACGGGGGCGAATCGTGTGGGCCCAAGTAGTAGCGACCCAAACGGCACAGCTGAGCACGGCCCTCGCGGTTCGAACCTCAAGCCCGATCTTCAACCCGACTCCAAAACATTCACAACGCCGGAGGATCAACGTGTTGTCCACTCGAACGGTGGGTCATCCGAGGCCGCGGTGCCGGATCGGTCCGATTCGATGAGTGGCATTGAGCGCCAGCAGGCATCAAGCGCCGTGCTTGCGGATACCGCAGCGCAGAAGCGTCGCAGCGCCAGCCTGGTGCCAATCGTGGGATTGGCCCTGCTGTTGGTCGCTCTTCCGGCCATCTTCGCCTACTTCTTGGCATCGAGCCAGGACGAGGTTTTTGTCGCTGAGGTCGATGTGATGCACGAGATTACCGACGCGCAGTTCGGCGACGTTGATCGGGTGATGGCCAACGCCAAAATCGATGCGGAGCGGCGCGAACTGGCCGCGGTGGTCGCCGATCGATACGACATAACCGTGGACGACTTCATCAGTCGACGAAATATCGAGATCGTCGTGTCCGACACCGGGGCGACAAGCACCGTGTCCCGTTTCAAAGTTGAAAACGAAAGCCCCCGGACAGCGCGGCGACAGGTCGCACTACTGGCCGACGCCTACCTCGCCGACCAAGTGGTCGAAGACCCCGATGCGCAGCGTCGAGCCGATCTTGAAGGGACTATCTCCGATCTTCAGTCGCGACGGCTTTCGGCCCAAGACGGCATCGCCGCGGCCCAGACCGCCAAAGACACCGCCACCTTCGATGGGCTGACCGCAGCCGAATACACCGAGCGGGTCGCCGAACTCGATCGTAATCGGGTGGCCGCAGGGTCGCGCTACGACGAGATCGTCCGTGACCTCGATACCCAGCTCCGGCTCCTCGAGTCGCTGGAACCCGATGGACTGCAGGTTTCCGCCTCTCTGCTGAGCGAACCCTTCGCCAGCGATGAGCCGGTGTCGCCCAAGCCGCTTCGCAGCCTGGCCCTGGGCCTGGCCGTCGGCCTGCTCTTGGCGGGCACCTGGCTGTTCGCCGCCCTTCAGTTCCGGTCCCGCTGAGACCCGTCGGCTCTCGATGAGCTCAGGAATCTTCGGGCGTCACGGCGACCCACGCGTCCCCGTTTCCAATGACCATCCGTCATCCGCAGTCTCGACTGAGCTGATGGAGGGTGGTGTAGACGCACCCACCCAGGAAGCATCCGCTCCAAACCGGAGTGGGGTCGTCGGCGAAGAAAAGGTGGCCAAGAACACCGCAGTGGTGGCCATGCTCACCCTGCTCAGCCGCATCACCGGCTTCGCCCGGGTCGTCGCCATTGCGGCCGTCTTAGGTGTGAACCGTTTCAGCGACCTCTACCAGTCGCTCAACCTCCTGCCCAACTACACCCACGAACTTCTCACGGGTTCACTGATCACCGCGTTGTTGGTCCCGCCGTTGGTGCGGCACCTCGACCAGGGTGACGTCGCCGGCATGCGTCGCATCGCGGGTGGCTTCCTCACCCTGGTCATCGGGCTGGCCATTGTGGTGGTGGCGGTCATCGTGGCCGCCGGTGCCCTGGTGGTCCGGTTGTTCACCGTCGGTGTGAGCGATGCCGCCCAGGCCTCCGAACTGCTCCGGCTCGGATGGCCCCTACTGGCACTGCTGATGCCCCAGGTGGTGTTCTACGCCATCGCCGCCACCGGGGCTGCGGCCCAAAACGCAACCGGACGATTCGCCTTGGCGGCGGGGGCCCCGGTGGTGGAAAACCTGATGATCATCGCAGTGCTCGGCATCTGGGCTGGCCGGTTCGGGACCGGAATTGAGTCGGTCGCCGGAGTAGGCACCGACCAGGTCGTCTTCCTCGGCCTCGGCACCACCGCGGCAGTTGCGGTCCACGCCGCCCTTCAATGGTTTGGTGCTGCCCGCTGCGGTGTTGCCCTCTTCCCGCGGCCGGGGTGGCGAGATCCGGAGGTGCGAAACATCGTCCGACTGGCTCTACCATCGGCCGGCTACGCGGCGCTCAACACCGCCCGCCTGGTTTCGTTCCTGGTAGCGGCCGGCCTTATCACCGGTGGCCAGACCCTTTTCCTCGTGGCTCTCAACTTCTTTAACCTGCCGGTGGCCCTCACCTCCAAACCACTGGCCACGGCCACCATGCCAACGCTGGCCCGCCTCCGCGAATCAGCGGGCGCCTTCGCCGACAGGTACCGCCGCGGCTTCGGCGTTCTGCTGCTCTTTGCTCTTCCCGCGGCCGCGGTGATGATGGGGTTGGCACGGCCCATCGCCACGATGGGTTTGTGGGGCGACGCCACCAGCGCCGAGTCGATCACCCTCCTGGCCGCCGCCGTCGCCGCCGTCGCCCTGGCGGTGCCGGGCGAGTCGGTCTTTATCTTCAGCACCAGCGCCGCCTACGCCAAACTCGACGCCCGATCACCGTTTCGAGCCATGGCCATCCGGCTGGGGGTAAGCGTGATTGCCGTCGGGCTGGTGGCTGTTGCCTTCCAAGCCGACGTGATCGACGGTTGGCGGGTGCTTCTCGGACTTGGTTTGGCCATGGCACTGGCCGACACCGTCGGAGCCGCCTACCTGGCCCGGCGGGTCACCGAAGGTACCGGCGGACTCCTCTCGGCTGCGCTTCCCCCACTCGGGATCGGTTTGGCGGTGGTGGCGGTGGCCGGATGGAGCGCCGGCCTGGCCGAAGATGTCTTCGGACTCAGCCGACTGGTGGCCACCCTTGCCCTCGTAGGTGGGGGCCTGGCCTCGATGGCGGCGATTACTGGCTTGACCGCGGCCCGCGGTGGTAACGAGCTGCGAGAGTTCATCCGACCGGGTCGCACGATCATCGATCTCGACCGCCTCGATCTGAGTACTGCCGATGTGAGCGGTGCTGATGTGAGGGGTGCTGATGTGAGCAGTACCGATCTGAGTACTGCTGATGTGAGCGGTGCTGATGCGAGCAGTGCCGATCTGAGTACTGCCGATCTGAGTACTGCCCAACCCAGTCGGCATTCAGTCGCCCGACCGGCGACGCCGTCACCGGAGCGTAGAAGGGCCGAGAGGCCGTTGGGTGATGCCGGTGACCTGCCGCCGACAGGTATTGCTAGGCGTCTTGATTCGCGGCTGACTACTCTCGCCGGCTTTGCCGCGCTGGCCGGGCTCGGACTCTTGGCTGCGGTTGCCATCGTCCTTGCGGGACCGGCGGCACCGGTTGTGCCGGCGGTGCTCGCCGGTCTGGTGCTGGTCGGTTTGGTGGCATGGAAGCCGGAGATCGGGCCGCTGATTCTGTTGGCTAGCACCCCGTTGATCGTTGGCCTCACCCGAGGATCGGTACTACCGGTGCTCCGCATCAACGAAGCCATACTCTTCGCCGTAGCTGGCGGCGTTGGACTGCGGATATCCATCGACCTGGTGCAGGGGCGACGGTTCCGCCTGGCCACCCCACCCGACCGACTCGACTGGGCCATCGGTGCCGTCGTCCTCGCCGGCTCCGCGTTGCCGCTGATGGTTCGATTCGGTCGTGGCCTCGACATCAGCCTCGATGACATCACCCAGGCGTTCATCTTCGCCAAGTTTGGACTGCTCTATTTTGTCGTGCGCGCCGTTATCCGCACCCAGAGCCATGTCCGTCGAGCCCTCACCGTTTCAATTGCGGCCAGCATTCCCGTTGCCCTGTTGGCCTTGGCCCAATCGATGCAGGTTCCGGGTGTGGCTGAGTTCCTCGGGCCCTGGCTTGATCAGCCGCCCGAGGTCTACATCGGAAGAGGCGCAGGCACGATCGGAAACTCGATTGCCCTTGGTGACGTGATGGCGGTCCACCTGGCCATCGCCATGATGGCTCTGCTCCGCCACCGCGACGCGGTGGTGCACGAAACCCGAGCCACCCAGCGGCGAGCATTGATCCTCGGTGTAGCCACCGCCATCTTTGTTATCGGTGCCCTCGGATCCGGACAGTTCTCCGGGTTCGCGGCGGCCGGAGTCGCGGTGGTTGCCGCGGCCCTGGCTGCTCGCCGGCCGCGCCTGCTCCTGGCGTTGCCGGCCGCAACGATGATCGCCGGCATCGGACTGTGGCCGGTGATCTCGCGACGCCTCGATGGCTTCAACACCAGCTCTGGACTGCCTCAGAGTTGGCAGGCTCGCATCGACAACCTCAACGAGTTCTTTCTGCCGGTCCTGGGTAGGGACTTCAACTGGGCCCTCGGCGTTCGTCCCGACACCAGCGTCGACAACCCCGATGAAATCCTTGGCGAGACGTTCATCGAAAGTGGTTTTGTGTGGCTCGTGTGGGTTGGCGGTCTGGTACTGCTCGCGGCCTTCGTCTTCCTTATGTTTACCGCAGGCCAACGATTCCTGACCGCGGCCCGAGCGCGGGACCCCTGGCTGGGCGCCGTGGGTGCTGGCGGTCTGGCCGCGACCGGGTTCATTGGCCTGTTAACCATCACCGACCCCCATCTCACGCTGCGCGGCATCGCTGATGTCTACTTCCCGCTGATGGCTATGGCGTTGGTCGCAGCGGCGGCCCCGAGCACCCGGACCAAGCCGACGCCATCGATGAGCGCCCCGGCGGTGACGGCGACCGCGGCTCCGGAACAGTCACTCGGGTACGCTCGATACAGCCTGGCCGGCCGCTTCTTCAAGCGAACGCTCGACATCGTGGTGAGCGCGTTCCTCCTTGTCTTTCTCGGTCCACTTCTGCTGCTCTTGATGGTTGCGGTCCGACTCACCAGCGCCGGCCCGGCGTTTTTCCGGCAAACCCGCATCGGATTCGCAGAGCAGCCCTTCACCATCTACAAGTTTCGGACCATGCGGGTCGACGGCGATGACGGTGAGCACCGACGTTTCGTCCAAGGAATGCTTCGGGACGAAGATGAATCCGGCGAGTACAAGATGACCGAGGACCCGCGAATCACCCGGCTCGGTCGGTTCCTTCGTCGGACCAGCCTGGATGAGTTGCCCCAACTGGTCAACGTGCTTGCCGGTGAGATGTCGCTGGTTGGGCCCCGTCCGTGCATCGAATACGAAGCCCGCCTCTACCGCGCCGAGCATCGGTTGCGGGCAGCGTCGGTGCCGGGAATGACCGGGCTCTGGCAGGTTGAGGGTCGGAGCGAAATACACATGCTCGATGCGCTCGAACTAGATATCGAATACGTGCGGACGTGCTCGATCACGTCCGATCTCGGAATCCTGCTGCGCACGGTCAAGGTCGTGCTCCGCGGATCAGGAGTGTGATGTCGTCTAAGCAGAAGCTCTCGACTCGGCCCCGGATGGCGCTGATCCGATGCCGCGATGTCTACGAGCTGCCAGTGCGCCGAGAAGCCGAAGCGTTCGCCGAGGCTGGCTACCGGGTCGATGTGGTGATGCTGGCCGGGCGCGAAGGCGAGGCGGGCGTCACCTCCGAGAACGGCATCACCGTTCATCGCCTCGCCGGGAGCAAATCCCGGGGATCCAAGCTGCAGTACCTCACCGGCTACGGCGGCTTCATGATGCGAGTATTTCGCTTCTTGGCCCGCGAGCACCGTGGAGGACCCTTCGACCTGATCCAGGTCAACACCATGCCGGACTTCATGGTGCTTGCAACACTGCTGGCCCGGCTCCGCGGCGCCACCATCTCCGTATTCTTCAAAGAGCCGACCCCTGAGCTCGGCTTAACCCTCTTTGAGTCCGACCTGGTCCGTCGGGTGCTGACCCTCTCAGAAAAGCTGGCTATCACCTACGCCGACGTGGCCTTCACCGTCACTCCCGAACTGCGCCAGACCTATATCGAACGAGGGGCGGACGGCGACAAGGTTCACGTGGTACTGAACTGCCCCGACATCCGACATCTCGAAGAGAGCCAACTTGAGCCCCACCGTGAGCCGGAGCATCTGGTGCTGGTTTGCCACGGAACGATCGAGCATCGATACGGCCACGATGTGATGATCGACGCCATCGACATCGTGCGTCGGAAGATTCCAAACGTGAAGCTTCGAGTTCTTGGTGACGGCGACCACGTGCCCGCGATGTTGGAACGAATCGACCAACTCGGCCTCGCCGATCACGTCAGCTATCTCGGCTGGCTCGACATCGACCAGGTTGTTGCCGAAGTCGCTGGCGCCGATGCTGGGATCGTGGCTCAACTCGCATCTCCGTATTCCAACTTGGTCCACACCAACAAAATGTTCGAGTACATCATGTTGGGAGTGCCGTGTATCGCCTCACGCCTCGAGTCGGTGTCCAGTGCCTTTACCGATGACGAGATTCTGTTCTACGAGCCCGACAGTGCAGAGGCGATGGCCGAAGCGATCATCCGGCTCCATGACGAACCGGAGCTCGGCGATCGGCTCACGACCAACGCCCGGGAACGATACGACTCCGGCTACCGGTGGGCCGATCAGAGTCAGGTGCTGATCGAGGCCAGTACCGCCGCCATCAAGCGGTGAGGCCAGCTCTCCTGGCCCGGTGAAGTCGTCAACGGTGTGCCAGAATCGGCAGCTGTGAGCATTGGTAGACCCGCCGGGCCATCCGAGCCGCGATCACGCACCGTCGCACTGAACGGGACCGAACTCCGCCTGTGGGAGTGGGGCGACCCTCTGGCCCCACCGGTGCTGTGTGCCCATGGCGCATTCGACCATGGACGCATGTGGGACGAGTTGGCTCCCAGGATCAGCGAACTTGGCTACCGAGTGGTTGCCATGGACGGGCGTGGCCATGGCGACAGCGGTCGGCTACCCCACGGCATGTCGTTTCAGGCCGGGGTTTTGGACCTCGGCTTCCTCCTCGTGGAGCTCGGTCCACCGGTCGGCCTGATCGGTCACTCGATGGGTGGGGGCCAGGTTCTGGCCGCGGCCGGCATCTGGCCTGAGGAGATCGCCTGGGTTATCAATATCGACGGACTTGGCCCGCCCGACAACTATCCGGTCGACAGCCTGGTGGAGGCCGCCACCACGTCGGTGGAGTACGCCGAAAAGACGATGCAGCGGGGCGCTCGACCGTTCGCAAGCCCAGCCGATATGGCGCGCCAGCGCGGCGCGATCAACACCCGACTGCCTCAGCGCTGGCTCGAGCACATGGTTGCTCACGGATCGACTGAGCACGACGGTCAGTACCGGTGGAAGTGGGATCCGCTGTTTAACGTCGGGTTGCCCACCGGCTTTACGCCGGAGCAGGCCGTCTCTGAATTCCGGCTCGTTGAAGCTCCCGTGCTGGTACTGACCGGTGGAGAGGACGACATGTGGAGCGAGATGCCGATGACCGAGGTGCAGGAACGGCTCAGCCGGTTTGGCGATGTTGAACATCACGAAGTCGCCGGCGCCGGACACTACCTCCACCTCGAGCAACCGGAACAGACGATGGCGCTGGTGAGCGACTTCCTTGACCGCCGTGAACATCGGAGCCGGTAGTGGGGGAGCAGTCTCAGCCACAAGCTCACACACGGGACAGTGCGGCCGCTTCTCATCAGGTCGCTCCCACCATTGTGGTTCTCGACGATCCCTCATCGCCGGCTCAGCCCAACGCCTGGGCGGCAGCATTCGATGACGCACGTTGGGACGGCGCAGTGGTGGCGCCCACCCCGGCCGGTTGGCACGACGCACCGCCGATCGTAGGTGGCAACTACGACGTGAGTGATCCGATCTTCGACCTCATCCAGCTGAGCGTGTCCGGGAGAGTGCCCGGGCTCGAACCCTCGCCGAGCGGTGGCAGGGTGCGGGGGCGAGTCGCTGCAGTGGTCGGCATCGGACTCGCTGGTTGGTCGGCCACGCTGTGGGCTCTCGCCGGAAGGGCCGCCGGCCTGGTCCTGATCGATGGTTCGGGTGGACCGTGGCGCTCGACCGAAGAACGTAACCACCGCCGTAGCGAGCTCCTGCGAGCCCAACGCAACGCCGGCCTGGAGCCCCAGGAAGTCCACAGCGTGGCTGGGCTCACCGACCCCCGTCGACTTCTGCCACCGGCACCGTTGGGGAACCGGGCTCTCGCTCTCGACGCGGCTGGGGCCCTCGTGGCCGAGGGCGTCCCGACTTGTCTCGGTGTCACACCCACCCCACGAGCAGAGGGCGTCGCGGTCGCCGCTTCAGCCGACAGCGAACTGGCCCAACACCTCGGGGTAGAGGTCACCGCCTTCGCCAGCCGCGGACCGGAATCGGCGGCGAAGATCCTTCATTGGGTTTCCGCTCAAGATTTCGCCTAATTCTGCCGATACTTTCCCCATGTTCGAGCTCGCTGCGGCCCCGGGTGGTGCACCCGCGTCCATTCACCCAAGGTGGGAACGGCGGCAGCGGACCCTGCACATCATCGACATCGAGAACCTGGTCGGTGAAGAGCATGCCCTTGGTGATGCCGACACTTTTCAGCGGGTACTGGTGGACTACACCGAAGCCAGCGGAATGCGTGATGACGACCCGGTGATGGTCGGCTGTCACCCAGGACTGGTTTTTGTAGCTCAGGAAACCCTGGGCCAACGAGGACAGATTTTTGCCCGGCGCGGCGAGAACGGCGCCGACCTTGCGTTGTTAGGTGCAATCGACCCGCCGTTTATTGCCAGTCGCTTCCACCTGGTCTGTCTCGGGTCCGGCGACGGAATTTTCACCCCAGTCGTTTTTGAGTTGATCGAGCTCGGCGTGCTGGTCACCGTGATCGGCCGACGAGACCACACATCTGGAGCGCTATCGGCAGCAGCCGACCGCTGCGTTCTGATCGAGCCACGAGACGCGGACGAGACTCTTGGCCGCGACAACCGGATCGACGTAGGCTCAAACCCGCCGACCGAGGCTGACGATGACCCCGGGAAGTCCGAAGTAGCCTGACCGTCTGTCCGCCGCCAACCGTCGCTGACTACAAATCAGTCTCGGTGGAGACCCGGGCTCTTAGGATGGAGGCAATAGCCGCATGCGGTGCACGGCGGCCTCGCGAACCGCATCGGAACCCCAAGCGATTGGAACGCCTTCGCCCCGCAGCCAGAACTCCAACAGGTCATCGAAGTGAGGTGAGACCGGGTTTCCAGACTGGCCTCCCGGAAGCGAAAACCGGGCGCTCTCCCAGTCGGGGACTTCTGTGACCAGGCGCATCGAGGCGATGGCATAGGGGTTCGACCGGGGCCGAAGCATATCCACCGCCCCGTTGTTGATGGTGTGGGCGGAGCCTCCCCACGGGAAGGGTCCTCGGTTGAACATTGCCCCCAACGGTGCCACCATGCCGAGCGGATGGCGCAAGGTCAGTGGGCGAATCTCCCCCCAGGCCCAACCCGAAGGATCGGAACCGGCCACGTCAACCAGCTGCGCACCGACGGCGTCCAGTGCGGCGCCCACTTCGGCGGGCCAGCCGCGGCCAAACCAGTCCGGTGGAGTTCGGCGGGCAAGTTCCATCAGACCCATGATCCGCCGGCTGCCCAACGACCCGGCAGGCAACATGGCGAAGGCACTGGCGCCGCAAGCCCACTCCGCCGACTTCGGAGCCTTGGCCCTCGTCATCCGCAGCGCCAGCTCACACACAAACAACTCAAACACCGACGCGGCGGCAGAGTCGGCCTCACTGTGTCCGTCCCAATCATCAAGAAGCTCTTTGGCGGTGCTGCCCACCGAGGTCGTCGGTGTGGAAGAGGCGATCAGTTCGTTGACGGCGTCAAACACGATGGTGCCGCGGTCGAGCTGCATGGCCAGGGTCTCGTCGACCGTCCACTCGTTGTGGGCCCCCAGGAGATCCCGGATGCGATTGACCCGGCAGGCGTCCAGCCAATCGTGGGAGAGCCAGGGCGTGTCGTTGTTGGTGGGCTTGTTGTTGGCGGTAGCAACAAAGCCGTCGCTCGGGTTGATAGCGCTCGGGAGGTCAGCGGAATCGACGATTCCGGTCCAACCGGCATCCGGCGTCCACGCCGGCACCGGCAAGATGCCATGCCCGGTACCGCGGATCGGCGCATCGCCGAGTAGATGCCAGGAGATGCTGCCGGTGCTGTCGGCGGCCACGATGTTGATCGGAAGCGCGGGCCAGCGCTTGAAGTGGCCGGCGATCTCATCGACAGAAGCGGCCCGATGCATGGTCATGAAGCCCCGGATGCCGGCAGCCGGTTGCAACCAGGTGGCGCTCATCGACAGGGCGCAATCATCCGGACCGAGATCCGGAGTGAGGATCGGACCCCGGGCGGTATCGACCACGTCCACGGTCTCGACGCGGCCACCCCGAACCGGGATGACCTCCTGGCGGCGTCGCACCGGCTCCCAGCCGCCGTCCACGCGAGCCTCGGTGCCGTCGGCCGACAACTCCTCGATGAACAGGTCGGTGTTGTCGATGCAACCGGCGGTCACACCCCAGGCCATGGTTTCGTTGTGGCCAGCGATAAAGCCCGGACAACCGATGAGCGACGCGCCCGCAGCCTCCCACTCCGGGGTCATCACGTGAGCCAGATACCAGTGGGGAGGAAGGTCGGGAGACAGGTGCGGGTCATTGGCCACGATCGGTCGCCCGCTCGCGGTGCGGCTGCCGTGGATGGCCCAGTTGTTGGACCCGGCGCCAAGGCCTGCGACCTGAAGGAATGTCTCCGCATCCTGGCGAAGACTGTCGATGGCCGAGCCGGTTCGGCGTGCCGTCGACGGATCGGTGGTATCGAGCCAGGTCGGGTAATCCGGCTCGATCGCTGCCAGAGCCTCAGCGCCATCGGCGCGAAGGATCTCCAAGCGGGCCAGCTCGGAATCCCAGTTGCACGCCAACATGAACGACATGATCCCGAGGGTGCTCAGAACGTCGGTCGGCTCGTAGGGAGTAGGTGTGGTGCGCAAGAGGGCGAACTCAAGAGGGGTGCGGAACAACCCATCGGATGCACCCGCGTTCACGCCACGACAGAACGCCTCAAGCGTGGTGCGGGTGTCGGGTTCCATGCCCTCCATCTGGGTTTGGGCGGCGCGACGGAAGCCGATGCGACGGGTAATACGGTCGACGCGCACCATGGACTTGCCGATCATTGAGGCCAGAAGACCGCGACCCATACGGAGCCGGGACTCAAGTTGAAAGGTGCGGTCCTGACCCTGGCAAAAGCCGACGGCGAACCAGGCGTCAGCGTCGGTTTCGGCGGTGATGTGGGGGATCCCCCACTCGTCGCGAACGATGTCGACCCGGTCTTCGATGCCATCGATGGTGAGGGTTCCCCACAGGATCGGGGATCGGGAGCCGAGTACTTTCGGCAGAGACCGCACCGCCCGACTGAATGTCGAGCTATCTGAGACGTCGGGGGAGAGCATGCGAGGATGGCCGAGGTGGGAGCGGTAACCGGTCGGTGGCCGGTGAAACGACGGTCGTCATTGTCCCACGGAGAGCCGTCGGGGGACAAAGGCCAGCTCGCTCGGCGCGGATCTGTTCCTGATTTCGCTATCACCGGGTGTTGGTGTGGTTCGATATGGCCATGACCCGCAAGATCGTGATCTTTGGAGGCAACGGCTTCCTGGGAGAGGCGCTGGCCGATCGGCTCGGAGCGCGCAACGTCGAAGTGGTCCTGGTGGCGGTCGATCCGGTGCGGGTGCGCCCGGGGCATCGCTGGGTGAGTTGGGATGGGAGCGGCCTCGGATCCTGGGTGGACGAACTTTCCGGCGCCCACGCCATCGTCCAGCTGCCCCAAGACTGGCCGGAGACACCGGCGGACTCGGTGGATCGCCAAGAACAGATTCGAACCAGCGTTGAACCGGTCCGACTAGTGGGCGATGCCCGAGCTCGGGTCGACATGGCACCCCGGGTCTGGGTTCAAGTGAGCCCCTTGGCCATCCATGGAGACACCGGCGACGTCGTCATCGATGACTTTGCCGAGCCAGCCGGAGACACTTCAGGCCCCGAAGTAGCTGTCGGCCTGGCCTGGGAACAGGCCTATCGCGATGTCACCGCGTCAATCGATCGCCGGGTGTTGTTGAGGAACGGGATGCCCATCGGTGGCGAGGACCCAGTCCTTGACCGGCTGATCGGGCTCGCCCGTGCCGGTTTCGGCGGCTCGGTAGGTGACGGCCGCCAATGGGTCTCGTGGATCGCTCTTGAAGATCTGGTGGCAGTCGTGGTGCGAGCCATCGATGATCCACAGATGCACGGCACCTACAACGTGACGGCGCCCAACCCAGTCACCAACCAGGAGGCAATGGCCATCCTCCGAGCGTCGTTCAGTACCCGCAAAATCGGGCTTCCGCTTCCCGGTCGGCTGGTCCAACTTGGAGCCCGGCTCGCCAAGACCGACGCCAGGCTCATGCTCACCGGGCGACGGTGCATACCTCAGCGGCTGCTGGATGAAGGCTTTGTCTTTCGCACCACTGACTTCGCCGACGCGATCGCCAAGGCATCAGAATCCGCGGCACACGGCCCAGAGCCGATAGACAGGGATCATGACGAGTAGCGAGACCCCGGGCCTGGTTGGCGAGAGCGAAACCGATGTGGTTGACGTTGGCTCCGGCGACCTATCGTTCACCTGCCCCCGATGTGGCTCAGCCGCAGAGGCCGAATACTACGGGCCGTGCCCCAGTTGCTGTCAGGAACTGCGGTCCGCCTACGAGGGCTTGGGGCGCGACGTGGTGGCTGAGGCCTACGAGCCGAAGATGAACGTCACCCCCAACGCCGTCGCGTCCAAAGAGTAGGGCGGCGTTCTCCGTCGTTGGCTGCCTTCGCTAGAGAACGCTTATTGGTCGAGGTAAGTCGGGTATCTGTCCTTGTCAGAGACGCCGGATGCCTCGACCAAACCATCCCCCATTTCAGCGGTTACACCAGCACTAGCGCAGATCGCGCAGACGCATCCGTTTTGGCCGAGCAAAGGTTTCTTCTTCGACAGCATCAGTGGCTTCGGCGGGTTCGGTGTTGGTCTCGGGGGCGACCTCTGGCTTCTTCGTGGCACCCGGCGGATCGGCGGCAGCAGATCGAACTGGGAGCGGTGCCAGCTTTTTGCCGGTGTCTGTGGCGCCGTCGGCGGTGGCCAGCACCGACTCGGTTGCCGCGGATGAGTCGGCCCCATTGGTGTTCGAGGTCTTCGATGCGCCAAGGGGTTCGTGAGCGCTGACCTGCTCCGGAGCATCAGCGTTTGCTCGAGCGTCGTCTTCTTGGTTGGAACCGGAGGCACCGGCTTTAGTCATCGCCTGGTCATCGATTGGCCGTGTGACCACCATTGGCTGGGCCGGTTCATCCCAGTCGGCTATCGGCGGGTTCTCTAGCGCTTTGCGGGTAAAGATGCCGGACTTCCGATCGATTCGGACGCCGACTGGCAGGCCGCCGCCATCGCCGGCGCGGTCAGTTTCGTCGGCATTTTGCTTTGGCTCGGCCATGTTGGTCCTCGGCTCGAAATCGTGGGGCTGGCGCTCGCGTCTCTGGACGCGTGCGTCTCTGGAACTATCGACGCCGGGAGCCGTCTGCTTTATGTCACTCTCGTAAATTCTCCAACGCCCGTCTCGCGCGCGCTAGGAGACTGCTGAGCAAATTCATGCTGGCTGCAGGATGTTTCGGAATGTCCGAAATCGGGCAACCCGCAGGGTTGCCATGGATATGGGGGAGTGCCGTGAACCCTCTCCTTGAGTGAGGGGCGCAGCAACCCGAAGTGTTGCCCGGCGCCCTGGCGCTCACCGGCATCGCTGAGCAGTCTCTTGGTGTCCCGATTCACAAGTTCGTTGGTGTATTCGGCGAGCACGCTACGTCACGATCAAGGACGCGAGTGTTGGAGTTTCCTTGGCGAGCAACCCGCAGGGTTGCCAATGACTGAGCGAGGACGCAGAGCGTGGCAGCTTTCCCGTTGGGTTGCCATGGTGCGCCAACCCGGCGGGTTGGCTTGAATACGCGGCGAACTTGTAGGTCGGGACACCAGGCACCGGGTCGAGCTTCTTCTGAAGTCGAGAGATCAGCGACGGATCTCGCGGACGGCGTTGGCTTCGACTGTGGCCATCCGACCTGAGGGAAGGAAGATCTCGATGAGTCCGTTGACCGGAGCTCGCCGGCCAAAGGCGTACTTTCCGCCTCGGTAGGTGCCGGCGATGGGCTCGCCGGCCTTGGTGCGTGGCTCAAGGAGCGTGCCGTCGATCGAGATGAAGTTGGCGAAGCCCTCGGCCGCAGGGGTGACAAAGGCGCCGAAGATCCAGCCGGTGGAGCCGTTGGTTGACACCTGGTACCAGCCCTTGTCTCGCTGCTGGATTTCGAGAGGCGCCCCCACACCGAGCTCGGTGATGACCTCAGAAGAGAAGGCATTGGAGCTGTACATGCGGACCGGACGGGCCAGCTCGCCGATGATGGCGCCGTTTCGCGTGGCTGGAGCCTGGGTTGGCGCAGGGGCGGCGCTGGTCGGCGCCGGCTGTTCGGTTGTACTCGCTGGCGCCGAAGTGGTTTCGGTTGTTGCCGCCGCAGACGTGGGAGCCGCACTGGTGTCCGACGTCGATGGTGTCACCGAAGTGTCGGTTGACGAAGAAGGGTCAGACCCCGGGTCGGCGTTGGGCGGTTGCTCGGTCTCTGGCGTGGAACTGGCGTTGGCTTCTGGTGCTTGACCATCAGGCTGCGGCCCTCCGGCAGTCTCTGAACCATTGCCTCCACCGCGGAGCACAAAGAAGCCGCCGATCAAGAGCGTAAGGGCAGCGACCGCACCCATGATCAACAGTGTGGGGCGCGACCGCGGCTCGGGGTTAGCGGTGCTGGTAAGGCTCTCGCCCACCTGAGCGCTGACGCTGGGAGCCTGGGTGGCCAGGTATGAGGCGCTTGCACCATCATGGTGCTCGTCGTGCTGGCTGTGGCCGACGTTGCCCTCCGGCGACGAAGCATCGCCATCCGCGGGCCAGGCCTTGGCTCGTGGCGCCTGATCGTCGGGCTTATAGGCAGAGGGCCCGGCCGGTGGGGTGGCCTCGCTGACAGTACGCGGCGCAGGTGGGAATGGGCGGGCCTGTCCCGATGGATCGGGGGTGACCCGAACCGGAGCGGGGACGTTGCCTTTTGGGGCCTTGGACTTCGAGCCTCGGGTGATACGGGGAAAGGGCCGGCTTCCTTTGTGGTTCGTTGGTGCCTGATGCGGTGCTGTCTCCGCAGGTGGCGCCGGTGGGATCGGTGCAGCCGCCGGCGGAGCGGGTGGGACCGGCGCTGTTGGCATCGAGTTTGGTGGCGATGAACTACTAGCGGGTCCAGGGTGGGTCTGGGCAAGTCGAGCGGGAAGAGCAGGCGGCGGAGCCGGACCTGGGGAAGTGGTAGGCGGCGTCGGAGCCGATTGCGGAGCAGGCGGGGCTTCAAACGCACGAGGAAGGCGCTGGAGGGCGGCAACGTCGGGTGCCGCCTCGAGCTGTTCTTCGCGCGGATCCGGTGAATCCGTACTTTCACTCCGGTCTGAACTCATCAGCTGCGGTATCGGCGGATCTCGATCGTGCATGAAGGACTTTTCCGATGCCAACGAAACAAATCGGCACCAGAGCCGGGGTGAACGCCATTGCGCACCGGCACAGATCCAGCTCCACCCAACCAGTCTGAACGTCGTTAAAGTGTCTCCAAGCCCCAAGAATCGTCACCCGAGGGACCCTCACAAAGAAACAATTGCCCGCGGTGCCAGAGCCCTTAGCAGCAGGCTCTCGGTCTCAGAGACCTTTGATTCGCGGTGCCAGAGTCTTTGTCAGCGTTGTCCGCGGTGCCAGTATCCGCGGATCCGCGGTGCCAGAGTCCTTGCGTCCGCGGTGCCAGTGCCCGCGGTGCCAGAGTCCTTGGCTGCAGGCTCTCGGTCTCAGAGACCTTTGATTCGCGGTGCCAGAGTCCTTGCGTCGGCGGTGCCAGAGTTCTTAGCAGGGTCGAGAGACCTGGCACTGAAGGTTTTGCACGAGGATTGCTGGATTTTTCGCGGTTCCGCGGTGCCAGGGAGACAGCTGGGCTGCTGATTGAGACCTCTGGCACGCCTGGCACCGCTACTGGTTTCTGGCACCGTCACTGGGAATTTGGGTCCAAAAAGGGGATGGAGGCCGGTCCTTGGGACCGGCCTCCATCGGCGTAGGTGGTGCTTAGTAGCCCCTCAGGGCTGCGCCATCAGGCGGTTACGGTTCCACAGGTGGTTCTGGCGGAGATGCCCTCACCCGATCGAGATTCCACCTGGTAGGTGTAGGTAGTGCCAGCCGCGAGCCGGCTGTCGGCGAACGTTGTCGTTGGAGCGTCAACCCGTGCTCGCCATCCGCCGTTTCGGCGAACGACATAGAACGCAGCGCTTGAGTTGCCGCTCCAGTTGATGGCAAAGCTTCCGTCAGCGTTTCGGCTTACGGTGCAGCTGGCTGGCGCCGTGGGTGGGTTCCAAGAGAAGCCAGTCGGCGGGGTCACGATGCTGCCACAACTGGTCTGGGCCGAGCGGCGACCATCGGTCGTCCGAGCCTGGACGGTGTAGGTGTAATTCTGGCCATGCTCGGAGCGGAGGTCGTCGAAAGTGTTGGCACCGTCTACGCGGGCCCGGAAGCCTCCGTTGCGGAAGACCACAAAGAAGTCGCCGCTTCCGCCGTTCCAATCGACACGAACTTCCTTGCGCAGGATTTCGCTGAGGGAGCAGGAAGATGGTGCGATGGGGTCATCATTTGGCTGCGGCGCGGGAGCCGGTGCTGGCGCAGGTTCTGGAGCCGGTGCTGGTGCTGGCGCAGGTTCTGGAGCCGGTGGGGTGCCAAAAATGTCGGAGTAGCTCGGCGTGACGACCGAGCCGCAGTAGATCCGGCTTGAGGCACCATCGCTGTTCACAGCTGCAACCGAGTAGTGGTAGCGAGTCGAGAAGGCGACGCGTTGGTCGCGGAACGTTGTGCGGGGTGAGACTACGGCGGCTCGGATACCACCGTTGCGCCAAATTTGATAGCGGGGGATGTAGCCACCGCGGAAGTTGGCCTGATTCCATCGGACCACCGGTTGGTTGTCTTCGATGGAAACGTTGCAGCTGCCCACGGTCGTAGGTGTAGCTGCCTGTGCTTCGCCCGACATAAGACCGATCGCTATAAGAGTTGCGATCGCCAGCCGGAGGAAGACAGAAGTCGAACGAAATCGTCGCATCTTCATGCTCCTGAGAGAGGTGTTTGTTGGGGGTTGGTGTGTCATGGACAGGCAGGATTCAGCGCTCTGCAAGATTGCAAAGTAGTAAGCCCGAGGATGACCTCAAGACTCAGCCATGTCCGCGCTGGACCAAGGAACTGTTGCTTTCCGCCGCAGGCTTGGTAGCCAACCCCGTCAGCCTTCCACAAAACCTCGGCGACTTCACATTCGTTATTCTTTGAACAAGGTTCACACATTGAGATTTCGATCCTTTCGGGCACGGGGAGTGGTCAATGCTGCACCGAAAGCGGTTTTCTCAAACAGAGATCCGCTCAGGCAGCCGCCGGTAGTCCATGCCCGCGACCTCCGGTTGCCCGCGACCTCCGGCACCAGGACGGCGATGTTGACATCGCTGCGGTCGGTCGGGGGAGGGCTTTCGCCAATTCATGAACACAGCCCACAACCTCAGCGCGACCTCTGGCACCGCCTCTGATATGCAGACGAAGATGTGGCCAATCGCCCCGCTCAGCAGACAGCCGCATCGCAGTCCTCACCAACCCACGCCGGTGCCAGAGCTATTCGGCGAACCGCTTGCGACAGCCTGATGCTGCTTTGCCGGAGAGTGTGCGACTCGTTTAGCGCAGCGAGGCGTCCTGCCAAGCGAGGTCGTAGCCGAAGTGCTCCTGGGCGCTCTCGACGTGGTTGGAATCGACCACGATCTCAACTGCGTCAACCGGAACTTCCGATGGATGGGCTACCCCGCATGCGTGGGCCAGTTTCAGCAGCTCCGCTCGCAGCGTGATGATGTAGTTGGCTAACCTCGCCGACTTGTTCGAGACATCCAAGCCTCGAACCAGCCAAGGCGTGTGCGTGGCCACCCCCGTCGGGCAGTGGCCGGTGTGGCACTTCTGGGCTTGGATGCAGCCGATGGCCAGCATGGCCTCGCGGCCAATGGCGATCATGTCGACGCCCAACGTCATTGCCAGCAGAGCTTCACTTCCGAACCCAAGCTTCCCACTACCGATCCAGACCACTCGCTCGGCCAGGTCCCGCTTGGCGAAAACGGCAAATACCTCGCTGAAGGCCAAGCGAAACGGTAAGGCGACATGATCGCTGAACGTGAGCGGCGCGGCACCGGTTCCGCCCTCCCCGCCGTCGATGGTGATGAAGTCGGGTCCCTGACCCCGCTCTTCCATGCGGTCGGCGAGTTCGTTCCAGAAACCCATCTGGCCTACGGCACTCTTTATGCCAACTGGTAGGCCCGTGGCGATGGCGATCTCTTCGATGAAGTCGATCATCGAATCGACATCGCCGAAGGCGGTGTGCGATGCCGGGCTGGCACAATCGCGGTTCACCGGTATGCCGCGAGTCTGCGCAATCTCCGGCGTGACCTTGGCGGCTGGGAGCATTCCGCCAAGGCCGGGCTTGGCGCCCTGGCTCAGCTTGACTTCAATGGCCCGAACCGGGGTGTCAGCAATACTGGCCAGCAGTGAATCCATGGAAAAGTTGCCGGCTTCGTCACGGCAACCGAAGTAGCCGGTGCCGAACTGAAACATCAGCTCCCCGCCGTGTCGATGGTGACTCGAGATCCCGCCCTCGCCTGTGTTGTGGAGACATCCGGCCAGCGCAGATCCTTCGTTTAGTGCCCGGATCGCGGCGTTCGAGAGCGAGCCGTAACTCATAGCTGAGATGTTGATGATCGAGCGCGGCCGGAAGGCATGGGTCCGCTGATTGAAGCCGCCGAGAACTTTGGCACAGGGCAGCGATGCGTCTTCGTCGATCATGGTGGTGTCGGGAAAGGCGCTGTGGCGGATCAGAACAAATCCGGGTTCCCGCTGGTTCGAGTCGGTGCCGAACCCGAAGTAGTTGTTCTCCTTTTTCGACGATGCGTCGACCCAGTGGCGCTGGTCGCGATTGAAGGGTCGCTCCTCATCGTTCGAGGCAACGATGTACTGACGCAGTTCCGGGCCGAGAGCGCTCAGGAGAAAACGAAGTCGACCGACGACAGGAAAGTTACGACGAATCGCTTCCGATCGCTGGGTCACGTCGAGGACGAATATCACCACCAGCGCAAGCAGGAGCAGGCCGGGGATGATCAGGAGCCAGAGCACACTGCAAACTTAGCGTTGCGACCCAAAACGCAGGGGAACCCGGCTGGGACTTCGGCGGTCTGGTCGATTCGCTGTTGGGCGGTGTCATGATTCGACAACCCCGGTACCGCGCTAGCTTGGCGTCGTGGTTGTGTCTCTCAGCGCGGCGGTGGCGCGGCGCATCGCCCTCGGCGCGCAGGGGTTCGCCGATCCGCAGCCCAAGGGTCGTGTGGATCGCCGACACTTTCGGCGAGTTATGGACCGGATGGGGGTCCTGCAGCTCGATTCGGTCCCGGTGATCTGCCGCAGTCACTACCTACCGTTCTTCGCTCGGCTGGGTCCCTACTCGCCGGATCACCTTGATGTGTATGCCTGGCACTCGGGAGAGTGGTACGAGACATGGGGTCATGAGGCCAGCTTGATGCCGGTGGCCACAGAACCGCTGATGCGATGGCGCCGAGCCGCGGCACGAACGGGCGAGACCTGGGGCAACCTGTTCCGACTGGCCCAAACCGAGGCGGCCTACATTGACGAAGTGTATGCCCAGGTTGCGGAGCGAGGCCCGCTTCAGGCGTCGGAACTCGACGACCCGCGGCCCCGAAGCGGTGAATGGTGGGGGTCACGGTCGGTCGGTTCGATCGCCCTCGACTGGCTCTTCCGGATCGGAGAGCTCGGTATCCGAAGAAACTCCAACTTCGAGAAGTCGTTCGATCTCTACGACAACATCATCCCGGGTGAAGTTCGCAAACAGCCAACGCTGTCCGTTAAGGGCGCTCAACGTGAGCTGCTCATGATGGCGGGTCGCTCCCTTGGAGTGGGCACGGTTGGTGATCTCGTCGACTACTTCCGGCTGTCGGCTCGCACCGCTCGGCCGCTGATTGGCGATCTCATTGAAGACGGGCAACTCGTGGAAGTTCATGTTGAGGGCTGGAAAGAGCCCGGTCTGTTGGCCGTCGATGCAAAACGACCCAGGCAGCTACGTCGCTCCTCGCTTCTCTCGCCCTTCGACCCCGTTGTTTGGTGCCGGCCTCGGGCCGAGCGCCTCTTCGGGTTTGAGTACAAGATTGAGATCTACGTTCCGAAGGCCAAGCGGAATTTTGGGTACTACGTCTTGCCGTTCCTGCTTGATGATCGGCTTGTGGCCCGGGTCGATCTAAAAACCGACCGTCGGAACGGCGCACTCCGAGTGCTTGGTGCGTTCGGGGAAAAGGGGGACACGGGAGCCATCGACCAGCAGGAAGTGGTGGAGTCGTTGGCCGAGAACCTGATGGATTTGGCCCGACATCTTGGTGTTGGTGAGGTAGCCGTCGAGCGCATCGGTCCTGGAGACCTACTGCAGCCGTTGACGAAGGCTCTGACCTAAAGAGCGGGCAATCTCGCGCGGGCCCCTCTCTGCGACGAGAAGTCTTTGACCGAGAAGGAGCCTGGCACAGTTGGAACCCGAGCCGGTTGAGCAGGTCTCCGGTTGAGCAGGTCTCTGGCACCGGCACCAGATGCGCCCGTCCCTCGGGTCAGCGGTCATAGATGCGACAGGAGCCGGAGCATCGACACCTCGGGTGGCCCGACTCACTGGCGTGGTAGCTCTGCCACCGATAACACTGTGCTCGGGTCTCCGATAACACTGTGCTCGGGTCTCTGGCACCGACAACCCAACCCCAGCCCCGGGCCCTCCTGTGAGTGTCTTCTGAATGTCTCTGGCACCGGCAGAATGGGTGACTCTTTGGACTGGTGGCCCAAAGGCGGCGGAGGCCCGACGGTCGACTACGGGCGTGGCCGGCCTTACCGGAGCGGCAGGAGCTCTGGCACCGATTTCGCTCACAGCCCGAGGGGTCGGGATGGTGACCCTGTTCTTGGGTGGGTCAGCTTGGTTGGGTGGTCCGACCCTGCTGGGGCTGAGTGTGGGTTAGGTCGATCACATCGGTGCCGGCTACTCCGTTGCCGTTGAGGTGGTGGTCCGCTAGGCGTATCGAGTGATCAAGGCGATGGATGAGGTGGTCGGCGAGACGGGCAGAAAGAGCAACCATCGTTAGTGTCGGGTTGGCGTAGCCGCCGCCGGTGAACACCGACCCGCCCGCGCAATAGAGATTGTCCATGCCATGGACCGCCGAATTCGTATCGACCACGCCACGGCGGGGATCGGTTGACATTCGCGTCGTGCCCAGCTGGTGGAATTGGCCCCACATTTGGCGGCCCGGCTTGCTGTCGCCGTAGAGCTCTTCGAGTCGGCCCCAGCCCAATCGACGGAATGATTCATCGATCAGCTCAACCGACCTTCGCATCGACCAGTGGTCGAGTTCGGTGAGGCGCCAATCCAGAGACAGTTCCCTACGGCCAAAACGGTCTCGGCGGTTACCGAGGGTGACCCGGCTCATCGGGTTCGGGGCCTGCTCGTTCATGGCCAGCAGGAGGAAGCGATCAGGGTGGTGGGCTCGCCCGGCCAGCTCCAAAGCGCTGCGCATCACCGTCATTGGATGCCCGGCTAGGTTGGCGATGTGGGCGGCCATAGATGGCGGTCGTGGGCGGAACTTCAGCGTTCGCCCAAGGGTTCGCACCGACTGGAACGTGTTTGATGAGAGTGCGGCGGTCGTCGGGAATACAAAGAAGGCGGGGTTGAGGAGGCCTTCCCGGCGGACGACTTCCGGCGACAGCCCGAGCATCGAGCAGATTCGTATCTTCTCGTCTGGCACCGGATGGGTGCCGAAGACGTTCAACTTCGGCGAGCGCATCAATTCCTGAGTTGGCCGAAACACCGCGGCCTGCACTGCGGTGTGGTCCTGGAAGTAGCGGCCCACAAGATCGTGCTCGTTGCCGAAGCCGTCAGGGTGCTGCTGGTTGCCGAGGAGAAGAAGGCGGGCGTTCTCCAGTGCATGTGTCGCTAGGACAACTATCCCGGGACGCACCACAAACTGATGGTTGTCTCCGGCCTCGACGGTGATCGAGTCGATCCGTTCGACATCCTGAGCTGAGTCGAATCCTGTTGCGGTGGCGTGCAGAATGAGATCGATGTTGGGGTGGTCGCGGACTGCCGCTAGGTGCCGGGACCAGTCGGTGTCGACCAATTGGAAAGGCGCAAGTCGAAGGGTGTCATCGGGGAAGTCGTGGCCGAGCTCGTCCTGGGTATGCCAGGTTTTCGGTTCGAAGTCGTCACTGGCCAGGTCGCAATATGATGCGGCGGTGCGGTAGTAGGGCGCGACCTCATCAAAGGTAATTGGCCAGCCACTGTGGGGAATTTCGTCTCGAGCCTCAAAGTCGATCGGGTCGAGGGAGCGGCCCCGAAACGGTCCATTAGACTCCCAATGGCGAGATGTGCCGCCAAAGGCGCGCACCCTGGTGCCGTTGTGGTTCAGTGGGAGATAGGGCTCGCCGATCGATTCGGCGCGGCTCAGTTTTTGGATGTCCGGTTCGACGTCGATGCCGCCGCTTTCGAGGACACAAACTCTCTTGTCGGCTTTGGCCAATTCGAAGGCAAGGGTTAGTCCGGAGGGGCCTGCGCCCACAATGCAGACATCGCTTTCGATGATCTCGCCTCTTTGTAGATCCTCAGCATCTCGAATCATTGGCCCGCCAGCCTCGTGGTTCCCTAGTCAACCATCTGATCCAGTCTAGTTGTACAGCATGTGATGAAAAGTCACCAAAGTTGCTGGTGTGGTCAATGTGTTCCTGGGTGTCACAAGGGATTCAACGATGCGCGAAGTCGCGCCGCATTCGGTGATGCCTCCGGCACCTACTCTCGCCGGCACCTACTCTCGAATCCATGAGGCTCTTAACCTCTGGCACCACCTCCCGGATACTGGCCCAGTCCTCAGTCCTCTGGCACCACCTGTGTCGAGACCTCTGGCACCACATGCGTCAACGACGGCGGCCGTTCAAATTGCGCACCGGGATAGGCGTCCTTGGATTCTGGCGTGATGGTGGCTGCGCTTTATCGGGCCCATAGGGTGTCCGGATGTCGCAGCGGGAATTGATCGTGCTTGGTACAGCATCCCAAGCGCCCACCCGCCGTCGGAACCACAACGGGTACGCCGTGCGCTGGGACGATCGGCTCGTACTGTTTGATCCTGGAGAGGGGACTCAGCGACAGTTCACACTTGCAGGTGTGGCGGCGGCCAGAGTCACGGACATTTGCATCACCCATTTTCATGGCGACCACTGTCTGGGGCTGCCGGGCATCCTGCAGCGTCTCTGTGGTGATGGCGTTACTCGGGAGGTTCCCATCTATTTTCCGTCAGACGGATCGCGCTTCTTCGAGCGGCTCAGATATGCCAGCGCCTATGAGCCTGTGACCCCATTTGTTGAGGTCCCGCTTGATGGGAACGGGGCCGTGGGCGAGCTTGGCCGCTCGGAGTTGATTGTGCACAAGCTTGATCACCGAATCACGTCCTATGGCTACCGGATTCAGGAACCGGATGGCCGGCGGCTGGATGCGGAAAAACTGGCAGCGATCGGAGTGCAAGGTCCGACGGTTGGTGAGCTTGTTCGCCAAGGTTCACTCGAGGTTGATGGCAAGCAGGTCAAGATCGAGGACTTCAGCGAGGAGCGAAGGGGTCAGTCTCTTGCGTTTGTGATGGACACCCGATGGTGTGAGGGGGCTCAGGTGTTGGCTGACGGGGTGGACATGCTTGTTTGCGAGTCGACCTTTCTTGAGACAGAGGCCCACCTGGCGGAACAGCATGCGCATATGACGGCACGGCAAGCCGGTCGTCTCGCCCGCTTGGCTGGCGCCAAGCATCTTGTGTTAACCCACTTTTCAGCGCGGTATCCGGATGTGTCTGCCTTTGTGGACGAAGCGCGTCTTGAATTCGAGTCAGTCGAAGCGGTTGTCGACTTCGATCGGGTCTCGATGCCGCCACGCTAAGGAGTTCGGCCTGGTCTCTGGCACCGCAGCTTTTTCACAGCCTCTGGCACCGCAGCTTTTCATCTGGCTCTTCGCGGTCCAGCCTTGGTGGCTAACGTTACATAAATGACTGACTCAGTAGCGCCAGGAGGCCCCGGCGACGCCGTGTCGTTGTTTGCCCGGGTAGGTGGCACCGTCTTTTTCGAGCGAGTTGCTAGGGCCTTCTATGAAGGTGTGTCGGGCGACCCGCTGCTCCGTCCGATGTACCCTGCCGATTTGGCGCCAGCTGAGCGCCGCCTTGCCCTGTTTTTGCAGCAGTACTGGGGTGGACCCCAGACCTACAACGAAGAGCGGGGACACCCGCGCCTGCGGATGCGGCATGCTCGATTCGTCGTTGATGAGTCGGCGAAGCGGGCCTGGTTGACACACATGGGTTCAGCATTGGACCAAGTTGAGCTTGAGGCGGCAGACAAGAAGCTTTTTGTCGACTACTTCGCCATGGCTGCCGAGCATCTGATCAACTCTTAGGGGCCAAGCCAAGGTCGTTACTCGGCATCAGTTGCTGCCACGCGATCCTGCTCGGAGTCTGACCCCCACAAGTCCTCTGGCACTCTTGTGCCGCGCACTGTCCCGTCGCCTCACCTCTGGCACCGAAGGTCAGCCTTCCTGGCGCCAGAGATCAGCCTTCAGAAGACTTGTCACTGGTCGTGAATAGGTTTAGATGCATGGGACGTCCTTTGCGTGTTGATCAGCCCGGCCAATGGCACCAGGTGTATAACCGCGGCGCTCGGGGTCAGCCGATCTTCCTCAACGATGATGATCGATTGCACTTTCTCTACTTGTTGGGCGTGATTACGCATCGGTGGAACATCGAGATTCACGCCTACGCCCTCATGACTAACCACTTCCATCTGTTGGTGCACTGTCCTGACGGCAACCTGTCGCCGGCCATGCAGTACCTCTTTTCCAACTACGTGCGAGCGTTCAACAAGCGGCATGGCTTTGATGGACCCCTATTCCGAGGTCGCTTCGAGGACACAACTCCTGATGGCGACGGCGAAACGGCGTTGCACCTCTTCATTCAAAACGAAGCTCGGTACGCCCACCGCAACCCGCTCGATATTCAGCGAGACCTTGACCTGGCGCTCTATGAGTGGTCGAGTTACCCAGCCTATGTCGGGGCCGCCCAGGGGGAGTGGTGGCTCAAAACCGAGCAGATCGCAAAGAACCATGAGAGCCCGGACCAACTTCGCAAGCACACCGAGACGCAGTTGCCCCGTGACAAAACGACGATCAACCCATCAGCGCAGACAGCGCATCGCTACACCGACCCAGAGGCGGCGTATCTCGTTGCCGTCCGGACCCCCACCATGGCCCCGACTATCGACGACATCTATGCGGCGACCGAATCGATTCTTCCTGAGCGGTGCCGAACGCTTGCTCGAGTCTTCCTCGCTCGACACATTGGGCACTCCGCTGCGGCAATCGCCGATCGGGACGCCGTTGGTCAGGGTGTTGTGTGGGAGCGGCTTCGACAGGCACGCAAGCTTGCTGAGGTACACAACGGCTTCGTGGCCCAGCTCGAACAAGCGCATGAGCGGGCATGGGGCAGTCCAGACGCTCCGGGTCTCCACCCGGAAGAAGTGCCCTGGTTGCGTTTGGCAGGGGTTAACACTTCGCCGTAGGGCCGGAGAAGGTAGATGACAAGAAATTGTCGAGCTCGTCCACCATCGAGGCATCGCCGGTTATTGCAACGTGGCCTGAGCCGTCGGTCGAGCGGCTAAAGCTGGTGTCCACTCCAACTTCCTGGAGAGCTGCAATCAATCGTTGCTGCTGCGAGGGTGGAACCAGCAGGTCGCCCCTAAACTCTCCATCGACGTGGGCCAGCGGCTCACCGTCGGAAAGCAGCATGTGTGGCGGGTCGCAGGCATCCGCGTAGGTCACCGGGCTGGCTTCACTGGCGAGAGGGTGTTCATGCACCGATCCGCAAGTTGTTACCGTCCGCTCATCGCACCCAAGCAGCCAAAGCATGGACGCCTCAATGATGGTAGTGCATGAGGGCTCGCCCGGCACCTGGTCTGGGCTAGCGCAGGGCCAATGACTGGCAAAGGCGTCACACGATTGGTTTCCGCCACCGGCACCGGGACATCGTTGTAACCCCGGGATGTCCTCGGCCCACGTTGCAAAGGCGGGGTCGGTAAGGTCGGTGATTGCCGCTCCAGCGATGACGCCCCGAAGCCTGAGGTTCGGCCCAAGATCAATCGTGCCCGCGACCAAGTCTTTCGGAACCTCAGCACTGTTCGAGGCCATGGCCACGAAGGATGCGAGGTGACCGCCGGCAGAATCACCCCAGAGGGCAACGCGATTGATGTCGAAGCTGAGCAGTTCGACGGACGGATCCGGACGAGTGTTGGATGTCGAAGTGAAGCCAAGCGTCCGGATGCCGGCTGCAACGTCGGCGGCAGGCGTTGGCCAAGTGGCCCCATCGCTAGTCCGGCGGTAGTCCAGAGAGGCGACGGCGTAGCCGCGCTCGCAGAGGAGTAGCGGCGGAGTCGAGCGACCAAGGTCTCGCGTTAGTGAGGACCAGCCACCCCCATGGACGTAGATGACGAGCGGTGGTTCGCCCGCAGCGTTGTGGAGTTCGTTGGACGGACGGTAGAAGTCGTAGTTGAGTATCCGGCCGTCGTCTGTTGAGAACGTGCCGGTGTGATTTGGGCGGGCGGTTTCGCGGCCAGCGATCTGGTCGAGGAGTCGGGTTCCGCAAGTTGGTTGCTCCTGCCAAGCCCAGACCCCCGCGCCAACAAGCCCAAGCAGCATCAAGGCAACAGCCAATGCACCGATGGCTAGGCGATTTTGGCGGAATCGGTTCACCCCAACATCATCGCTGGTGGGCCGGCCTTGATTGTGTCAACGACGGCTCCTCAAGCCTCTGGCACCGCGGGAGGGCGGGTTGGAGGTCTCGGGGTTGCAGGTCTCTGGCACCGCGAAAATCATGCTCTGGCACCGCGAAAATCATGCCGGCACCGCGAAACATGGGTGGGTCCCGCCGTTTCTCTGGCACGGCGGGCTAGATGGGTTTTGGGTGCCAGAGGCCATTTCTTTGAATCGTTGCTTGGGCTCGACCGTGAAGTTCTTTCAGCTTTGGTTTGGAGCTGTCGATACCTGTGGGGTCGCCGAGAGTTATTCCCGGGATGGATAACCTATATCTAAATGGGCTGAAATAGCGCCAAAGTTGTATGAACTTACATCGTTAGCCCACGCCCAAGTAACGAGTCACTCGCCCATGACCTCTTCATCACCATCGCTCATTCGGAACGTTTTCAAAGCGCCCCTCCGACCCCTCACCATTCTGGCTATCGCGTTGCTGGCGGCCACGACGGCACTCGCCGCATTTCCCGGCCCAGCTGCGGAAGCAGCACCGCGGAATGGAACCGAGCTCAGCATCAACCCGATTGATACCTGGCAGGTGACTGGCCTTGGCCCTGCTACCGAAATCGATTGGGCTTCGCAGATCTGGGCCATGGTGGAAACGCAGGGCCGGGTCTACATTGGCGGTCGATTCACCGGCGTACGCAAAGATGAGAACACGCCCACCATCAGCCAGCCCTACCTCGCAGCATTCGATGTGGATACTGGGGAATGGATTTCGGGGTTTCGCCCAGCGATCAACGCTCCGGTATACGCCCTTGGCGTGGCGCCGAACGGCGACCTCCTGGTCGGTGGCGAATTCACCCGAGTGGGAGGAACAACTACTGGTCCGCTGGTGGCGATCAATCCATCCAGTGGCGCCCGCAATTCCGGCTTTGATGCTCAACTGAGCTTCGGGGCAAACAAGGCTCTGGTGCAGGATCTTGAGGTCGTTGGGGAGTCGGTATATATCGGCGGCAACTTCTCACAGGTGCGGTCATTTGGTGCAACATCAACTCGTGGTCGGTTGGCCAAGCTGAACGCAAACACTGGCCGAGTCAACGGCGCATGGCGAGCTACCGCTGACGGGGCGCGGGTGATGGCGCTGCATTCATCCCCCGATGGCTCGCGGCTCTACGTCGGCGGCTACTTCAGCGGCATCAACGGGCAGCCGAACACCGACTCACTCGGAGTTCTGCGTACTTCCGATGGCGCACTCGTCCCTGGCGTGAAGCAGGGGGCGCCCAAGGACATTCCCAACTGCTGCAGCATCATCCCGTTCGACTTCGCTACCTACGGCGACAAGGTCTACGCCGCCACCGAGTCGCACCTGCTGATCATGTACCGCGCCAGCGATATGACCCGCCTGGGCTTCTATCACACCGATGCTGGCGGTGGGGACTACCAGGCTCTTGCTGTTGACGGACCACGCCTCTGGGCTGGTGGTCACTACTGGACCAGCCAGAGCTGGGACACTGCAAGCTACCCCGAGTCGATGACGATGGGGACCTACTGGACGACCGTTCACCGCCAGAGTCAAACAGTGAAGCCGCAGCCGTGGGCATCGGCATACAACGCAGCCAACGGTTCCCACATCGAGGGATACGTGCCCGACTTCTCTGCCATCAACGGAATCTGGGCAATTCTGCCGGCCAGCAATGGAACCGTCTGGTTCGGTGGAGATATCAACCGGGCGGGCAACGATGTCGTTGGGGGCTTTGCTGTATTCCGCCCGGTGCCAACGCGGACCAAGGGTGCCAACCTCGCTTTTCGTAGGCCAGCAACACAGTCCTCGACTTCAGGAAACCTTGTCGCCAGTCGGGCCACCGACGGCATGTTGAGTGGAAGCACACCGGGACGTAGTTTCCAAGCCTCCACCAACGCCCAGACGGATCCGAGCTGGACCGTTGACCTGGGGTCGGTCCGAGACATCGACTCGGTCCGGGCTTGGCGGCCGGCGACCTGCTGTGAAACCACGCTCAACGGCGCCTACATCTTCGTCTCCGATGCTCCGTTCCAAAGCAATGGCATCAACGCAACCCGTAGCCAGGCCGGCGTGAAGACCTACCGCTTTGCCAATGTTGTCCGGCGAAGTGACGTCGATGTGCAGACCACCGGCCGCTACGTGCGGATCCAAACCCAGGGCAATCGACAGCTCGTGCTGGACGAGGTTGAAGTCTTTGCGTCCCGCTCGCAGGTGAGCGCCGGACCAATAGCACCAGCCTCGTGTTCGGTATCGAATGCGAACGGCAATATCGACGTCACCTGGACCCCCGCCGCCAACGACGGGGCGACCGCCTACGTCGTACGTCGATCGAGGGAAAACGCCAGCTTCTTTTGGGCTGCTCGAACCGGCGCCGCGGCGTCGAGCTGGAGAGACACCGGCGTTACCATCGGTACTCCCTACCGATATCGGGTTGAAACGGTGTCGGGCAACGCAGTGTCTTCGCCACGAGCGTGTACGCCAAGCCCAATCACGCCGACTGTGGCCAACGCAGGTCCAAGGCAGGTCGCTTCGTGCTGGGTTACCCCGGCCAACGGCGGGCTACGGGTCACCTGGACTCGGGCCAACGGGGACGGTGCCACGAGCTTTGTAATCCAACGGTCCCGAGATAACGGCACCTACTTCTGGGCTGCACACACTGGTCTGACAACGGCATGGACCGACGCAAACACCAGCGCGGCGTCGCAGTATCGCTACCGAGTGATCACCCGTGGAGCGACTTCGGCCTCTGCCCCGAGGGACTGTGGCTCAGGGGATGGAAGTGTCCACGCGGGCGTACCGCAGCAGCTCCGAGTGACCAACACAACTCGAGAGCGGATCGTCCTGAATTATCGAAAGCCTGCCGGAGCCAGTTCTGTCGAGATCTCGCGTAACGGAACGGTCATCGCAATGGACAATGACGACTGGTTTACCGATGTCGGACTTGCACCCGATCGGGCGTATCGGTATCGGGTGCGCAGTGTGACGGCCAACGGTATTCGGTCGCCGTGGTCGGCCGAGGTTACCGGGCGCACAGATTAGCCTCCCGCTGGATTCACCTGACTAGTTCAGCCGGGTCGCCATTGTGCGGGCGAGCCGAGGTTGACTGAACTTCATCAGATGGTATTGGCCGGTTCCTCCACCGATGTGGTGTTGAGGTTGGTTGGTGCCAGAGGTCGCGATGAAGGTCGCGGAGGTGGCGATGGCGGTGGGCGTCGTGGCGGAGGTCAGGTCGTGGCCGGGTTTACCTTGTCCGTACGTTTGTGTTGCCTGTCTGGCATATAGGCCTATGGCGAGTCTGGTGTCGGAGGTCGCGATCGTGTAGGTGGCGGTGCCAGAGGCCTGGCAGAAGTTGTGAGGATTCAGTTGCCGAAGGCCTGTCGCGGTTGAGTGGTGATGGAGCGGCGGAGCTGTTGGTATGGGTGTGGGTGGTTGTTCTTCTTCCTCTGGCACCGTTCCCTCTGGCACCGTTCCCTGGCACTGTTTTTCTTCCTCTGGCACCGTTCCCTGGCACTGGCAGAACTTTTGCGGTGTTTGGCGCTTTCGGGGGCGAGCGGTGGTGCCAGAGGTTTCGGCTGGAGGGCGCAGTGGTGCCAGAGGTTGCGGTGGTGACGTGGTGTCAGAGGTCGTCGCGGTGGTCGGTGGTTTTGGTGTTGATGATGCTGGTTGGGGATGGCCTCGCGGGTTTGGGTGTTCTGTAGTAGACCGACGATATGAGCGATAGTGGGTCGGAGAAGGTGCGTTGGGGAATCTGCGCCACCGGGGGGATTGCGGAGAAGTTTGTTGAGGGCCTGCGCCAGGTTCCCGACGCGGAGGTCGTGGCCGTCGGATCCCGATCGCAGGAGTCGGCGGAGACCTTTGGCGATGCTTTTGGTATTCCCCACAGACACGCGACCTACGAGGCTCTCGCTCACGACGTCGACGTCGACGTGGTGTACATCGCCAGCCCACAAAACCGGCACCACGCCGACACGCTGTTGTTCCTGGAGGCCGGGCGAAACGTTCTCTGCGAAAAACCCTTCGCCCGCAGTCAGGCCGAGCTACAGGAAATGGTTGCTCTTGCCACCAACAAGAAGCTGTTCCTCATGGAGGCGATCTGGAGTCGCTTCCTTCCGACCTATGTCCGGCTCCGCGAACTCCTCCACCAAGGCGCCATCGGCGAGCCGCGCATGGTCGAAGCCGACTTCGGTTTTCGGCTGCCCGAAGTCGACCCGGACCATCGCTTGTTCGATCCTGACCGAGCCGGTGGCGGACTGCTCGACCTGGGTATCTACCCGGTCCAGTTGGCGTCGATGGTGCTGGGAACTCCGAACCACGTCGGCGCAGCAGGCCATATCGGGACGACCGGCGTCGATGAGCAGGTCGCAATGGTTTTGGGCCATGACGATGGCGCGCTAGCGGTACTGCACGCAGCCATCCGCACCAGCACAAGCTGTGGCGCCCGGATCTCCGGCACCGAAGGCCACATCGTCATCCCGGCCTTTATGCATGTGCCTCAGGCGTTGATCCTCGACAACGGAGTCGGCGATGGCGAGAGACTCGATCTCCCGATGGATGGAAACGGCTACCACTACCAGGTGCAAGAAGTGCACGACTGCCTGCGAAGCGGCCGCATCCAAAGCGACATCCTTCCCCTCGATGAGAGCCTCGCGATGATGGGCACGCTTGATCAGATTCGGGCTGAGATCGGCCTTGTCTACCCAGGTGAAGCTGGGTTTGACACCGCTGACTCGGCCAGCGTGTGAGTAAACACTCGGCCGTCGCCGTTTGCCTACCCGGGATCGAAAAGATCTGTGAGGCCGAGCTGCTTGCTCTGGGCATCAAGAAGACCCACGCGTTCAAAGGCGGAGTGAACTTCACCTGCTCCGCACGCCAGCTCTACGCCATCAACGTCTGGCTCCGAACCGCCACCAGAGTGCTGGTTCGGGTGGCCCGCTTCGACGCCTACAACTGGGATGAGATGACGTCGGGTCTCGACATGGTCGACTGGGACGCCTATCTCACCAAGCGCCAAGCGGTCCGACTGCGGGTCAGCTCCTCAAGTTCGCGGCTCTACCACACCGATGGCATCGCCGAACGAGTGGCCAAACATCTGAATGTGAAGCAGGCCAACGAAGGCGATCTCGCCGGTGTCGAAACTGAACATCAACTCCTGGTCGTGCGGGTATCGCACAACCAGTTCACGGTCAGCGTTGACACCTCGGGCGAAGCGCTACACCGGCGCGGGTGGCGTCAGGCCATCGCCAAGGCGCCGCTGCGGGAGACCGTCGCTGCTGCCATGCTGATCTCGTCTGGATGGCAGGCCGACACGCCGCTCTTCGACCCGTTCTGCGGTTCGGGAACCATCGCTATCGAAGCGGCCCGAACCGCTCGCGGCATCGCGCCGGGCGCCGATCGCAACTTCGCTTTCCAGAACTGGCCCACCTTCGCCCCGGGGACCTGGGCCTCGGTAAAGGCTGAGATCGGCCAGACCGCGACCGATCAGCCCCTCGGCATTGTCATCATGGGCAGCGATCGAGACGCCGGCGCCATCCAAGCGGCCCAAGCCAACGCCGAACGAGCGGGCGTGGCCTCCGACGTCACCTTCGTACGTCAAAGCGTTTCAGATGCGAAGTCGTCCAGCTTTGCCGACTCCGCGACCGGCACAACTCCTGCCGCCGGAGCACTGGTGACCAACCCGCCCTACGGCATTCGGATCCAGGGCGGCGACATGCGCAACCTGTACTCGAGGCTCGGGCAGGTAGCGCGGAGCGAGTTCCCAGGTTGGACCCTCACCATGCTCGGCACCGACGCCAAAACGATCGGCCACACCGGCGTGCGTCTCGCCGAGCAGTTCGCAACCCGCGCTGGGGCCCATTCCGTGAGCTGCGTCTCCGGGGCGATCAGCACCGAGACCCCACCGGCCTAACACTCGAAGTCCGAGGATTCGGCTGCCCTTTGGTTCGGGGTGATTCGTTCCGACCCACAAGGTCGTTGATGTACGCGCGTCCGGCCTCAGACAGTTCCTGCGGATGGGCGACGGCGCCGGCGAGTCGTTTGCGACATGCGAGACTTGGATATACCTGCAGGCTTGACGGAAATCCTGATCCCATCGTGACGTCGGCACACACGGCCATTCTGAGAACCGTCGCCGACGAAATCGCGCAGCGCAAAGACAGCTCTTCACCGCTACTGGTTGCGATCCATGGCATCGACGGCTCGGGCAAGGTCGCGTTCGCCGACAAGCTTTCGCCGCGGTTGCAGCAGCGCGGTGCATCGGTCGTAGCGGAACGGGCCATGACCTGGAGCGGATGCAGGCCGCAGGACCCCGCACGCTTGGCCCTGCCATCACCAGGCGTTCAGCGCTTTGCCCGCTTGAAAGCGGGACAGTACTGGGCGACCTGAGGGCGGTACCGGTCGCGGATGGTTCGCTCGACGTCATCTGGTCATCGCCCGCGCTGTTGCACCTCAAGGACGCAGATGAGGGGATGCAGACGGGGGTCTGAGCCAGCATGACTTCCGGCCCAACTAGAACAGGTCGGGCGGGAGACGGTCGGGATCGATGATGTGGATCTTTTGGCGGGCCAACTCAATGATTCCTTCCGACTGCAGCTGCTGCAATACCTCGTTCACGGTCGGACGAGTGGTGAAGGTGAGCGAGGCGAGTCGCTCCTGACCCAATGGGATGGTGGAGCCAAACACCGCAACCAGTTCCGCCAAACGAGCTCGCACCCGGTCGGCAGCCTCAACATGGCGAAACTCCACAAGCAGCCCCGACAGTCGTCGTACCCGCTGGTCGAGCACCGCCACCAGAAAGCGGTCGACTTCCGGATGGTCCTCGCGCAACCGAAGCAACTCTCTCCGGGGCAACTCGAGGGTCTCGACCGCGCCTCCGATGGCTCGAACGGTTGCGCTGCGAACCCGGTCTTCATGCAGCAGGGCCATTTCGCCGACGACCTCGCCGGACCCGGCGACCGAGTACGCGATGATGTCGCCATCCAGCGTGGAGCCTTCAGCCAACACCGCTCCCTTGGTGATGACAAAGAGGCTGGCGCCGGGGTCACCCTCCCAAAACAGCACCTCACCCCGCTTAAACGTTTGGGGTCGCATCGCGGCCCGCACCATCTCCGCGGCGGTGTCCGGAAGATCATCCAGCAGCGACCACGTTGCTTCCCCTGCAGGTTGGGTCATGCCGAGATAGTAGGCCAGTCTGGTCGCTCATGAACACGGTGTTACGCAGGTGGCTGCGGTGTCGGCCCGGTATCGGGCTGGACCGGTCTGACTCGAACAGCTCACTGCCGCTTCCGGATCGAGTTTGATCGGCACCGAAGGAGCGTGAACCATGCCGATCCTGGCTGTCCAAGGGCCGGCAAGGTTCTGAGGCCAGCAACAATCCAGGTGGACCATGTGCGAAGGGAAGGGATAGCCGGCGGCGGTAGCCCGGTGATGTTGCCAACGTCGATCGATCTCGGCCCGTTGACTCGGTTCGACTACCGTCTCACGCAAGCTTGCATCGCGGCTGAGCCAACCCTGGTGGGGGTCAGACGCGGGCGAACCGATCGGACTTCAGGAGACGCATGCGGATCTGGCAACAACACGAACTGGGCGATCCCGGTGACAAGCTCCAACTCGAGGAGGTAGCCGACCCTGAACCGGGTGACGGTCAGGCATTGGTAAAGATCGAAGCGGTCGGGCTGGCCTTTCCGAACGTATTGCAGTGTCGAGGCCAGTACCAGGTCCCGACAACCCTGCCGTATTCGCCCGGAATGGAGATGGCGGGCACCGTTGAGAAGGTCGGCCCTGGAGCCGACGAGTCACTCGTCGGCCAGCGGGTTGTGGCCATGGGCGGAGGACTCGCCGAAAAGGCCGTGCTGCCGGCCAGCGCTCTCTATCCCGTCCCCGATGCAGTAGCGCTGGATAAGGCCGCCGCCCTTCCGGTCAACTACGGCACCACCTGGTTCGCACTCCATGACCGGGCCCACCTCAAGGCTGGCGAAACGTTGCTGGTGACCGGAGCTGCGGGTGGCGTCGGCACCGCGGCGATCCAGCTGGGCAAGGCCGCCGGTGCTCGCGTGATCGCCGTGGCTGGAGGTGCCAAGAAGGTGGAGGTGTGTCGGGAGCTTGGCGCCGATGACGTGATCGACCATCGAGAGGTGGAGGATCTGGTTACAACCGTTCGGGAGCTCACCGATGGCAACGGCGTCGATGTTGCCTACGAAGCGGTTGGCGGCGACGTCATGCAATGGGTCCGCCGCACGATGGCCTGGGACGGTCGGCTGCTGGTGATTGGCTTTGCTGGCGGCACCATCCCCGATATCCCCGCCAACCACATCCTGTTGAAGAACTACAGCGTGGTTGGAGTTCACTGGGGAGCATCGATCGCCCGGGACCCCGAATCGATCGGTCGCCAGTTGAGCTCAGTATTCGAACTCTGCGCCAGCGGCGAGGTCGATCCACCGCTGTACCCACCGGTCACCTTCGAAGAAGCTCGCGACGCGTTACAGGATCTAGCTGACCGCAAGACCTGGGCCAAAGTTGTGGTGACGGTCTGATGGGTTCGGTGATGGATCGATTCCGGCTCGATGGCCAGGTCGCGATCGTGACCGGCGCCGGTCGGGGCATTGGCGCGGCGATCGCTCTCGCATTTGCCGAGGCGGGCGCTGACGTCGTGATCGGCGCCCGCACCGAGGCCGACCTGAACGAGGTTGCGGAATCGGTGACGGCGATGGGGCAGCGGTGTGAGGTGGTGGCTGGCGACCTTGGTGACCGCGACGGCATGGCCCGTCTCGTCGACGCCGCCGTCAACGGTCTGGGTGGCCTTACCACTGTGGTGAACAATGCCGGTGGCTCGATGCCAACGGCATTTCTCGACACCAGCGAAGCCTCGTTTGATGCGGCGATGCGGTGGAACGTCACCACCGCCTTCAACCTCACCCAGCTGGCAGCACCCCACATGCTTGAAGCGGGCCGGGGTTCGGTAATCAACATCTCCTCATCGGCCGGTCGTTACGCGTCGCGAGGGTTCGTGTCCTACGGAACGGCCAAGGCGGCCTTGATCGAACTCACCCGAAGGATGGCGGTTGACCTGGCCCCGCGGATCCGAGTGAACACGATCGCTCCCGGCGCCATCGAGACGGCGGCGCTCGGTGCCGTGCTCACCGACTACCGGATCCGCCAGTCGATGGAGGCGGCGACCCCGCTGCGTCGAATCGGTGAACCGGACGACATCGCCGCTGGCGCCGTCTACCTGGCTTCGGCGGCGTCGTCCTACGTAACCGGCGAACTACTCGGCATCGACGGCGGCATCATCAGCTCAAACTTCGATATGGGCCTGCCCGACCTCTAG
>CALAML010000065.1 GCA_937925845.1 uncultured Acidimicrobiales bacterium | reverse complement strand
GCCGCTCTGGGACTCCGGGATCGCCGATACCGGTGAACCCTTTGTGCTCATGCCCTACGAAGAGAAGGGAACCCTGCGTCAACGGCTCGAAACCGATGGCCCGTTCGAGTGCGACGCGGCTCTTACGCTGGCCCTCGGGCTCGTGTCTGCAGTGGTCACAGCCCATGAATACGACGTGGTGCACGGCGACATCAAACCGGCCAACGTTCTGATTGGATTCGGCGATCAGCTGATCCTCACCGACTTCAGCGCCGCCTGCTCCACCGACGAACCGCGACTGCGGCCGGCAACCAGCGCCAACATCGCCGCCCCCGAACTGCTTCAGGGCGGGGGGAACACCACGGCATCCGACGTCTACGCCCTCGGCGTAACGCTTCGGCACCTGGTGCTCGGCTTGAGCGAACACGACACCGAGACCGAGACCAGCGCCATCGAGGTGCTGGCCCCGGCGATAACTATCGGGAAGGCCAAGGGGTACACCCGCCGTCCGCTCCTCGCCGCCTCAGACCAGTGGCTGGCCCTCACCGATCGGATGATGGCGCCAGAACCGGACCGCCGACCGAGCGCGATCGAAGTCCTGGAAGAGCTGTGTGCCATGAACCAGGGGAGTTCCACCACCTCGGGTGCCGTGCTGAGCTGCGATGTGGCGCAATCGCTTCGCCGCCAGACCGGAGAATCCGCAGGGACCCGCTCAACCGTGGCCCCGACCGAGCTTCAGTCGATGCTGCGACTGCTCTACCTTCTCTCGGCAGTCACCCTTCTGACGCTGGTGCTGGCCACCGTCGCGGTATTCGCTTAGCTGCAGCGCAGTTTCCCATCGGCGATGATGGGTCATGGCCGATCACGCCCGCAGCATCGAACACCTCGTCTTCAGCTACGCCGAGCGCCTCGACGCTGGCGACTTTGACGGCACCGCCGACCTCTTCCGCCACGGCCGCATCGCCGCCGCGCCCGACGCCGGACCCGACGGCACCTTCGAGGGGCCCGACGCGGTGCGAGCGATGTATGCCAACTCGGTAAAGCTGTACGAAGCCACCGGGACACCCCAAACCCGCCACCTCACCACCAACGTGATCGTCGAGTTGGGTGAGACCGTTCCCGACCTGGGCGCGGCCAGCCCAACGGAGGGCTCCTCTGGCGAAGATACCTGGACGGCGACCAGCCGCAGCTACTACACCGTTCTACAACAAACCGACACGCTGGCTTTGGCCCCGATTATCTCGGGGCGCTATCACGACACCTTCCATCGGGTCGAAGGCCGGTGGTGGTTCGAAACCCGCATCATGATCATCGACGCCGTCGGCGATCTGAGCCAACACCTGACCTTCGACCTGTAGACGGGACCAACCATGGCCATTGTTGAGGCGGGGATGTTTGAGGAAGTTGGCGAGATCGTGCGGTCGCTGTGCGCCGGGGCTTTCGATGACCTGCGCATGAACACCCACCGCTACGGAATCAAGGTGTGGTTCGGCCCTGAGAAGCCCACCCGAGGCCACTATGAAGCCCAAGTACTCCAGCGGCGAAAGGTCGACGGCAAGGAGGGGCTGTGTTTGGAGATCGGGTTTCACAGCGAGCACCGCACCCTGGACGAAAACGAAGCCGAACTCAAGGTGCTAACGGCCCAGGAAAAGAAGTGGCGCAAGCAACTGGGGAAAGAGGCCACCGCCGGCGAGTTCTTCGATGCCGACGTGTGGCGACGGCTCTCCGACGTGTGGTTCGACCCCGATCTGCACGACTCCGAGACCCCGTTTGAGATCGCCAGCCGGCTCGCCGACTATCTGCTGATCCTTGAACCCATCCGGCGAAGCTGATCAGCCCCGGTCGCGGTCGCTCGGCTCAAAGCAACCCGACCGGCCGGACGCGGCTAAAACGGGCAGATATGGAATCAAACGAACCCGATGACACGAACGACCCCTTTGATCTGTCCGAACGGGTGGTGGTGATCACCGGTGGCAGTCGAGGACTGGGTCGGGAGATGGCCATCGCCTTCGCCGCCCGAGGGGCGACCGTGGTGGTGGCCAGCCGCAAAGAGCCCGCGTGTATCGAGCTGGCGGATCACCTGACCTCCACCTTTGGCACGCCTGCACTCGGCATCGGCTGTCATGTCGGTACGTGGGAGGACTGCGACAACCTCATCGCCACCACGATTGATCGTTTCGGTGGCATCGATGTGTTGGTGAACAACGCCGGCATGTCACCGCTGTACGACTCGCTTTCCTCGGTCACCGAGGCGCTGTTCGACAAAGTGATCGACGTCAACCTCAAAGGCACGTTTCGGCTCAGCGCCCTGGCCGGCGAGCACATGGAGGCCAACTCGGGTGGCGTCATCCTCAACGTGTCGAGTATCGCCGCAGTCCAGCCCAGCAAGATGGAACTGGCCTACGGCGCAGCCAAGGCCGGTGTGAACGCGCTCACCCTTGGCCTGGCCCGGTCGTTCGGGCCGACCGTGCGAGTGAACTGCATCATGGCCGGACCGTTCTTCACCGACATCTCCAAGGCCTGGGACCTCGAGGCTTTCAACCAGCATGCAGCCCAACGCATCCCCCTCGGACGCGGCGGTGAACCAAATGAGATCGTCGGCACCGCCCTCTACCTGTGCAGCGACGCCTCCAGCTTCACCACGGGATCGATCATCAAGGTGGATGGCGGAATGGCCTGGTCGAGCTCATGACCGAGATGCGCTTTGGCATCAGCTGCTTTCTGGGCGACCGATCCGTTTCGGTGGTCGACCTGGCCCGTGAGGTGGAAGACCGCGGCTTCGACGATCTTTGGCTGCCCGAACACACCCACATTCCAACCGGCCGGGAAACCGACTGGCCCATGGACGGCGGCGAGCTGCCCGAGGAATACAAGCGGGTGATGGACCCGTTCACCTCGCTGGCCGCAGCTGCGGTAACGACCACAACGCTTCGACTCGGAACGGCCATCACCCTGGTGGGCCAGCACCACCCGATCAACCTGGCCAAGACCGTTTCCACCCTCGACCATCTCTCCGAGGGACGCTTCACCCTCGGCGTGGGCTTCGGCTGGAACGTCGACGAGATGCGACACCACGGGGTGGACCCCGACAAGCGACGCACCACCGGCCGCGAACACGTGCTGGCCATGAAGGAACTGTGGACCAAGGAAGAGGCCGAATACCACGGCACCTATGTGGACTTCGGGCCCAGCTGGCAGTGGCCCAAGCCGCTCCAGCAACCCCACCCGCCGATCTATGTCGGCGGCGGTCGATCGACCCTGGCCCATGCGGTGGAATGGGGCGACGGCTGGATGCCGATCGAAGGGGTGATGCCGATCGGCAAGCTCGCCGACGAGCTCCGCGCTGCGCTGGCCGAGGCTGGTCGCCAGCCCGAAGAGTGCCCGGTGTATGTGGCCAACGCTGAGGCCGACGCCGAGCGCTACGCCAACTACGTATCGGCTGGGGTCACGGGCCTGTCGATGTGGGTTCGCTGGGATGCCGACCTCGACTCCGTGCGCCGCAAACTCGATTCCTATGTGACGTTTCGCGAATCAGTCTCCTAAGAGACTGCTACTCGTTCGTTGCTCCGATCGGCAGCTTCGCGCCGACTACTGTCGGCACATGGGTGCTGGCCTCTCCGTCAGGGGACTTGAAAAGAGATTCGGCGAGGTTATTGCCCTCGACGGGCTGGACCTCGACGTGGCGCCCGGAAGCATCGTGGGCTTCCTCGGATCGAACGGCGCCGGCAAGACCACCTCGATGCGGGGCGTGATGGGCATGGTGTCGCTCGATGGGGGAACCATCGAGTGGGACGGTGCACCGATCACCCATGAGGAACGGAAGCGCATCGGCTACATGCCCCAGGAGCGGGGTATGTATCCCCGCATGAAGGTCGGCGAGCACGTGGCCTACTTCGGCCGACTGGCCGGACTGGACAAAGCCACTGCCGCAGCCCGAGCCGAAGCGTGGATCGAGCGGGTCGGCCTGTCCGACCGTATGGACGACGCCATCCAGGACCTGTCCACGGGAAACCAACAGCGGGTGCAGTTGTCGATGGCGATGGTGCACGAACCGGACCTGTTCCTGTTGGACGAGCCCTTCGCCGGACTCGATCCGATGGCGGTCGAAGTGCTGATCGAGGTGATGCAGAGCCAGCTGGACCGGGGAGCCAGCGTGGTGTTCTCGAGCCACCAACTCGGGGTAGTCCAGGACCTCACCGACACCGTCACGGTAATCGCCCGCGGTCGGACCGTGGCCAGCGGGACCGTTTCGGAACTTCGGGCCGCTTCTCCGAAGCGGCTGATGCGGGTGGAGTGGGCCGACGACACGGCCTGGAATCCGCCCGAAGGAGTGCGCACCGACGGCGGACAGCAACGCTGGGCCGAGTTTGAATTCCCAGCCACCGCCGACGCCGCGGCCCTGATCACCGCAGCCAGTGCGGCAGGCCCAGTCCTCTCGCTTAGCTATGACCCGCCCGGGCTCGACGACGTCTTCATCGATCTGGTGACGCCATGATTTGGGAAGTGGCCAAACGCGAGATCCTCACCCGAGGCCGCACCCGAGCCTTCCGCATCATCACCGCCATTCTCCTGGTGCTGGCCATCGCGGCGCCGATCGCAGTCAGACTCTGGCCCGACGACGGTCCCGATACCCGAGAAGTAACCGTCGGTGTCGATGACGATTTCGAAAGTGAAGCAGGTCTGGAACAACTTGAAGCGAGCGCCGACCTGGTGGGCGAAAGCTTCAGCCGGGAGATCGACTTCGACTTCGTTGCATCGTCGGTCGCTCTCGAGGAGAGGCTGGCCGATGGCGAAATCGATGTCGGCATCGAGAATGTCGGCGGCGAGGGCGAAGGTCCGGGCCGGTTGGTGTTTGAAAAGGATCGGGACCAGTTGGTCGAGTTCGCGCTTGGCGCAGTGCTGACCCAGCGTCGGCAAATCCAGGAAGCGGCCGAGCTGGGGCTGACCGATGAGGAGCTCGGTCGACTGCTGGGCGCGGGTCCGACCGAAAGCCGACTACTGGAACCCGTCGACCCTGATGAAGAAGAAGGGGAAGCGGTCCAGATCGTCCTGGCCATCGTGGGACTCCTTTCCGCATTCCTCCTGCCACAAATCTTCGGCCAACTCACCATGATGGGTGTGGTCGAGGAGAAGTCGACCCGAGTGGTTGAAGTGCTGCTCGCCCAGGTTCGGCCCCGAACCCTGCTGGCCGGAAAACTCCTGGGCACCTGCCTGCTGGCCATGGTGCAACTCGGCATTGTTGTAGCCGGGCTGGCGGCCGCAGTGGCCGTGACCACCAGCATTTCCGTACCGGTCTCGGCGTGGCGGTTTATCCCGATTATGGCGGTGGCGCTCGTGGGCGGACTCATTGGCTACACCACACTCTTTGCGCTTCTGGGTTCGCTCATCAGTCGCCAAGAGGACGCATCGCAAGTGATGCTGCCGGTGTTCCTGCCGCTCATGGGCGGCTACATCGTCGGCCAAACCGCCATCGCTGGCACGGCGGACTCACTCCTGGCCCGGGTGCTCACCTATATCCCGCTCACCAGCCCGATGCTGTTGCCCGTCCGGGTGGCCCGAGATGCCATCGAACCCTGGGAGATAGCACTGTCGTTGGGGCTGATGCTGATCGGTACCTGGCTGCTCTTTCGACTCACGGTAAGGGTCTACGAACTCACCATTCTGCACACCGGATCCCGCATCAAACTGAAGGACCTCCGAGCACGGATGGCCAACAGTTGACCTCCCTGTGAGGCCAAACCTGAAACGGGTGTCTGACACCCGTCACACGTTGTAGGGCTGGGCTTGGCGTTAGGGAATGGTGACGCCGTTGTTGGGTCCGCAGGTTTTGATGGCGGTGGTGTTGTTGGCGGCGACGGTTTTGAGGCGGTAGTTGTAGGTGCCGGGTTGGAGGTTGGTGTTGAGTACGGCAACATGCGGGGGATAGTTCAGCCATTCGCCACCGTATACCGCCGACAGTCGTTGACGGGCCTTCAGCCGTTGTCCCCGGTGAGATCACGACGGTTGGAGCTGTTGGTAGCCGCCTCAATAGTAGGTGACGGCCGGTCGCATTCGGGGGTGTTGTGTTGGGTCGCTGCTAGTCAAGCCAGCTGGCCGGGGCGCCGCGCTGGACCCGATTAAACCGACTGGCGAAGCTGGGCTGGGCGGCCCGCGCCTCGTGAGCCGGGTCGCCGGTGTCGCCGGCGAAGCCAAACAGATACTGACCCACTCGACGGATCTGTACTTCCTCGGCCCCTTCGGTGATCCGGTAGCGGCGATGGTGGCGATAGATGTGTTCGAAGGGCATATGGCGGCTGTAGCCGATGCCGCCGTGGGTCTGAATGGCTCGGTCGGCGGCTTCACACACCAACCGGTTGGCCCGGTAGTTGCACATGGCCACCTTGTCGGAAATCTGCACACCAGGAATGCCCTGATCCAACTCCCACGCTGTCTTGCGTACCAGCTGACGAATCATCTCATTCTCGGTGTGCAGCTCGATCAACGGCCACTGGATCGCCTGGTTGGCCGACAGTGGCTTCTTGCGCACCATCCGCTCACGGGCGTACCGCACCGACTCGTCGATGCAGTACTGAGCCGCGCCCACCCCGGAAGCGGCCTGGCGGATGCGGTTCTCGTGCACAAACAGCTGAGCGGTGTCGAGGCCCCGACCCTCCGGCCCGAGCCGATCCGTATCGGCCACCCGAACGTCGGTGAGGGTCACCTCGGCGTGATCCGTAGGCATGTTGAAGGTCCACCACATGAACTCCACCACAAAGCCGGGTGTCTCAACCGGCACGATGAAGCAGGTCAGCCCCTCCGCTGAGCCCGGCTCGCCGGAGGTGCGGGCGAAGATGAAGTCATGAGTGGCATGGTGCATG
>CALAML010000064.1 GCA_937925845.1 uncultured Acidimicrobiales bacterium | reverse complement strand
TCCCGAGGCCACAACGTGACGCTGTTTGAGGCGTCGCCCCAGCTCGGCGGCGCCCTTCGGTTCGCGGCGCTGGTGTATGAACCCAACCGACACCTGCTGGCGTGGCTCACCCGACAGATGGAGGTGCTCGGTGTCGAGGTTCGCCTCAATACCCCGGCCACCTCGGATGCCATCAAAGAGCTTCGGCCCGATGAAGTCATTGTGGCCATCGGCGGGGCCCGCGAAGCCTCGACGATTCCCGGAGCCGAGCGTAAACACGTGGTCGACGGCGACGACCTGCGCAAGGTCCTAACCGGATCCGGCGATGGCGATGCGACCAAGGTTCCGCTCGTCGGCCGCCTCGCGGCCCAGGCCGGGCGTCGGCTCAAGCTCACCGACGACCCCGACCGGCTGGCCAAACTCACCAACCTGTACATGCCGCTCGGCAAAGAGGTCACGATCATCGGTGGCGGGCTCGTCGGCACCGAAATCGCCGAGTTCCTCGTGGACCGCGACCGGGTGGTGACAATCATCGACGCCGGACCAACCATGGCGCCGGAGATGGCCCACCCCCGTCGATGGCGGGTACTCACCGACCTCCGTGATCACGGAACAACCCTGATCAACAACGCGACCGTCACCCGCATCGACGAAACCAGCGTGCACTACACCGCAGGTGAGGAGGAAGCCGAACAAGCGGCGGCGGCCAGTTCGGTGATCATCGCCACCGGCCTCACCGCCAACCCCACCCTAAACACGTGGTCAACCGTGGCCGGCATCGAGACCACGGTGGTCGGCGACGCCTCAGGAATCGGCTACCTCGAAGGGGCGATGTACGACGGGTTCGAGGCCGGGCTCAACGTCGGCTGACCTAAACGTTGCAAGTGCACCCGGAAACGCTTTCTCGCCTATCGTTCTCGCAGGAGTCGAGCAGGTAGAGGGGCGATAGGTGAACGCTGAAGGGGAAGACCAAGAGCGGCGACCGCCAAACGTGCTGGTGATCATCACCGATCAGCAGCGGGCTGATCATGTCGGCTTCGGTGGCAACCAGGTGGTGCAGACGCCGAATCTGGATGCCCTCGCGGCGCGCTCGATGGTGTTCGACCGTGCCTACGTGGGCAACCCGGTGTGTAGTCCAAACCGGGCCACGATCCTCACCGGCCGCTGGCCAACCAGCCACGGCGTGATCTTCAACGACCGAGCCCTGGAGTGGGGTTCGGAGACCTTTGTCCGTCCGCTGCGGGCCAACGGCTACCGCACCGCGCTGATCGGCAAGTCCCACCTTCAGCTCTCGCTCGACCGCGACGTCACCTTCACCAGAGGCCGGGACGCCCGCACCGACGGGTTCGACGACGATGTCTACCGCTGGGAGTACCCCGAACGATTCCTTGGACCGGATGAGCCACCGGTGCCCGATGACTACTACGGCTTCGACCATGTGGAGTTTGCCACCGACCATGGCGCCCGCATGTCGGGTCACCACCTACGTTGGGCTCTGGCCAAGGGAGCAACGCTTGACGACGTCACCCCGCCGATGAGTGCCGAGGCGCCCGGCGACCGACGCTCGGAGCGATGGTGGCAAATCTATCGACCGCCGTATCCAGCCGAGCTGCACTCCACCGCGTTTGTGGGCGAACGAACAAAGGCCTTCATCGATGAGGCCCACGGCGAAGACAAACCGTGGATGGCGTGGATGGCCTTCCCCGACCCCCATCACCCAATGACGCCGCCGGGTGAATGGTTCGATCGTCACAACCCCGCCGACATGGACCTGCCGGTCACGTTCGGCGACCCGCTTGAGAACGCCCCGCCTCACCTCCGGGAGATCCAGGCCCGCAGGGAGGCGTTCTTTTGGCCGATGCCGTTCGGCACCGACGACCCGGTGTTGGTGCAGGAGGCGATCGCCGCGACCTACGGGATGATCGAGTTCATCGATCAGCAGATTGGCCGGGTGCTCGACCATCTCGAAACGCTGGGTATCGCGGATGACACCATCGTGATCTTCACCTCCGACCACGGCGACATCATGGGCGAGCACTCGTTGATGCTGAAAGGCAGCATCCACTACCAGGGTGTCCTTCGGGTGCCGCTCACCATCGCCGGCCCCGGCGTAACCCCCGGGCGTTCGAGCGGCCTGGCCTCGAGCGTTGATATTGCGCCGACGATCCTCGACCGGTGCGGCTTCAAGGGCCACCGAGGCATCCAGGGGAGTTCACTGTCCAGTGTCCTTGATGGGGGCGAGGCGCCGGTTCGGGACCACCTGCTGGTGGAAGACGACCTGCCTCCGCACATCGCCAGCGTTATCGGGATGCCGGCGAAGATCCGCACGCTGGTGACCGACGATGTCCGGTTCACCCGGGACAGCAACGGCTTCGAAGAGCTGTTCGACCTCAGCAACGATCCGCACGAGCTTGAGAACCAGGTGGCCGATGAGCCGGCCCGCCGAAACGAACTGGCCACCGCGCTGGTCGACGCGATGATGGCGGCCGACGACAGCGCCGGTGGAGTGGCGGGGGAACGGACGCTGTAGCCAGCCGGTCAGCTGCCGCTTTGGCCCACAGGGGCCGTGAGTCAGGGTTGCGCCGGTCCGGGCTGGCTCGCGGAGGCGAACGCTATGGCTGTCGGGCGGCGAGCTGGCGCAGTCGATGTCGATCCACCTGTCCTGACGCCGCGGTTCGTGGGATGGCATCGAGGTGCAGGAGGTGGCGCGGGTGGGCGTATGACGGTAGCCCGGCGGCACCCAGATGGGCCCGAAGGTCTTTGAGGCTCACTGGCTTGGTGGTGACCACTGCGGCCCACACTGTCTCGCCCCATTTTTCATCGGGCACCCCAAACACTGCGATGTCATCGACATCGTGATGGTTGCGGGCCTCGGCTTCGACCGTCTCGGGCACCACCGACTCGCCGCCGGTGCGGATCACCGTGCCGAGCCGGCCGAGGATATGCACAAAGCCGGCGTCATCGATGTGGGCTCGATCTCCGCTGTGAAACCAGCCGTCGGTGAAAGCTGCGGCAGTGGCATCGGGGTCGTTCAGATAGCCGTCGAAGAGCAGCGGGCCCGAGATCAGCAGCTCACCCTCTTCGCTCAGCGCTAGCTCGGTCAGCACACTCGGCTGGCCACAACTCCCGGGCACCGCCAGAAGGTCGTCGTGGTGGAGCGAGGTGACGTTTCCGGCCTCGGTGCTTCCGTAGAAGACCCGCACGTGAGCGTTCGGGGCCATGGCCACGATGCTCTCCAGCAGTTCAGCCGAGGTTGGCGATGTGCCGGTGTCGGCGAAGCGTAGGTGGGGGAGCGCACCGGTGGTGTCGGCGCCCCAGTGTTCTCCAAGGCGGGACCACAGCGCGGGTATGGCGTTAAAGCGTTCGATGTTGTGGTGACATAGCGCATCGGCGAGGGTGGCGGCGTCGGTGCCTTCGACAAATACGACCGGTGCTCGGGCGTGCCACTGCTGAAGGGTGATGGTCCAACCGCCCATGTGAAACAACGGGTAGGGGCACAACGCCGGGCCGCGGGGTTCGAGCTGGGAGCCAGGATGGGAGCGCAGCATTGATGTCTGATGGGACAGCACCGCGGCCTTCGGGGTGCCGGTGCTTCCGCTGGTGAAGAATGCGACATGCGGATCGTGGCCCTGCACGACAGGAAGTGACACTGGTGAAACCTCGACGTCGGCTTCGGCTTCGGCTTCGAACCAACGAGCGGTGACGGCCACGGGGAGAGCGGCTGCCGCCGATTGATGCTGCGGCGAAACGAGAGCTATGGCGGCACCGATACGGGTTGCCGAGTCGGCGATGGTGGCGGCATCCAAGGCCGGGTTGATAGGTGCAAACACCACACCGGCCCGAGCACAGCCAACAAAGCTGGCCAGGAGGTCAAACGAGGTCTCTGAGACCACCAAGGCCACATCGCCATGAGCGATCCCGGCGGCCACGAGCTGGTGGGCGACTCGCGACCCAGCTTTGTCGAGATCGGTGAAGGTGTGGGGGTGGTCGTCGATGATGGCCGCCGTCGCTTCCGGCGCGCCTCGCGCCGCGTTGGCCACCACCGCGCCAATCGTGCCAGCCGACGATGGTGCTGGTGCGGGGGGTTCGGGGGGTGGGGACACTGGTTACTCAGCCGGCGGCGCGTGCGGGCGGTTGGTTCAACTCAAACTGGTTGCCACTCGGATCGTTGAAGAACGCCTGTTGCTGACCATTCAGTTCGAACACGTCACCCACAGCTACGCCGAGCGCCATCAGGCGACCTCTTTCTGCGGCGATGTCCGGTGTCTCGAAGGCCACATGGGGGCCAGGCGCGGGTTCGAAGTTCGGGTCCTCGATCAGATGAATCTGCACACCGTTGCCGGTGGAAAGCCAGGCGCCAGGGATGCCGAAGTCGGGCCGGGGCAGCTCGGAAAAGCCAAGGGCGTCGGTATAGAACGGCAGTGACTCAGCCAGGTCGCGAACCGAAAGCGAAACATGTTGAAGGGGCATGATCGTGGGGTCGCTTAGGGCCGACTCCCGGTCGGACTCCTTGAGTTCCACAATGATTTCCCGGAACGTCCTGGTGCCGTTATTGATGGCGGTTTCGCGACCGCCGGCCTCAGCGAAGATGGCCATACCCGGCGAGACCGGACCTTCCAGCTCGTCAGCCCCGGCAAAGGTACCGGTACTGTCGGCCTCGAACCGAGCCGAGATGTTGTCGCCCTCGATCTGCACCATGAGATAGTCGAGTTCATGATGATGCAGATCGGATGACTCGCCAGGCTCGAGCCGCAACTCCCACACTCGAACCCGATCGTTTTCGAAGACCAGCGAAGTGCCGATATCGCCAAAGGTGCGGCTGTCTTCAGTGGTCATCTGCATCCCCTCGACCGGTCCACCCCCGGAGAAGGTTGTGCTCCGGGGCGAGAAAACAACGTACCATCGAGGGGTGGAACGAGAGATTCTCCTCACGGGGATCGGGGGACAGGGCATTCAGCTGGCGGCTCGCACGCTGGCCGAAGCGGCCATCGCCGACGGTCGGCGGGTGCAATTGTTCGCCAGCTACGGCGGCATGATGCGCGGCGGAAACAGCGACTCCTACCTGGCGATCGGCGATGAACCGATCACCTCGCCGCCGGTGGTGGGATCAGCATGGGCCGCTCTGGTGATGCACCACGAGCATGCCTTCGGGGTATGGCCAAAGCTGCACCCGCAGTCGATCTCGATGATCAACAGCTCGGTTGTTGATCCCGACTGTCGCCCGATGGCTGGCCACGGAGAGGTTGCGGAAGTGGCGGCCCTCGAGATCGCTACCGAACTGGGCTCGCCGGTAGCGGCATCGCAGGTGTTGGTTGGTGCGCTGGTGGCTCGCACGAACGTCGTTTCTGGAGATGCACTTCTCGACAGTGCGGCACGGGTGCTGCCGAGCTACCGCTCCGAGGCAGCCACCGTGAACCGACTGGCCCTGGAGAAGGGCATGGAGCTCGGCGAAGTCACCCATCCCGCCTGGGCCGAGGTCACGGCCGGAGGATCACGGTGAGCAAGCCTCAGCAGGTACGCGGCACCGTTGTGATTGACGTCGAGGCGTGCAAGGGCTGCGACCTGTGCATCGAAGCATGCAAGCCCGAAGTACTGGCGATGACCACCGCCGAAACCAACACCCGCGGTTACCGATTCCCGCAGTTGCTGGTGGGCTGTACCGGCTGTCGGGCCTGCGCCGATGTGTGCCCCGACTTCTGCTTCAGCGTCTTTCGGTTCGACGAGCCCAAAACCTGGACAGCGGAATCGGGTCTGCAGTGAGGCGGCCGTGAGCGCCCGACTGGTTGAAGGCTCCGAAGCTTTTGCTCAGGCCATGGTTAGTGCTGGGTGTCGGTTCTTTGCCGGCTACCCGATGACGCCCTTCACCGAGGTGCTTGAGCACATGGCCGCGGCGCTACCGACCGTCGGCGGCGTGTGTATGAACGCCGAGAGCGAGTTGGAGGCGGTTGGCATGGTGTGGGGTGCGGCCGCGGCCGGCACCCGTGCGGCCACCGGTTCGACCGGCCAAGGCCTATCGCTGATGCAGGAGTCGATCGCCGAAGCGGCGTTGGCCGGTATCGGCTTTGTGGTGTTGAACATGGCCCGAGGACAGGGCGACTACTTCCAAGCCACGCGGGGCGGCGGACACGGCGACTATCGCACTCCGGTGCTGGCCCCATCGGGCCCGGCCGAGGTGTCGCAACTGATCGGCGAGGCTTTTGACCTGGCTGATCGATGGCGGAATCCGGTGATGGTTGTGGGCGACTACTACATGGCCCACACCTGGGTCGATGTCGAGCTTTCGGAGGACTACCCCGAGCCCCGATCGGCGCCCGATTGGACCCTCGATGGATCAACAGGCGGAACCGGCGGTGCCAAGCTGGTGTCACCACTTGGCACCACCAAACAGCGCGACGGGGTGGGTTATGACCTGGCCGCCCACTACGCCCATGCCGATCAGCAGCGTGAGGCCATGGCCGCAGGGATCACGCCGCGGGCGGAAACCACCCAGACCGAGGACGCCGAGATACTGCTCGTGGCTTACGGCACCATGGCCCGTTACGCCGAATCTGTCGTGGCCATGCTCCGTAGCGAGGGCCACGCCGTGGGTTTGGTTCGACCGATCACCCTCTGGCCCTACCCCGAGCGCCAGGTCGCCGAGGCAGCTGCGGGCTGTCGCCTGGTAGCGGTGTATGAGAACAACGCTGGCCAGATGATCGACGATGTGAAGCTCTCGGTGCTGGGTGTGGCGCCGGTGGTGGGGCTGAACGGGTACCGCACCGATTCATCAGCGTTTGGTATTTCTCCCGACGTGAGTGTTGAACAACTCGCAGCATCGGTACGCGAACTGTTGGAGACCTCATGACCGAGGACCGTCGGCCAAAAGAACTCTTTGTGATTCCCAGTTCGGAAGCCCCGACCGACGCCAGTCGGGTTGCCGACTTCACCCCCGACCTGATCGATGTGGGCGAGCATCATCTGTGCCCGGGCTGTGGGGAACCCATCGCTATTCGAGCAGTGATGGATGCCATCGCACTGTTGGGTCTGGCTGAGAAGTCGGTGGCGGTATTTGGCATTGGGTGCAGTACCGCGTTTTCGAACAACCTCGACGTGGAGGTGCTGCAGGCGCTCCACGGTCGGGCGCCTTCGGTGGCGACCGGGGTGTCTCGTGTGCGGCCGGGCCTCGCCGTCTTCACGATTCAAGGCGATGGCGACATGGCCAACGAGGGTTTGCAGGAAGTACTGCACTGTGCCGCCCGTGGCGAAAACATCGTGTGCATCATGCTGAACAACGGGGTCTTCGGCGAAACCGGCGGACACCTCACCGTGACTACAACCATCGGCCAGCGCACCAAAAACACTATCGAGGGGCGGGATGCGGCCAAGCATGGCCACCCGATGCGCATCGCCGAACTGTTGGCCCAAATCGATGGTGTTGGCTACGTCGCCCGAGGCGCGGTGAACGATGCCGGCAACGTGGCGCGAACCAAGCGGATGATGGTCGAGGCGTTCACCGCCCAACAGCAGGGTCTGGGTCTGTCGTTTGTGGAGGTGCTCACCATGTGCCCCACCGGCTGGTTTGTGCCCACCGACGAAGCGCCGAACTACCTGGCCGAGACCATCGCCGGCACCCACGCCGTTGGTGTGCTGCGATCGGCGTTGCCGTCGAGCCCTTCGGACTGAGGGAGCCGGGCTAGCGGAGCTGGCCCATGCTGTGGAGCATGGCGGTTGCGACCTGGTTGTTGATGGTCTCAGGCACCGGTTGGGGTCCGGGGACCAGGTCGAAATTTGGGTCGATCACGATCACGGGAAAGCCGACCTGGCCGGCGTGGTCTTCCCGCAACGCATATGCCCCCGAGGTGGTTTCCTCGGTCGCGCCGCGGGGAGCGTGATCAGACGCGAGGCAGGCGGCGATCAGCTCTGCTCCGTTGTCCATCACCAGATCGGGGCCGACGGCGGCGATGCGGCTGAGGTTGGCGGTGGTCGCTTCGGGCCCCTGGTCGGGGCGATCCAATATTTCGCAGAATTCGCCGGCCAACACCTCGGCGGTGCCGAACTGCGTGGTGCCCTCGTTGCCCATAGCGATGATCCTGGCTCCCCCGGCCAGCAGTGCTTCGATCAGCACAGCAGTCTTCGGCTCGATATGGATACGAAAGCCAATGAATGGTCAACCCTGCGAACGGTTGGTTGGCGGCGAACTCCGCGGCGGTCTGGACCAGGACCGGCATGTGGCGGCGGGTCCAGGCGATACGGCCTTCGGCAATCGACCGTTCAGTTGGCATCAGACCTCGGGTGCTTCCACAACTCCGTCACGATAGAGGATCAGTCCTGGCCTAGGAGGTTGTTCGCTGCTTGGAGGGCGTCGATACATTCCTCCACCATCGACAGCACCACCTCGGAGGAACGCCGCACCTTGTTCATCTCGCCGACGATCTGGCCCACCGGGTTGAAAGCCACGCTCTGGGCCTTGTCCGGGTAGCGGCCGCTACGGACCATGGCCTCGCGCACCGCCATCATCTGCAGCGGCATGCCGAGGGTGTCGGGGGTGTCGGGCCGCTCCCACGCTTCGGTCCACTCGTTGCGAAGCATCCGACACGGCTTGCCGGTGTAGGAACGCGAACGCACCGTGTCTTTGCTGGTGGCGTCGAGGTAGCTCTTGATTTCGGCTGGTGGCCCGGCCGCTTCTTCAACAGCCAACCACAACGAGCCGGTCCAAGCTCCGGCGGCACCCATGGCCAGGGCCGCAGCCATCTGACGCCCGTTGCCGATCCCGCCCGCAGCCAGCACCGGAAGCGGGGCCACTTCGTCAATCACCTGAGGCCAGAGAACCATCGAACCGATGTCGCCCGTGTGGCCGCCGCCTTCGTATCCCTGGGCGATGACGAAGTCCAGGCCGGCAGCCTTGTGCCGCGACGCCTGGGCCGGGGTCCCGCACAAGGCGCCCACGGCCACTCCGGCCTCCTGGATCTGGCTCACCAGGTTCGGCGGCGGGGTGCCGAGGGCGTTGGCCACCATCACCACGTTTGGATGCCGGAGGATCTCCTCCACCTGGGGCACGGCGGTGGCCGCGTTCCAGCCCATCAGGCCACTACCCATGTCCTCGCCCTCGGGCAGGTCGGGCACACCCTCCGCCTCGAGAATGTCCGAAACAAAGGTGCGCACACCATCGGGAATCATGTCTTCCAGTTGGGTGCGAAGCTTGCCCAGGTCCATCTCCCCGGCATCTCCGCCCACCTTATTGGGCAGCACAATGTCGACGCCGTAGGGCTTGTCGCCGATGTGTTCATCGATCCACTTCAGCTCGATCTCAAGCTGTTCGACGCTGAAACCCACCGCTCCCAGCACGCCGAGACCTCCGGCCTTGCTCACCTCCACCACCACATCGCGACAGTGGGTAAAGGCATAGAGCGGGAACTCGATACCAAAGCGCTTGCACAGTTCGTTTCGCATGCCACAAACGCTACGTCTTTTGACGACGTCCATGCTGGCGATGCGGTCAATCGCCAACGAGTGGTTGCCAACAGCAATGGATCCAGACTAAAAGTTTGCAGTTTTCGGGGTCTGACCCGGAAAAGTACAAACTTGGCCAGACGCAACGGTGCGACCTCGTAGTCTCGGGGAAAACGGATGGGGGATTAGGATGGGTGCGTTAAGCGACATCGAGGTGGTGGAGTTTGCCCAGGCGCTGGCGGTGCCCTATTGCGGGACCGTGCTGGCCGATATGGGAGCCGACGTAGTGAAGGTCGAGCCGCCGCGGGGCGACACCTACCGATTGCAAACACCCACAAGCGTGCCGGGTCAGGGCCGGGACTTTGCCATCTGCAATCGCGGCAAGCGCAGCATCTGTTTGGACCTGACCCACCCGGACGCCACCAAGATCATCGACGCCCTGGTGGGCAACGCCGATGTGGTGCTGGTGTCGATGAAACGCTCAGATGTTGATCGCTACGGTCTCGCTTATGAGCGACTGCGGTCGGTGAAGAGCGACCTGATCTATCTCCAGAACACCCCCTATGGGCCAGACGGGCCGATGGGCCAGGACGGTGGCTACGACAACGTGGCCATGGGGCTGTCGGGCCTCACCGCGCTGATGGCCAACTCCGACGGGAACACTCCGTACTGGGTTCGGCCCGCCTTGGCTGATGTGGTGACCGGCATGGTGTCGGCGTTGGCGGTGGTCACCGCCATTCGCCATCGGGACCAAACCGGCGTGGGCCAGCAGGTGCGCACCTCGCTGTTCCACACCGCTCTGGGGCTGATCTCCAACATGGTGTACCGATTCGAAGAACTCGACGGCGCACGCATGGATGCGTTTACCGAAGTGTTGGCCGGGGTTCGGGAATCCGGCGGAGGCTTCGACGACCAACAGCAGGCCTACATCGACCACTTCGGAGGGCGGCCGCCAGGCAACGTCTACTTCCGTCACTACCGAACCAGCGACGGTTTCCTTTCGGTCGGGTGTCTCTCACCCAAGCTCAACCAGCGCTTCCGGGACGCCACCGGTCTGATCGACCCCCGAAAGGAACGGCTGTATGAGCGGGGCAGTGCGGCCGAGCGCGAGGCCCAGGCCCTGCTGGTGAGCGAGGCTGAAGACCTCTTCGCCAGTCGGGACACCGCTTCGTGGTTGGAACACCTGCGCCAACACGGAGTGCCGGCGGGACGGGTGAACTTCCCCCACGAGATCTTTGATGACCCCCAGGCCGAAGCCAACGGCTTTATCGCCACCCTCGACCATTCCCACCACGGCTCCTACCGGGTAGCCACCACACCACTACAGATGGATGAGACCCCGTTGGTTCCGGGAGAAGGGCCGCCAGACATCGACGAGCACACCGACGAAGTGCTCGCTGAACTGGGAATGACGCCGGCGGACCTGGAGCAGCTGCGTGACTCCGGCGTGATCGGAGGCTGGGTCAAGGCTCAGCGTTGACCGCCTTCACCAGGTCCATCAGGCGGGCCAGCGAATCCAGCCGGCTGGTCGGGTCATCGGCGTCGACCTGCACCCGAAGCGTTCGGATGCCGGCAACCCGGTAGGCCCGCAGCCGCTCGGTGTTCCCGGCGTCGCCGCCCAACAAGTTGGTGTGGAGCCCGATCTCGATCGGGGCTGGCCGGTCTAGCCTCGGGGAAGGCCGATCGGGGATTGACCGGGCGGTCTGAGGGTTGTGCTCTTTTCTTCTGAAGAAAATCATTGCCCTTCAGGCAGTTCGCAACTAAAGTCCGCGAGATAGGGCGGTACTGTCGTCCGCCCTCGGGATTGGGTGCGACACGGTCGTCGGCACTTTGACTCTGTTCGCACCCTTGGCCGCCAGCGGGAACTGGCGGGAAGGGAAGAAGACTATGAACACGTTTATCTTGGCCCGATCGGGCCAACTAGCTCAACGCGGCCGATCATATTTGATCTGGCTGTTCGGAATTGCGCTGCTGGTTGCGATGGCATCCATCACCGGAGGTCAGGCGGTAGCTCAAGATGCCTTACCGCCCACCGATCCGAACCGCCCAGGAGGTCTTCCGGCCATGGGTACTTGTGGTCCTGGGGGCATCGGCAACTACGTCAAGTTCACCACTGGTGGCGTGGCCGAAGGAGAAGGTTCGGCTCAGCCGACCGCGGGCTCGCCACTGCAGGCCAACTACATCGCGATCGGTGATGCCGGCACGTTCGAGATCACCTCGGTGACCCTGGACGGAGCACCGGTGCTCATCAGCGAAGCCATCGGTGGTTCAGCGAGCATCAACCCCCAGTGGGTCTTCCCGCTGGCATCGAGCTCGCCGCTTCTTGCGGTGGGCAACACCAATAACTTCAGCCAGTTCGCTTTGTGCGTCTATGACCGGTTCGGCCCACTCGACATCACCAAGACGGTCGACAGTGGCTCCGGGACCTTCGACTTCACCGTTGTTTGTACCGCAGGTGATCCCGCGGTTGAAGTCATTAGCTACTCCCTCAGCATCACCGTGACCGATGGCAGCGAGACGGTCAGAGTCGCCGACAATGTGCCGGCACTCGCCGACTGCACCGTCACTGAGACCAGTTCCGGCAACTATGACGACGACGGACCGAAGACAGTGACGATTGTTGAAGGTGGACCGAATGGCGTCACCATCAACAACACGCTTCGGGTGGTCGACGTAACCATCACCAAGACCACCACCGGCCAGGGACCTGACGCAACCTTCACTATCGATCTCGTATGCGATGGCGCAGTGGTTGACACGGTCATGCTCCGGGGAGGGGAGACGGCAACGGTCTCCAATGTCCCGATCGGCGCCAACTGCCAGGCAGTCGAGCAGGACCCGGGCGGTTCATGGGAGGTCACCAACTCCCCGACTGTTGTCGTGGCGGCGGGAGTCGGTCTGGAAGTCACCAACAACTGGCCCGACAAGACCGTTGTCGCAACCAAGGCTGCCGTGGGCGATACTCCGCCAGCGGGCGCAACGTTCAGCATCACAATCTCGTGCGATAACGGCGATAGTGTCACCGACGACACTGTCATGGTAGGTGGCTCGGTGTCGATCGCTGTGCCCGAAGGAACCGACTGCACCGCTTCCGAGGGACCTCTAGATGACCTCTGGACACTAGAGAGCATCACGGTGGACGGCGACGCCATCACCGTCACAAACCGGTACACCGCGCCGCCGCCGGCATTCCAGGGATGCACGCCGGGCTACTGGCGTCAGGCCCATCATTACGACTCCTGGACCGGGATTCAGCCGACCGATTACTACGACGAGGTGTTTGGCTTCGGTCCACACATCACCTTGGCCGAGGCGGTCAGCACCAGAGGCAACGCCACCATTGACGGCGTGCGGGCGGCGGTGCTGCGACACTCGGTCGCCGCGCTGTTGAACGCCCTTAGCTTCGATGTGAGTTACCAATACACACCGTACGAAGTCTTTGTACTGGCGAGCGAGAACAGCCAAGATCCCTTGGTGCTCGCCAACGAGCGAGACTGTCCCCTTAACTAAGAATCCACTGATGCCCACAGGCATCTGAATCAGGCCTTGGGCGGGGTTTCTCACACGAAAACCCCGCCCTCGGTCCGTAACGCCCCCGGCCTGGTCTATGTCCTGAAGGTCGACTTCGACGTGGTCAGGAATCCGCGTTGACGGCCTTCACCAGGTCCATCGGGCGGGCCAGCGAATCCAGCCGGCCGGTCGGGTCAGCGGCGTCGACCTGCACCCGAAGGGTTCGGATCCCGGCGGAGCGGTAGATCCGAAGTCGCTCGGCAACTTCGGCGTCGCCGCCCACCAAATTCGTGTGGAGACCGATCTCGATCGGCACCGCCGCTCGCGCCGCGTCGCGGTCTCCGGACTGCCACAGCTCATGCACCCGCGCTACCGCGTCACCGAAACCCTGGCGGGCGAAGGCCTGGTTGTAGAAGTTGGTAGATGGTGAACCCATGGCGCCGATGGTGAAGGCGTAGCCGTCGGCATGGCGCCGACCGGCAGCCTCCGGATCATCGGAGAAGTCGAGGCTGACTGCTGTGGTCAGCTCGATGTCTTCGAGGGTGCGGCCGGCCTGCTCGGCACCCTCGCGGATCGGGTCGATAAACACCTCAGCCGATTCAGGAAGGAAGGCGGTGCCGATCCAGCCATCGGCCTTGGCCCCGGTGAGGCGAAGGTTGGCCGGACCCATCGAGGCAACAAAGATCGGCAGCGGCGCGCCGGCGACAGGGGAGCGCAGGGCCCGCCCTTGGCTGTCGGGAAGCGGTAGCTGATACACCTCGCCGTCGTAGCTCACCCGTTCGCCCGAGGCGATGCCGCGAATGATGTCGATGGTTTCGGAAGTGCGGGTGATCGGCCGGTCGAACCGAACCCCGTGCCAACCCTCCATCACCTGAGGCCCGCTGGTGCCCACGCCGAGCACGAACCGATTGCCTGACATCGCCTGCAGGGCCAGCGCCGACATAGCCAACATCGCCGGTGAGCGGGCACCCAGTTGCACCACCCCGGTGGCAAGGCGCACCCGCTCGGTGATGGCGGCCAGGTATCCGAGTGGAGTGAGGGCGTCATACATCCAGGCCTCGGGAGTCCAAACCGAGTCAACCCCAAGAGCCTCGGCCTGACGCACAAAATCCAGCCCAGCGGTGTCGAGCCCAGCCGGAAAGATCCCTATCTGCAACTCAGTCATGTGGACCGACTTTGCCCATTCCGAGAGCGTAGCTCTCCGGGCTCGCTCGGGGTTCGGTTGGGGAAGGCTACGTCGAGTTCTTTGGCGTCGACTGGGTGGTGAAACGGTGGTTGCCTACACTCGTGCCCATGAGTGGTGAGGTGTCTGCGTCAACCAACCGGACCGCGGGCCGGCCCCGTGATTTCAACCCGTCCGAGGTCATCGACCTGGCGGTAGGTGTTTTCTGGCGCAATGGATTTGCCGGCACGACTACCCGTTCGCTTGAGATAGCCATGGGGGTCGGCCAATCGTCGATTTACAACACGTTCGGGTCCAAGCGGGAGCTGCTCGATCAAGTTGTCGACCGCTACGAGGAACGACTGCACGCCGATGTACTCGCGTCGCTTGAAGTGCCGAACCCCGACAGGACATCGATACTCACTTTCCTGGAGGCGATGACCGCCTGGGTCGTCGGCGACAAAACCCGTGGTTGCCTCGTGCTCAACCTCGCTGCTGAGCAGGACGACCAGACCTACCGCGTCGCCGAGTACCGGCAAAGCCTTCGACGACTCCTCGGAGGGGCGCTGGCCTCGTTTACTGATCAGCCATCGGAAGTCGAGGCTCGAACAGAGCTCCTGGTAGCCGCGGTCTTTGGTCTCAACATTCTGGCGCGAAGCGGTGCCGGACCAGCCGAGCTCGAAACGGTCTCGGCGGCGGTCCGGCACCAGGTTCGTTCCTGGTAGCTCAGACGAGCCCGGCGGAGGCGCCGGGGCCGGCCGGCTATGCGTTGGCGGCCAGGGTCTCGGCGATTTCGCCCATGGTTACCGCACCGGTGATGCGAGCCACTTCGTCGCCGCCTTTGATGAAGACAAACGTCGGTGTTGCCGTTACACCGTATTTCTCGACGATGTCCTCGTTGTCATCGACATGGACAGCCACCATCCGCCATGCGGCTCCGTATTCATCGGCAAGGTTTTCCAGATGCGGCCGCAGTGTTCGGCACGGCTGGCACCAGGTACCCCAGAAGTCGATAACTACACCGCGGCTCTCGGCTAAGACGACCTCGGCGAGCGATGAGGCGTTCACCTCGTCGATCTCCATGTCAGGCAATCTCTTCCTGTCGATACTCCATGTTGCATTCGTACTCGGACTCCTCAGCGGAATCCATGTTCATGGTGATGTTGAACTTGTTCCCCCAGTTAAAGATCCCGCAAGCGAAGACCATCTCTACGATCTCATCTTCGGAGAAATGCTCCTTCAACCGGGAGAAGAACTCGTCGGTGACGGTGTGGGGATCGAGGGCCATTCGTTCGGCAAGAGAAATGCCCAGGGCCTCACGGTCGTTGAGGGCATCTCCTGCGGTGGGCTGGTGTTGCATGCATGCTGATTCGCGGGGACCTACTGCATCGCGCACGGCGACGCTACGAACAGTATTTCAGTAGGCGCAGTCGTTGATCTGACCGGTTTTAAGCCGCATCAACTCATGGAGATGGGGCTCAACGCTGCCTTCGGCGAAGAAGGAGACAAAGACCGGCACGATCGTCTTGAGGTTCTTTGGGTTCCGCGCAATCACGCCGAACATGTTGGCGTCAGCCCACCATCCATCTTTGGCTTGGGCCAGAAGTTCGTTCACCTCAGGGTCGGGGCTGGCCCCGGGTTTTATCGGCTCGATTCGAGTAGCCATTACACCTCCTGTAACAGGGCCGCCACGGATCAGCGGCCAGACACAACTTTTCTAGCACCTGCTCCAGAATGTGTCCACCGTCACACCCGGTGCTCTATGCGCCGCTAGGCCCCCAAGTTCTATTGCTTGCGGTTGGGGAGGCTGTAGCGCAGGACCTTGCGGACCACTGTGCCGAACTGTTTGGCGAAGGAATCGGTGTTGTAGGCGATGTCATGGCGTTCGCAGATTTCGCGAACCTGCGGGGCGATCTCTGCGTAGCGGTTCGAGGGTAGGTCGGGGAACAGATGGTGTTCGATCTGGTGGTCGAGGTTGCCGGTCATCACGTGGGTGAGCGGGCCGCCGTTGAAATTGGCTGAGCCCATGATCTGGCGGTAGTACCAACCGCCTGGACTTTCCCCCTCAACCTCGTCCTCGGTGAAGATGCGCACATCGTCGGGGAAATGGCCACAGAAGATCACGCCAAAGGTCCACAAGTTGCGGATCACGTTGGCGGCCAATGCGCCCGAAGCCGCAGCAAGAACTGAAGGAAGTCCAAGGGGGGTGGCCAGCAACGGAAAGAAGATGAAGTCCTTGGCACCCTGTCGCCGAATCTTGTTCCAGCTCTCTTCGAGTTTTGGTTTGGCCGCCTCCATGTCGGTCTTGAGTGGGTTCCGGGCGTGGATCGCTTCGTTGTCATGCAGTGAGATGCCAAGATCGAACGCCAGAGCCAGGCCGACGAACACGGCAGGCTGGGCCAGGTGTCTCGGATACCACTCGCTGTTCGGATCGATCCGAATGGCGCCGTAGCCGATGTCGCGATCCTTCCCGGCCACGTTGGTCCAGCGGTGATGCAGGTAGTTGTGTGAGTGCTTCCACTGACTGGCGGGGCAGCTGTGGTCCCACTCCCAGGTCGTGGAGTGGATCTCGGGATCCTGCATCCAATCCCACTGGCCGTGCAGCACGTTGTGGCCAATCTCCATGTTCTCAAGGATCTTGGCTCCGCTGAGCATGGCCACGCCTGCGATCCATGCCGGCGGGAAGACGCCGGCAAGCAGGGCGGCCCGTCCGGCCAGGTCGAGGCTTCTCTGGATCCGGATGATGCGCCGGATGTAGGCGGCGTCATCTTCACCAAGCGACGCCAGCGTCGAGTCACGGATGGCATCCAGCTCGTTGGCCAGCTGGTTGAGGTCGAGCCCGTCTGGATAGGCCGACTCGGAGTAGCTCGGGAGTGGGCCAGCATCTGGTTCAGGTCCGGTGTTTGGGGTCAAACGGGTCGCCAGCCGGGTGAGTTGGGCCAGTCCGGGGAGGTCGCCGAGGCCGGCGTCAGCGGCCAGTTCGTCCAGATCGGCTTCGGTGATGATCTCGGGGGCGGGGCCGGTCGGGGTGCCGGTCGACCCGGCACGGGGAAGAAGAAGCAGAGGCACAGTAAACCTTTTCGGGTGGGGAGAATGGAAAGAGTGAGAAGAACAGGAACTCTTGAAAGGGCAGCGGAAGGAGGGGGAGAGGGAGGGGAGGCGCCCGGGGCATGGTTCCGCGGGCGGGTGGCGGTCAGGCGCCGATGGTCACGTCGCCGACGGGGGCCGAAACGCAGATCTGCACATGGCTGCCGGCATCACTGCGGCGACCGTTGCGCATATCGACGACCGTGCCCTGAACTAGAGGGACGGTGCAGGTGCGACAGATGCCCATTCGACAGCCGGACTGCGGAAGCAGTCCGGTCGATTCAGCAGTCTCAAGAAGTGAGCTGCCCGCCTCGGCGGTGACTTGGTGTTGCGAGGCCGAGAACGTCACTTGTGCTTGGGCGCCTTCGTTCAGACCGGTTTGGCTCGAACCAGGGCCGGCGATCGGCGGAGCGAAGTGCTCTACGTGGACGCGGTGAGCGGCTCCAGCCTCGGTCCAGCGGTTCGAGGCGAAATCGATCAGCCCCGATGGGCCGCAGGCAAAAACGTCGCGGTCGGCCCAATCCGGACATACTTCTCCCAGCACGTCGGCATCCAGATGGCCGTGACCGCTCTCCCGAGTGGTACGAAGCGCCACCGTCAGCCATGGGTGTTGGCGACCAAGGGCCTCCAGTTCGTCGGCGAACATGGCCTGATCCCGGGTGGGAGCGTGATGCACGGCGACCACGTCCCAAGGCGAGGAACTCACCCGGGACGCGGCGTTCATCGTCGCCAGGGTCCTCAACATGCCAACCGCTGGGGTCACCCCACTCCCACCGGTTAGGAAGAGGATTCGCCGCGAAGCTGCTGATTCAAGGGTGAACTCGCCGTCCGGCGCACCAAGCTGCACCGTGGTGCCGGGCAAGGTGCGGTGTACCAGATGTTTGGAGACAAAGCCGTCCGGCTTGGCTTGTACGGCAATCGAAATCCGGTCCGCCGACGAAGCAGCAGCAGCCGAGGTCAGCGAGTAGCAGCGGGTGTGACGAACACCGTTGATGTCAACGCCGATGGTCACAAACTGGCCGGCTAGATGGCCGGGCCAACTTCGCCCAACCCGCAGAACCAACTCGGCCGAGGTCGGAGTGAGCGGAGTCACCGATTCGATCACTCCCTGGAGGCGCTGGGTGCGCAGAGGGCCGAGCAACAAACGAAAGGCGTCGGGGTCGAGGGGATAGGTCAGGCGTTCCAAGAGACCGTTCATAACACCATATACTGTTAGTAACAGTATCTGATGTCAAGAGATTGTTGCAGTTGCAACTGTCACTATTCGGCTAGTATCGAAAGATGGCCCGCTCGAAGATTCGCAGCAAGACCCGATCCAGCCCCGAATGCGAGAGCGAAGGTGTCGAGGCCGGTGATGCCCAGGCCGAATCGGGGGAGTCGAGGCTGTTCAGCCTGGAGGAAGTGTCGAAAATTTCGGGGTTGGCGCCACGAACCATTCGCTACTACCAGACCAAGAAGTTGCTACCCCGCACCATCAAGGACCCGAAGGATGGCAGGGTCGCCCGGTATGACGCCGAGCATGTGGAACGACTCCGGCTGATCGGTGAGCTCCATGACCGCGGCCTCAAATTGCCGGCGATTCGAGAGCTGCTTGACTCTTCGGACCCCCAGGCTCGCGTTTCTGACTGGTTAGGCCTCAACGAGACGTTGGGTGGCTCGTGGAGCGGTGATGCGCCGCGGATCCTCAGCCGTATCGAGCTCGACGAACTGTTGGCCTCGACACCTCCGGGCACTTTGGGAACTCTGGAGGGCCGTGACATGGTGGTGCGCCAGGGGGATTCCTGGCTGGTGCGCAACCCGGCGCTGTTCGAATTGACGCTGAATCTGGTGGCCAGCGATATCGCTATCGATCTGGTGCTCGACGCGGGGGACATTCTTCAGAAACACCTGAGCCAGGCGAGTACCGAGCTCATCGACCTCTTTGTCAGCGCCCTTGATCAGGGCTTTGGCGGTGGTGCTGAGCCGGGGCCGCTGGTGCAGTCGATGCGACCGGTGGCCGGCGACGCGGCCCGCATGATCTTCGCCCGCGAACTCGAGCGGGCCATTCAGGTGCTACTCGCCGACACCAAACGCCTCAGCTGAGGGGAGGGGAACCATGGCGGAGCGGGCTCGATCAGTGCTCGTGGCCACCAGGTGCATTCTTGCCGACCCTCGGGTTCAGCGCTCAGCGTCGGCGGGATAGTGCGCCGCCAGGATCGGGGGCAGAGTTAGCGTTGGGCGATCGGGTCAGGCCTCCGCGAGATTCCGGGTAAGAAAGTCTCTGATGGCGGCCGAGGTCTCGTCGGGGATCTCAAGGTGGAAGAAGTGGCCGCCCTCGATGAACTGGAGATGACCGTTTGCCACCTCGTCGGTGACGGTCTCATACTCCGATGGCTGCTGGCCAGGGTCGAGTTCACCTTGGAGGAACAGCACGGGCATGGTCATGGCGTCGAACAGCCCGTTCATCCGGTCGGCGAGCTCACGATCGAAACCGGCGGAAACGAAGCTGGCCGACATGGCCTCGCCCACCCCGGGTGCAGTGACGCTTTCGACTAGGACCTCGATGTCGCGTGGATCGATCGGCTTGGCGACCAACGTGTGCCCATCCGGGTTCGGCTCGACACCGTAGGCGATCTTGGCGATGGTGCCATCGCCGATCAGCTGGGCGCCGAGCTCGCTGTGAAACAGGTCATGGGGAGGGCGCGGTTCGGAGTGGGGCCGATTCCCTGACTGCTGCATACGGACGTAGCGGCGAATCCGGCCGGCCATAGTTTCGACGGCACAGAGGTGGTCGGCGATCACCGCGCCCCGGTCGTGGGCCACGATATGGGCCCGGTCGATGCCCAGGGCATCAAACACGGCGGGCAACTCTTGAGCCTGGGCCGCATAGTCGTAGTCGGAATCGAGCCGGGTGTCGGATTGGCCGTGCCCCTTCAGGTCGAGCGCCACACAAAAGAAGCGATCGGCCAACGCCGTGAGTTGGTGATGCCAGGCAAACCAACTCTCGGGAAACCCATGGAGGAACACCACCACGTCCGGGTTGGTCGGATCCCCCGAAGTAGCGGCATGCCACCGCAGCCCAACTGCGGTCACAAAACGGTGGGTCACCGTGGCGCCGGTCCACAGGGTCTCGACTTCGCCGTCGTGGTTTCTCACGTTTGGAGCGGTATCGGTCGGATCAGTCATTGTTTGGTGCCGCGTTAGAGATCGGCGCCGGGTCGGAGATACGAACGACCCGGTTGGTCATGGTGCCGATGCCGTCGATGGTAGAGGTGATCACGTCGCCGTCGGCCAGGAACTTGCCCTGCACCGCGCCGATGCCGTCGGGGGTGCCGGTAAAGATGAGGTCGCCCGACACCAGCGTGGTGATCGATGACAGATAGCTGATCAGGGTCGGCACGTTGAAGATTAGGTCGGCAGTGGAGCCGTCCTGGCGGGTCTCGCCGTTGATCTCACAGCTGAGGGCCACAGCATCGCGGTCGGCCACTTCGTCGACCGACACCACCACCGGCCCGATCGGTCCGAAGGTGTCGAACGACTTGCCGAGATCAAAGTGCGGGGGCTTGGCGGCAAACTGCGCCGGGCGGTCGGAAATGTCCTGGCCGATGGTGACACCGGCAACATGGCTCCAGGCGTCGGCCACCGCGATGTCGCGTCCCCCGGCGCCGATCACCAAGACCAGTTCAACCTCGTAGTCGCAGCCGTCGCTGCGGATCTCGACATCGGCCGTGGGGCCGACCAGGCACGACGGGAACTTGGTAAACACCACCGGGCTGGCCGGGGCTTCCATACCGCTCTCGGCCGCGTGCGACGCGTAGTTCAAACCGATGCCAAACACCTTCTGGGGGCGGGGCACCGGCGGGTCGAGCGTAACTTCCGCTATCAGACCAGTCGCGGTGGCGGCATTAAGCCCGGCGGCCAACTCGGCGAGTTGATCCGGTTGGGCCAGTGCCTCCATCGGGTCCGGGCCCAACGCGCCCTGGGAGTGGGTGGCGAGGTCGGTGTAGTGATCGCCGTGTACAAGAGCGGCACGGCCGCCCACGTTGGCGAGTCGGAAGCCCATGGGTATCAGACCCTTTCGTAGTAGGAGAAGCGCGAACGACTTTTCGGGAGAAGCGTTACCTAGGATCGACGTCAGCTGGCGGCGATGAGCTCGGCGAGATCGGCGGGCTCAAGAAACTCTGGCGGCGGGGGAGGACCAAAGGAGTAGAGGAACTCGTGCCCCTGCCAGTCCTTAGGCCGGTAGAGGTCCTGACTTGAGATGCGGTCGATGTCGGCGGTGTACTCCACAAAGGTGCCGCCCGGCTCCCGCAGATACCAGAACCAGTTGGATCCGATGGCATGGCGGCCGACGCCCCACATGTTCCGGTTCGGGTCGACATCGACCATGTGCTGGCCGCCGCGCACCACATCGTCGACATCATCAACCTCAAAGGCGATGTGATGGGGAAAGGCCACCGGGCCGGCCTGTATGGCCACGTTGTGATGCACCTCACCGCACCGGGCAAAGGCGATCACACCGGGAATCTGATCGCTGATCTCCAACCCAAGCACATCGGTAAAGAAGGTCAGCGTGGTCGGTTGGTCGGGGCTGGAATAGACCACATGGGTGAGGTTCGAAGGGCGCACCGGTTGGTCGGTGAGAACGCTCTTGGCCGGGACATCGATGCGCTCCGGTTCGAGGCCAGGACGGTTAAACGTATGGGTCGAGGGACCGGCAGCATATGCGGGGGCGACGCTTACCTCCACCAGTAGCCCGGTGGCTGGTTCGACCAGTGCTAGCCGTTCCGCTGACGACTCGACGATTTCGGCGGCTGCTTGTTCGGCCCGGGCCCCGATCTGAGCCAGATCGTCGCTGTCCTCAGCACCGATTCCCAGGCGCTGAAGCTGGCGATGAGGCGCCTCAACCAACTCCACCTGCTCGCCGCCGTCACGTGTAGCCCAGCGAGATTCGTCGGCACCGCCGGAGCCGCCGACCAGGCCGAAGTCGTTAAAGAACGCGGCCGACGCAGCAAGGTCGGGAACCCCAAGAGTGATGGACGTCAATCGGTGAAGCGCCATGACCCCACAACGTAGATCAAGCCGTGGGTATCTGCCCTCCAGGTGCTCTCGAGGTCTGAC